>JAQUDN010000070.1 GCA_028685665.1 Burkholderiaceae bacterium | reverse complement strand
TGTCACACTCAAGCCCCTCCGTCCATGGGACACCGGCCTCTTCCCCACATGCCAGACCGACAACCCGCCGATATCGCCCGTGAGACGCTCCGGCAGCTGGCGCTGCGCCGCCTCTCGCCCACACCCGACAACTACACCGCGCTCTACGACGAAATCGCCGGAACACGTTCTCCTGCCGCCTTCCCCGCAGGCCCCTTGCAACATATCCTCCGGGTGCTGCCGGGCCAGACGCCGGCACAAAAGCGCCTGCTGGAGCAATTCCAAAGGGCCGTGGCGCAAAACGACTGGTCTGCGGTGCAGAACGTGCTGGTGGGATATGCCCATCTGGGGCTGCACCCCGTGGACACCGTGCCGGCCCTCCCGGCGGCGCAAGAGCTCCGGACCTTGCCCACAGACCTGGCAGAAGCCCTGGCCCGCCTGATCGATCACCTGTTGCCGGCCCTGGGAGAAGACGATGCCCGCGTACACGACCTGGCGCAGGAGCTGATGGGGTTTCTTCGGGACACCGCGCCGCCCGCCTCCACCGTCCAGCGGATGCTGGCCAACTTCACCTACCGGCTTTCCTTCACCACCGACGACCAGGCGGTCATTCGGAGCAGCCTGCTGCAACTGCTGCACACCGTGTTTGAGAACATCGCCGCCCTGAGCGTGGACAACCCCTGGCTGCACACGCAGGTCGAGGCGCTGGTGGCGGCCTCCACCCCGCCTTTGAGCCGAAGGCGGCTGGAAGAAGTCCAGCGGCGGCTCAAAGACGTCATCTTCAAACAGACCGAGGCCAAGGCCAGAACCGTCGAAGCCCAGGCGGTGATGAAAGACATGCTGGCCGCCTTCCTGGAGCGACTGGCCCAGATCACCGCCTCCAGCAGCAGCTACCAGGACACGATGGCACGCTGCGCCGACCTCATTGGCCAGGCCCGCACCCTGGAAGAAATCACCCCCGCGCTGCACGAAGCCCTGAATGCGACCCGCACCATGGCCCTGGACAGCCGGATGGTCCACGGCGAGCTGGAAGAACTGCGCACGCACGCGGTGCAGAAACAAGCCGAAATCAGCCAGTTGCAGCAGGCCCTGGACCGCACCAGCGCCCAAATGCGCCACGACCCGCTCACAGGGGCCCTGAACCGCAAAGGCCTGGAAGAGGCCCTGGAGCGAGAAATCGCGCGCACCCGCCGCCTGGGCTCGCCCTTGAGCCTGGTCCTGATGGACATCGATGCCTTCCAGGCCTTGCAGGAACACCGGGGTGCGCCCCTGGGCGAAGCCGCGCTGCACCACCTCACCGAGGTCACCCAGAACGCCCTGCGGGCCCAGGACCTGCTCGCCCGCTACGGCGCAGAAGCGTTCGTGCTGGTGCTGCCCGACACGCCCGCGAACGATGCGCTGGCCGCGGTGCAAAGGCTGCAGCGCGAGCTCACGACCCGCCTGTTTCTGGAGGGCTCCGAGCAAGTGCTCATCACCTTCAGTGCGGGCGTGGCGGAACTGCGCACAGACGAAACCCCGACAGAAGCCCTGCTGCGGGCCGACCACGCCATGCGGCAAGCCCAGCGTTCGGGCAGAAACCGGGCTCTGGCGGCCTGAACATGCTGCGCCTTTGCGATGCCGCAACGCCCGTGCCCCGGCGCGGGTTTCTGCGCCAGGCCACCCACCTTGCAGCAGCCACCGCCCTGCCCCGCTGGGCCTGGAGCCAGACCCGCTTGCGCCATGACCCCTTTGGCCTGGGGGTGGCCAGCGGGGACCCCACACCCGACGGCGTGGTGCTGTGGACGCGCCTGCTGCCCGAAGACCCCCTGCAAGCCCTGAGCCCCCAGACCGTGCACTGGGAATTGGCCGACGACCCGGGCTTTCGCCGCATCGTGCGGCGCGGCCAGGCCAGCGCCGAGCCCCACTGGGGCCACAGCGTCCACGTCGAACTGACGGGCCTGGCGCCAGACCGGTGGTACCACTACCGTTTTTGGCACGGCGACGCCGTCAGCACCCCGGGACGCACCCGCACCGCCCCGGCCGACGATGCCATGCCGGCCGCCGTGCGCATCGCCTTTGCATCCTGCCAGCGCTGGGAACACGGCCATTACGCGGCCTGGCGCCATGTCGCGGCCGACCACCCTGACCTGGTGCTGTTTTTGGGCGATTACCTTTACGAATACGCCTCCCCCAAGGACAGCAGCGGCTTGGCGCGCACGCACCCCCTGCGCCACGCCAGCACGCTGGCCGACTTCCGCGACCGCTATGCCCTGTACAAAAGCGATCCGCAGCTGCAAGCCGCCCACGCCAGCTGCCCCTGGGCTGTGGTCTGGGACGACCACGAAGTCCAGAACGATTACGCCGGTGCCCTGGGGCGGGGCGACCCCACCCATTTCCTGGCCTTGCGCAGCGCGGCGTGGCAGGCGTTTTACGAAAACATGCCCTTGCGGGCGAGCAGCCTGGAGGCCTCCGGCTTCCACAGCCTGCAGCTGTACCGGCGCCTGCGCTGGGGGCGCCTGGCCCACCTGCACCTGCTCGACAGCCGGCAATACCGCAGCAGGCAAGCCTGCCGCCCCAGCGACAGCAGCAGCGCCCCCGCCGTGCGGCCTCAGGACTGCGGGGCCCTGTCGGAGGCGCAGCGCAGCCTGCTGGGCCCGGCCCAGGAGCACTGGCTGGGCGCCGGCCTGGCCGCTGACGCCCGCCCCGGCGCCACCGTCTGGACCGTGCTGGCCCAGCAAACCCTGTTCTCCCCACGCCGCTACCCCTCGGGCGTGGTCTCCAGCGACAGTTGGGACGGCTACCCGGCCGCACGCAGCCGCCTGCTCCAGGCGATCGCCGGACATGCTCCGCGCAACACCGTGCTGCTGGGCGGCGACATCCACCAGAACTATGTCTGCCAGGTGCGGGCCGCAGGCGCCCCACCCGACACCGCCTCCCCGGGCGCCGTGATCGCCAGCGAGTTCTGCGGAACCTCCCTGACGTCCCGCTCAGGCAGCACCCAGGCCCAGGTCGATGCCATCGTGCGGCAGAACCCGCATGTGCTGCTGGCCCGCTGCGAACAGCGCGGCTATGGCCTGGCCGACCTGACCCCCCAGCGCTGGACCACCCATTTGCGGGTGCTCGACGATCCCCTGCAGGAAGACAGCAGCGCCCGCACCCTGGCCCGCTTTGTCGTCGAGGAAGGACGGCCCGGACCGGTTCTGGACGGAGCCGAATCACAAAATAGATAGCACGAAGCCCAGGACAGACGTGGCCTGGAGGCCAAAATCAGGGATCACAAGGCGGTCCCCGCCTGGAGCCGTTGAAACTTCTGCCACAGGGTTTCACGGCTTTCGACATGCTGGGGATGGACGGGAATACAGGCCACGGGGCACACCTGCACGCACTGCGGCTCGTCAAAATGCCCGACACACTCCGTGCATCTGGCCGGGTCGATTTCGTAGATTTCAGGGCCCAGGTAGATCGCCTGGTTGGGGCACTCGGGCTCACAGACATCGCAATTGATGCATTCATCAGTGATCATCAGCGCCATACGGGACTCCCGCAGGCAACAGGTCCGGCACAGGCCGACAAAAACAGGGCAGGCATCATGGGCGCCATTATCCGCGCCCATGCCCCGGACCCTTGAAAGCGCCGGGCACCGGCCTGGAGAGACCAGTTGCCCGGTGTTTGCCGCTATGCTCGGGCGCGCCCGTCCACGACACCCCACCATTGCCCTTTTCGCCTGAGACCCCATGGGCCTGTTTCTGCTCCAACGCTCACTGACTTTGCTGACCACCCTGCTCGGCGCGTCCCTCGTCGTGTTCTGGGCGCTGGAGGTCTTGCCGGGCAATGCCGCGCAGATGCTGATGGGCCCCGACGCCGCCCCCGAGGCCGTGGCCGCCCTGGCGACCCAATTGGGATTGGACCAGCCCGCAGCCCAGCGCTATGGGCATTGGCTCCGGGGACTGCTCACGGGCGACCTGGGCCAAAGTGCCGCCTACAGCACGCCGGTGCGGGCGCTGGTGCTGGAGCGCCTGGCCCTCACCGTGCCCCTGGCGCTGATGGCCATGGCCCTGACCACGGTGCTGGCGCTGACCACCGGCGTCTTCGCGGCCTCACGCCACCGCCGTCTCGGCGATATCGGTGCCATGGGCCTGGCCCAGATCGGCATGGCCCTGCCCAACTTCTGGCTGGCCCTGTTGCTGATCCTGCTGTTCTCGGTGAAGTGGCCATGGTTTCCGGCGGGCGGCTTCCCCGGCTGGACCGAAGACAGCGGAGGCGGCCCCTGGCAGGCCCTGCAGGCCTTGGTGCTGCCAGCCCTGGCCCTGGCCTTGGTGCAGGCGGCCATCCTGGCGCGCATCACCCGGTCGGCCGTGCTCGACGTGCTGGGCGAAGACTTTGTGCGCACGGCACGCGCCAAGGGGCTGTCGCGGCGGGCGGCGCTGTGGGGCCATGCGCTGCGCAACGCCATGATTCCAGTGGTCACGGTGATGGGGCTGCAATCTGCCCACCTGCTGGCGGGCACCATCGTGGTGGAAAACGTGTTCTACCTGCCCGGCCTGGGGCGCCTGATGTTTCAATCGATTGCCAACCGGGACCTGGTGGTGGTGCGCAACTGCGTGATGCTGCTGGTGGCCCTGGTGATGGTGGTGAATTTCGCCATCGACCTGCTGTATGCCGCCATCGACCCCCGCGTGCAGGCCCGTGCCGCCTGAGCCACCGCACCACACCATGCCTGTGCACGCCGTCCTCGTCCCTCTGGCCCCTGCAGGCTTGCTGCGGCGGGCGCTGCGCCACCCCAGCCTGGTGCTCGGGGCCCTGCTGTCGCTGCTGCTGGTGGCCGCGGCGGGACTCTCGTGGGTCTGGACGCCCTGGTCCCCCTACGACATGGACCTGGCCCAAAAATTACAGCCCCCGACCGCGCTGCACTGGCTGGGCACCGATGCCTTTGGCCGGGACGTGGCCTCGCTCTTGCTCGTGGGCGCGCGCAGCTCCCTGCTGGTGGGGGTCGTGGCGGTCGGCATCGGGCTGTCCCTCGGTACGGCACTGGGCTTGCTGGCCTCTGCCCGCCGTGGCGGGGTGGAGGCCTGGATCATGCGGCTCGCGGACTTCTCCCTGGCGTTTCCGGCCATTCTGTCGGCGATCATGATGACGGCGGTGTTCGGGGCCGGGCTGGCCAATGCAATCCTGGCGATCGCCCTGTTCAATGTGCCGACCTTCGTGCGCGTCACCCGCGCCTCGGCCAATGCCGTCCACGCCCGCGAATACATCCTGGCCGCCCGGGCCTGTGGCCAGGGGCCCTGGCGCATCACCCTCGACCATGTGCTGCCCAATATCCTGCCGACGCTGATCGTGCAGGCCACCATCCAGTTCGCCCTGGCCATCCTGGCCGAGGCCGCCCTGTCCTATCTGGGGCTGGGCACCCAGCCCCCCCAGCCCTCCTGTGGCCGCATGCTGAACGATGCACAGACCCTGATGTTCCAGGCGCCGCTGCTGGCCGTGTGGCCGGGCCTGGCGATTGCCCTGGCCGTGCTCGGCCTGAACCTGCTGGGCGACGGCCTGCGCGACCTGCTGGACCCGCGCCTGTCGCGCCCGCGCTGAGCCCTGCACCAATGCCCCCGATGCCCTTGCTCGAAGTCTCCCGCCTCCAGATCCAGCTGCCGGCCCCGCGCGGCCCGGTCGATGCCGTGCGGGACCTGGACTTCACGCTGGAGCGCGGACAGACCCTGGGTCTGATCGGCGAATCGGGCTGCGGCAAATCGCTCACCGCCCTGGCGCTGATGGGCCTGCTGCCCGACAGCGCCAGGGTTTCCGGCAGCATCCGCTTTCAGGGCCAGGAGCTGATGGGGCTGCGCGATGCCGATTGGTGCCGCTTGCGGGGCAACCGCATCGCCATGGTCTTCCAGGAGCCGATGACGGCCCTGAACCCCGTGCACCGCATCGGCCGCCAGGTGGCGGAACCCTTGCGGCGGCACCAGGGCCTGGACGCGGCCAGCGCACGCAAGGCCGCCACGGCCTTGCTGGACCGGGTGGGGATTCCCCGCGCCGCGCAGCAGTTCGACGCCTACCCGCACCAGTTTTCTGGCGGCCAGCGCCAGCGGATCACCATCGCCATGGCCCTGGCCTGCCAACCCGATCTGCTGATTGCCGATGAACCCACCACGGCCCTGGACGTGACCCTGCAGCAACAGATCCTGGACCTGATCAACGACCTGGTGGAAGAACGCCAGATGGCCTTGATCCTGATTTCGCACGACCTGGGGCTGATTGCCCAGAACACCGACCGCATGCTGGTGATGTATGGCGGCAGCGTCGTGGAAAGCGGCTCGACGGCCTCGGTGTTTGCGGCCATGGCCCACCCCTATACCCGGGGCCTGTTCGCGGCACGGCCGCAGATGCACAGCGCCCCACCCCCCGGCCGACGCGCACGTCTGGCCACGATTCCCGGCACGGTCCCCGCGCTGGCAGACCTGCCTGCGGGCTGCCCCTTCGCCGGGCGCTGCAGCGACACCGAAGACCGCTGCCACACGGTGCGCCCCCCGGCCACGCAGGTGGCCCACGATGCCGACGGCCCCCACACGGTGCGCTGCCTGCGCCACGAGGCCCTGGCCATGCGCTTCCGCGCTGAAGCGCCCGAAGGGCCGGCATGATGGCACCTGCCCCCCTGGCCAGCGAGCCTCCCCTGCTTCAGGTCACCGACCTGGCGCAGGCCTACCCGCAGCCCCGAACACACCTGTTCCGGCGGCCTCCGCCCCGGCCCGCGCTCGAAGGGGTGGGCTTCACCCTCACGGCGGGCCGCAACCTGGGGATCGTGGGGGAATCGGGCTCGGGCAAGTCCACCCTGGCCCGGCTGGTCATGGCGCTGGAGCGCCCGACCGCGGGCACGGTGCAGTGGATGGGGCGCGACCCGCACACCCTGGCGCCGGCGGCCCTGCGCCAGGCACGCCGCGACGTTCAAATGGTCTTCCAGGACCCCTACGGCTCCCTGGACCCGCGCCAGACCGTCGGCCGCACCGTGACCGAGGCCTTGCGGGCGCAAGGAGGCGTCTCGCCCGGCGCGCAACGCGAGCAGGCGGCCCAGATCCTGGCGCAGGTGGGCCTGCGCCCCACCGACCTCGACCAATACCCCCACGCGTTCTCGGGGGGACAACGCCAGCGCATCGCCCTGGCCCGGGCCCTCATCACCCGGCCGCGCCTGATCGTGGCCGACGAACCCGTGAGCGCGCTGGATGTCTCGGTGCAGGCCCAGGTGCTGAATTTGCTGCAGTCCCTGCAAGAAGCCTGTGGCGTCACCTACCTGCTCATCAGCCATGATCTGGCCGTGGTCCAACACCTGTGCGACGACGTCCTGGTGCTGTACCAGGGCCGGATCGTGGAGCGCGGCAGCCCGGCCACCCTGTTCCACCAGCCCCAGCATCCCTACACCCAGTCGCTGGTGGCGGCCGTCCCGCAGATCCAGCCAGGCCATGCACGCCGCCGGCGTGCGGCAGCAGCACAGGCCAGGGTGGGCCCCCCGGGCGAGGCATGATGGCCCGTATCGTGCCAAAGCCCCCCAGCCCCCGCCTCCAGGCCCCTGAAGGGGCTGCGGGCTTGTCTGTTTTTCTTCTGAAGAGTCCGTACATGCTGAATCGCCGCTCCCTTCTTGCCACCAGCGCCCTGAGCGCCCTGCCCTGGGCAACCCTGCAGGAGGCCTGCGCACAGGGCCGCAAGGACACGGTGGTGCTGGGCATGACCCTGGAACCCCCGGGGCTCGACCCCACGGCCGGGGCCGCTTCGGCGATTGCCGAGATCGTGCTGTACAACATTTTCGAGACGCTGACCAAAATCCACCCGGACGGCACCGTGACCCCCCTGCTGGCGGAGAGCTGGGAGGTCTCGCCCGATCTGCGCACCTACACCTTCCGGCTGCGCCGCGGCGTGAAGTTCCAGAACGGCCAGCCCTTCAATGCCGCCGCCGTGAAGTTCTCTTTCGATCGCGCGGGCAGCGCGCAAAGCACCAACAAGGACAAACGCACTTTTGCGCAGCTCAGCACCCAGGTCGTCGACGAGCACACGGTGGTGCTGATCCACAAAGAGATCGACCCGGACTTTCTGTTCGTGCTGGGCCAGGCCACCTCCATCCTCGTGGAGCCCCGCAGCGCAGACAGCAATGCCACCCAGCCGGTGGGCACGGGGCCTTACCAGCTCGGCGCCTGGAGCAAGGGGGCCTCGGTCACGCTCACGGCCTGGGAGGGCTTTCGCCAAGCCGGCGCCCTCCCGATCCGGCGCGCCACCTTCCGTTTCATTTCGGAACCGGCCGCCCAGGTCACGGCCTTGCTGGCCGGCGATGTGGACGCCTTCCCCCGCGTGACACCGCGCAGCGTGGCCCCCTTCAAGGCCCAGCCCCGCTTTCAGGTGCGGGTCAGCGGCTCGCGCGCCAAAACCATCCTGGCCCTGAACAACGCCCGCAAGCCCTTGAACGATGTGCGCGTGCGCCGTGCGATCGCGGCCGCCATCGACCGCAAGGCCGTCATCGAAGGGGCGGGCGACGGCCTGGGGGTGCCGATCGGCAGCCACTACGTGCCCGGGGCCTTTGGCTATGTGGACACCACCGGCATCCAGCCCTTCGACATCGAAAAAGGCAAAAGGCTGCTGGCCGAGGCCGGGATCAAGACGCCGCTGGAACTGACGCTCACCCTGCCCCCACCGCCCTACGCCCGCCAGGGCGGCGAAGTGGTTGCCGCCCAGCTCGCCAAGATCGGCATCGTCGCCAAAATCCAGAACGTGGAATGGGCCCAGTGGCTCAGCGGCACCTATGGCGCCAAGAACTACGACCTGACGCTGATCTCGCATGTCGAGCCCTTCGACCTCGGCAACTTCGCCAAGGCCGACTACTACTGGGGCTACCAGTCGCCCCGCTTCAATGCGCTGTGGGAAAAAATCAAGAACACCCCCCGCGCCAGCGACCGTGCCCGGCTGCTGGGCGAAGCGCAGCGCCTGCTGGCCGAGGAGTCGGTCCACGCCTTTTTGTACCAGCCCCAGTGGGTCACCGTGGCCCGCAAGGGCCTCCAGGGCCTGTGGAACGATATGCCGATCTTTGTGAACGACCTGTCAGCGCTGTCCTGGTCATGAAGGCCCGGCCCCGCGCTCCGAACCCGCAGGGCGCAGCCGACCGCCGCCGCCCTTTTCCTGCACTGCACACCGACTGAACCATGGACATTTTTCTTATTGCGGTTTTCATCGCCACCGGCGTCTACCTGCTCAACACCCAGGAGCAACGCAAGCGCATCGCCCTGCTCGCCAGCCATCTGGGGCAGTACCAGATTGAAAAACGCATGGAAACGCTGACCGAAGGCTATCTGCGGGCCCTGGGCGAAACCGACCCGCAGCGCCAGGCACAGATCTGGCAACTGCTGCGCAACACCGAGCTGCAGATCAGCGAACAGTTCAGCCGCTTCGCGGCCGGGTTCGCGGCGGTGGAAGAAGCCGAGGCCCGGGTCAGCCGCTGGGCTGTGCCCCTGCCTTTGGCCACCCGGCTGTTCCCCCGCGCCACCTTCGATATGCGCCAGGCCCTGGCCCTCCATGCCCAAGGGATTGCCCGCCAGGTGGCCGACCCCGCGCCCGCCTCGCTCCGGGACCACGCCTTCACCCTCTCGGCCGAGCTTTTTCTCATGCAGCACACCTGCCATTGGTTCTGCAAATCGAAGGCGATTGCCACGGCGCGGATGCTGGCGCGGCACCAGACGCCCCATGCGCAGCTGGTGGCGTCGGTGTCGCCAGAAACGCGGCGGGCGTACCTGGCACTGGTGCAGGAAAACTCCTGAATCAATAGCGCCCACTGCCCTTCTTCATTGGGCTATCGACTGATTTATCGACCCACTCTCGCGGGAGAAGGGCTGCAATGGAGGCCAGCGCACCGGGGTGCGCCAACGCGCCGGCCCGACCCCAAACGGCGCCCAGCGGGGGACGGCGGGCACAGGCGGTGGGCAAGGCCTCAATCGGCGTAAATGCCGGCCTTGCGGATCACCGGGCCCCATTTCTGGATCTCGGCTTCCAGATGGGTCTTGAGGCCCAGAGAGGTGAGCTTGTCGGCCGCCGGAATCTCGGAGCTCAGATCGCTCAAACGCTGGGTGACCAGAGGGTCCTGCAAGGCGGCCCGCAAGGCGGCGTTGATCTTGTTGAGCACCTCGGTGGGCGTGGACTTGGGGGCATACATGCCATGCCAGACCTTGACCTCGAAGCCCTTGAGCCCCTGCTCGTCGAGGGTGGGCAACTGGGGCAAGGCAGACAGCCGCTGCAAGGTGGTGGCGCCAAAGGCCTTGACACGGCCGTCCTTGATCATCGGCACGGTCTGGGTGGTCTGGTCGCACAGCAGGTCCACCTGGCCGCCCAGCAGGTCGTTCATGGCCGGGCCCGTGCCCTTGTAGGGCACGGTGGTCAGGTCCACGCCAATGCTGCTCATGAACAACAGGCCGCACAGGTGCGACACCGCCCCCAGGCCGGCATTGGCCAGGGAGACTTTGTCCTTGTTGGCTTTCACATAGGCCAGCAGCTCCGGCAGGTTGTTGGCCGGAAAGTCCTTGCGCGCCAGCAAGGTCATGGGCACATCGACCACCTGGCCGATGTATTCGAAGTCTTTCAGCGGATCGAAATTGAGCTTGCGGTAGAGCGCCGGGGCGGTGGACATGCCCATGTGGTGCAAAAAGATGGTGTAACCATTCGGCGTGGCGCGGGCCACCTTGGTGGCGGCAATCGTGCCGCCCGCGCCCACCGTGTTCTCCACGATGACCGACTGCCCCAGGGATTTGCCCATCGGAATGGCCAGCATGCGGGCCACCACATCGGTGGGGCCGCCGGCGGCGAAGGGAATCACCATCGTGATCGGCTTGTCGGGAAAACCCTGGGCTTGTGCCATGCCCCAGGTACAGGCCGCACCGGCCGCCAGCGCCACAGCGCGCAAAAGGGATGTCTTCATTGTGTTGGTCTCCTTGGATTGTTTTTTCTTGAGGTCCATCGTTACAGGAAAGCCCGCGCTGCGCTACCGGAGGATTCCCCTGCATCCTTGCCCGGCGCCTGGAACTCCAGCGCCAGATGGCGACGGGCCAATGCGACGATGGGCGCATCGACCATGCGGCCCTCCACGCGGATGGCGCCCGCGCCAGGCCCCTGGCCTGCGGCTGCCACCGCGGCCAGCACGCGGCGGGCCCAGTCGCACTCCAAGGCGCTGGGGGCCAGCGCGCGGTGCACGCCCAGCACCTGCGCGGGATGGATGCACAGCTTGGCGCCAAAGCCCAGCCGGCGGCTGCGCTGGGTGTCAGCGGTGAGGATCGCAGGGTCGTCCAGCGCGGTGCTCACGCCATCGACCGGCGCGGCCAGGCCGGCCAGGCGGGACTGCAGCACGAAGGCCCAGCGGGCGGGCAGCAGCTCGGCCTCGTCCGGGCCACAGGCCATGCCCAGGTCGGATTGAAAGTCGAGGTGGCCAAACACCAGGCGCCGCACCTGCGGGGCGCGGGCGATGGCGGGCAAGGCGTCCAGGCCGCGGGCGCTTTCGATCAGCGGCAGGAGCGCCACGCCCGGGCAGGCCTGCGCCAGCGCGGCCAGGTCGTCGGCGCTTTCCACCTTGGCGGGCAACAGTCCCCCCAGGCCTTGGCCGGCCAGTTGCGCGGCCAGCGCCCAGTCGTCCGCCTGCCAGGGGGTGCCGGCGGCGTTGGTGCGCAACAGCACCCGGGCGCGCTGGGCCGTGGGCCACTGGGCCCAGGCCTGGGCGATGGCGGCGCGCGCGTCCTCCTTGGCATCGGGGGCCACGGCGTCTTCCAGGTCCAGGATCACCGCATCGGCGCCGCTGGCCAGGGCCTTGGCAAAGCGCTCGGGCCGGTCGCCGGGCACGAACAGCAAGCTGCGGGCCTCGCCCAGCGGGCGGGGCGCCACGGCGGCCGGGGTGTTCATGCCCCGGTCTCCAGCAGGCGGCCCACGGTGGGCCACTGGGCCACGTTCCACAGGCGGTCCACCGCCTGCTGCATGGCCTGGGGCGTGGCGCCGCCGCTGTAGGCCGCCAGGCGCAGGGCCTTGGCGGTGATTTCGGCGCGGCTCAGGGTGTTGCCGGGGTCGCCCTTGGGCTCGTCGACGCGGCCATGCAGCACGCGGCCGTCGGTGGTGTGGACGATCACCTTGCCGATCCAGCGGCGCGGGTAGGCGGCATCGACCTCGGAATCCAGCGCCATCGTGACCTTGTCGCGCAGGGCCTGGGTGGTGTCGCTCAGGAAATGCGCGTCGAACTCGGTCAGGCCGGCGTGGCCGAACTGCGCCGCCAGGCCCAGCACGGTGCCCATGCTGAACTTGCTCTGGTGCACGGTGACGGGCTTTACCACCGGGCCCAGCACGTCGATGGCCCCTTGGTGCACCAGGGTCTCGACGCGGGCCAGGTCGGCGGGCTGCAGCTGGTGCTGCTGCATGACCTGCAAGAGCGCATCGGCGGCCGGGTGGGTGTGGCGGCAGCTGGCGTGCCATTTGAATGAGGTCTCGGGGGTGGCCCAGCGGGTCACTTTCCCGTTCTCCAGGCCATCGACCAATTTGGCCGGATCGGCGTCGCTGGACATGCCGGCGGCCATGCCCTGCGGGCCTTCGAGGATTTGCGCCGCACCGGTGAAGCCGTCCTGGGCCAGGTAGGCCGCCATCAGGCCGGCGGCGGCGGCGTGGGCGGTGTGCAATTGCTTGCTGTCAGCGCCCGTGCGCAAAAACTCCCACAGGCCCGCCGATTGGGTGCCGGCCGAGCCCAGGGCGTGCTGCATCTGCGTGGCGTCCAGCTTCAGCAGGCTGCCCACGGCGGCCGCCGCCGCCAGCGTGCCGGCGGTGCCGGTGGTGTGGAAGACCTTGTAGTGCGAGCGGCCCAGGAATTCGCCCACGCGGATGCCCACCTCGTAGCCCACCACCGAGGCCAAGAGCAGCTCACGCCCGCTGGAACCCAGGGCCTGCGCCGCCGCCACGGCCGCCGGGAAGACCACGGCGGCGGGGTGGAAGACCGAGCCGTTGTGCACATCGTCCTGCTCGGCCACGTGCGAGGCGGCGGCATTGGCCATGGCCGCCAGGTAGGGCGTGTTGCTCGCGCCGCTGACGAGGACTTCGCTCGGCCCCTGCGCGCTGCCCATGGCCTGGGCAAAGCGGGCAATGCTCTCCACAGGCCGCGAGCCATGGCCGGCCACAGCGGAGCCGAACCAGTCGACCATCAGATCCTCGGTCTTGCGGACCACGGACTCGGGAAGGTCGTCAAAACGCAAATGTGCGGCAAAGGCGGCGAGCTGGGCGCTGGGGGGGGTCATGGGATGTCTCCTGGTGATTTTTGGGGTCGAATTGGCCTCCAGGCCAATGGATACGAGCGGTATTAGCTATTACTTCAATAGCAATCAGATGGCCTTGGCGGCGCGCAGCTGGGCGATCTGCGCCGCGTCCCGGCCCAGGGCGCGCAGGATGGCCTCGGTGTGTTCGCCCACGGCGGGCACGGCGTCCATGCGGTAGTCGTAGGCGTTGTTGCGGCCGGGCGGCAGCAGGGCGGGCACCTCGCCCGCCGGGGTGCCGACCGTGGCCCAGCGCCCGCGCGCCTGCAGTTGCGGGTGGGCCCACAGGCCGGCCATGTCGTTCATGCGGGCGTTGGCGATCTGCGCCTGGTCCAGCCGCGCGACCAGCTGCTCGGTGCTCAGGGCCGCGAAGGTCTGGTGGATCAGGGCCTTGAGCGCCTCGCGGTGCGCGTTGCGCTGGGCGTTGGCGTCAAAGCGCGGGTCGGTGGCCAGGGCCGGGTCGGCCAGGACGATGTCGCAGAACTGCTTCCACTCGCGCTCGTTCTGCACGCCCAGGAGCACCGCGCCGCCATCGCCCGCCGGGAAGGGGCCGTAGGGGTAAATCGACGCGTGCGAAGCCCCGGTGCGGGGCGGCGGCGGCGCGCCTTCGTAGGCGTAGTACAGCGGGTAGCCCATCCACTCGCCCAGCGCTTCGAGCATGGACACATCGATGTGGCTGCCCTGCCCCGTCTTGCCGCGCAGCAGCAGCGCCGACAGGATGTTGGTGTAGGCGTACATGCCCGCGGCAATGTCGGCCACCGAGTTGCCGGCCTTGCTCGGCGTCTCGGGCGTGCCGGTGATGGACAGGAAGCCCGCCTCGGCCTGGATCAGCAGGTCGTAGGCCTTCTTGTCGCGGTAGGGGCCGTCCTCGCCGTAGCCGGAGATGTCGCAGACGATCAGGCGCGGGTTGATCGCCTGCAGCGCCGCAAACGACAGGCCCATGCGCGCGGCGGCGCCAGGGGCCAGGTTCTGTACCAGCACGTCGGCGTCCTTGAGCAGGTCCTTGAGGGCGGCCAGCGCCTCGGGGTTTTTCAGGTCCAGCGCCAGGCTTTCCTTGGAGCGGTTGGTCCAGACGAAGTGCGAGGCCTGCCCATGGACGCGGGTGTCGTAGGCGCGGGCAAAGTCGCCCACGCCGGGGCGCTCCACCTTGATCACCCGGGCGCCCAGGTCGGCCAGCTGGCGGGTGCAGAACGGAGCGGCAATCGCGTGCTCCAGCGAAACGACGGTGATGCCGTCCAGGGGACGAGGGTTGGCACTCATGGGTTTGAATCTTTCTTGGTGCGGATAAGGTTTCACATCGATAGCTCTGGCATGGCCCGAGCGAGGAGACGCCGCGCAAGGGCCGCCCCGCCGCGCTGGCGTCGTCCCCCTTCCCGCGCGCAGCGCGAGAGAAGGGGGAAGCGGCGCAGCCGCTCAGGGGGATGTCAGAAAGACCGGGGAAGACCGAGGATGTGCTCGGCCACGTAGCTGAAGATCATGTTGGTCGAGATCGGTGCCACTTGGTACAGGCGGGTTTCGCGGAATTTGCGCTCGATGTCGTATTCGCAGGCGAAGCCAAAGCCGCCATGGGTCTGCAGGCAGACGTTGGCCGCCTCCCAGCTGGCCTTGGCCGCCAGGTACTTGGCCATATTGGCCTCGGCGCCGGCGTTTTGCATCGCGTCGATCTTCTCGCAGGCCTTCCAGCGCATGAGGTTGGCGGCTTCCAGTTCGATGAAGGCGTCGGCAATCGGGAACTGCACGCCCTGGTTCTGGCCGATGGGGCGGTTGAACACCACGCGCTCCTTGGCGTACTTGCTGGCGCGGTCGATGAACCAGTAGCCATCGCCAATGCACTCGGCGGCGATCAGCACGCGCTCGGCGTTCAGGCCATCGAGCAGGGTCTTGAAGCCCTTGCCCTCCTCGCCCAGCAGCGCGTCCTCGGGGATTTCAAGGTTGTCGAAGAACAGCTCGTTGGTCTCGTGGTTGACCATGTTCAGGATCGGGCGCACGGTGAGGCCATTGCCAATCGCCTGGTGCAGGTCGATCAGGAAGCAGGACAGGCCTTCGGACTTTTTCTTCACCTGGTCGGCCGGCGTGGTGCGGGCCAGCAGGATCATCAGGTCGCTGTGCTGGATGCGCGAGATCCAGACCTTCTGGCCGTTGATCACCCAGCGGCCATCCTTCTTGACGGCGCTGGTCTTGAGCTTGGTGGTGTCGCTGCCGGTGGTGGGCTCGGTCACGCCCATGGACTGGATGCGCAGCTTGCCCGAAGCGATCTGGGGCAGGTACTTTTCTTTTTGCGCCTGCGAGCCGCTGCGCACGATGGCGTTCATCACGTACATCTGGCCGTGGCAGGCGCCGGAGTTGCCGCCGCTGCGGTTGATCTCTTCCATGATCACCGAGGCCTCGGCCATGGAGAGGCCCGAGCCGCCGTATTCCTGCGGGATCAGCGCGGCCATGCAGCCGGCCTGGGGCAGGGCGTTGACGAAGTGCTCGGGGTAGGCGCGGGGCTCGGCGG
>JAQUDN010000069.1 GCA_028685665.1 Burkholderiaceae bacterium | reverse complement strand
TCAGGGCAGCAGCAGGAGTCTCCATCACGCTGCCCGTACTGGCTGGGCGGGTGTTTCCGATATAAGCCAAGGCCAAGGTGGTGACAAAAAACACCGCCGCCAGGGCCGCCGTGCTGCGGGACAGAAAGTTGGCACTGCCGCTGGCCCCAAACAGGCTGCCAGACCCACCGCTTCCGAAAGCAGCGCCCATGTCGGCCCCCTTGCCATGCTGGATCAAGATCAAACCCACCATGGCCAACGCGGCCAGCATCTGGACGCCCAAAATCACATTCGCAAACACATTCATTGCTCATTCACTCCCGATTTAATAGCTGCCAACACTGGTCTTTATTGGGCTGCAGCAATAATTTGCAGAAAATCCGACGCTTTCAAAGAAGCCCCGCCGACCAAACCACCATCGATGTCCGGCTGGGCGAGCAGTTGGGCGACATTCGCGGCATTCATGCTGCCGCCATACAGCAGGGGAATGCGATCAGCGTGGCTGGTGGCTGCAGCCAGTTGGGCACGCAGGACCGCATGCACCTGCTGCGCTTGCTCTGGCGATGCCGTGCGCCCCGTTCCAATCGCCCAGACAGGCTCATAGGCCACCACGATCTCGCTGATGCAGTGCCCGTTCAGGTGGATGACCGCTGCCAGCTGGCGCTTGACCACGGCTTCTGTTTGACCGGCATCGCGCTCCGCCAAGGTTTCCCCCACGCAGACGATGGGCGTGATACCCACCGACAAAGCACGCTGGGCCTTGATGGCAATCGTTGCATCGGTTTCGCCGTGGTACTGGCGGCGCTCGGAGTGCCCCACCAGGGTGTAGCGCACCGCAAAATCCTTGAGCATCGACGCAGACACTTCGCCGGTATAGGCACCAGACTCATGCACGGACACGTCCTGCGCGGCCAGGGCAATCGGCGAATCCGCCACCAGGGACTGCAGTTGCGCCAGATAAGGCGCAGGCACCGCCACCGCCACATCACACCCAGGCTGGCCTATGCCATCGCGCAGCGCGCGCACCAGGGCGTCATTGGCAGCCAGGCTGCCGTTCATTTTCCAGTTACCTGCGATGAGCTTTTTTTTCATGGTCGCCACGTCCCAAAATCTTGTCAATATGCGAGGACTCTTTGCGAGCTGGAAAGCCTGCAGCAGCAGGATGAATGGCAATACCTCACCAGGACAACTGCTGTTTCAAGAAAGGCCTGGACGGCACCCCCATACCCACGATGCCGCCAAGGCGCTGACACAAGCACAGCCTGCGAGGCCATTCCAGAGCCAAGAACCATTAAGGGCTAAAACGCCTTACCAGAAAGCGTTTTTAGCTCTTATTTCAATAGCAAAACTACTCAGCGAGCGTCTTGCACTGGCGCAGCCTCGGCCACCGGAGCAGGTGACTGCGATGGTGCCGATTCATGGTGGTGACGCCCTCCATCGCGGCGCTCGCCGCGGTCACTGCGCTCGCCGCGCTCAGGACGGTCACCGCCGCCCGCAGGGCGCTCGGCCAAAGCCTTCATCGACAGCTTGACGCGGCCCTTCTCGTCGGTTTCCATGACCTTGACCTTGACGATCTGGCCTTCCTGCAGATAGTCACCCACACGCTCGACGCGCTCATGGGCAATCTGGCTGATGTGCAGCAACCCGTCCTTGCCGGGCAGCAGGTTGATCAGGGCACCAAAGTCCAGGATCTTGGTCACGGGGCCTTCGTAGATCTTGCCGATTTCGACTTCCGCCGTGATTTGTTCGATGCGGCGCTTGGCTTCGTCGGCCTTGGCGGCTTCGGTCGCTGCAATGGTGATCGTGCCGTCTTCGTCGATATTGATCTGGCAACCGGTTTCTTCGGTCAGTGCACGGATCACCGAGCCGCCCTTGCCGATCACGTCACGGATCTTCTCGGGGTTGATCTTCATGGTGTAGAGCTTGGGCGCGAAGCTGGAGACTTCGGTCTTGGCTTCGCCCATGGCTTCCTGCATCTTGCCCAGGATGTGGATGCGCGCTTCCTTGGCCTGGGCCAGGGCGACCTGCATGATTTCCTTGGTGATGCCCTGGATCTTGATGTCCATCTGCAAAGCGGTGATACCGGCCGTGGTGCCCGCCACCTTGAAGTCCATGTCGCCCAGGTGATCCTCATCGCCCAGGATGTCGGTCAGCACGGCAAAACGGTTGTCTTCCTTGATCAGGCCCATGGCGATACCCGCCACATGCGCCTTCATGGGCACGCCGGCATCCATGAGGGACAGGCAGCCGCCACACACCGACGCCATCGACGAGGAGCCGTTGGATTCGGTGATTTCCGACACCACGCGCATGGTGTAAGGAAATTCTTCCTTGGTGGGCAGGACAGCGATCAACGCACGCTTGGCCAGGCGACCGTGGCCGATTTCACGGCGCTTGGTCGAGCCCATGCGACCGACTTCGCCGGTGGCGAAGGGAGGCATGTTGTAGTGCATCATGAAGCGGTCTTCGTACTCACCCGCCAGGGCGTCAATGCGCTGGGCATCGCGCTCGGTCCCCAAGGTGGTAACCACCAGCGCCTGGGTTTCACCCCGGGTGAAAAGGTTCGAGCCGTGGGCACGGGGCAGCACGCTGCTGCGGATTTCGATGGGGCGCACGGTACGGGTGTCACGGCCGTCGATGCGGGGCTCACCGGCCAGGATCTGGCTGCGCACGATGCGGGCTTCGATGTCGAACAGCATGTTCTCCACCTTGACGCTGTCGAATTCGACACCGGCGTCCTTCAGGTCGGCCAACACCACGGCATAGGCTTCGCGGCAGGCGTGGGTCCGGGCTTGCTTGTTGCGGATCTGGTAGGCGGCGCGCAGCTTTTCTTCGGCAAAGGCGGTGACCTTGGCGATCAGGGCCTCGTCCTTGGCAGGGGCTTGCCAGTCCCAGACGGGCTTGCCGGCTTCACGCACCAGGTCGTGGATGGCGTTGATGGCGACATTGCCTTGCTCATGGCCAAACACCACGGCGCCGAGCATGATTTCTTCAGACAACTGCTTGGCTTCGGATTCCACCATCAGCACGGCAGCTTCGGTGCCGGCCACCACCAGGTCCATCTGGCTGTTCTTGCGGGCGGTCTGGCCGGGGTTCAGGACGTATTCACCGTTGATGAAACCCACGCGGGCTGCACCGATGGGGCCGTTGAACGGAATGCCGGAAATGGCCAGCGCAGCGCTGGTGGCGATCAGGGCGGCAATGTCGGCATCGACTTCGGGGTTCAGCGACACGGTGTGGATGACCACATGCACTTCGTTGTAGAAGCCTTCAGGGAACAGCGGACGGATCGGGCGGTCGATCAGGCGACTGGTCAGGGTTTCGTGTTCGCTGGGCTTGGCTTCGCGCTTGAAGAAGCTGCCGGGGATCTTGCCTGCGGCATAGGTCTTCTCGATGTAGTCCACGGTCAGGGGGAAAAAGTCCTGGCCGGGCTTGGCGCCCTTGGAGGCGACCACGGTGGCCAGCACCACGGTGTCGTCGATATTCACCAGCACGGCGCCGCCAGCCTGGCGGGCGATTTCACCGGTTTCCATGACGACGGTCTTGTCACCCCATTGGAAGGTTTTGGTGACTTTATTGAAAATACCCATATTCAGCTCCTGATTGAATAGCTGGCAAGGCTTTGCCAGCAAGCGTTGGAGTGCAATTCAGAACACGATGCCATTCCATGGACACTGTGGGCGCGGCACGCGCCACAAGGCCTATGGAATGACACAGCTTCGCTCTGTTTTACGGCTCCGAAGTAAAAAACGCCTGAGCTAGCGGACTAACCCAGGCGTTTTGATAAGCAAATGCGATTACTTGCGCAGGCCCAACTTGGCGATCAGCGCAGTGTAGCGGTCAGCCTCCTTGGCCTTGAGGTAGTCCAGCAGCTTGCGGCGGCGGCTCACCATGCGCAGCAGGCCGCGGCGACCGTGGTGGTCCTTGGCGTGTGTCTTGAAGTGGGGGGTCAGCTCGTTGATGCGAGCGGTCAACAGGGCCACTTGCACTTCGGGACTGCCAGTGTCGTTGGCAGCACGGGCGTTGGCCTTGACAACTTCGGCCTTGATAGAGGATGCGATCATTGGTTTTTCCTTGAATGGGGCGGACAGCTTGCATGCACTGCCCGCACTGGTTTGACTTGCGCCAGCAGCTGGAAGGGCCGTCGGCGTGCGTCTTGCACTGTGCAAAACCTGTCGATTATACCGCGGGGACTTTTTCAAAAGCCTGCAGGGCCATCGCCCTCAGGCCATGGCCCCTGGCGTGTCCCTGGCCCAGTGCACGCAAGGCTCTGCCCCATGCCCGATGGCCCCTGTTGCCTCCCTGTTGCGCGCCGATTTCACTCGTATTGCGCCCTGGTGTACGGCCGGCCCTCTGTTCTCGTGCGGCACAGAACACTGCCACCCAACTGCCTACCAGTATTTCGAACTTTGCGCACCCGGGATTCTTCGAAGCCGTTTTGCTTGCACCGCATGTAAATATGTAAAAAAGTAAGCAATGCGCCCTGGAGTTACAGATCTCCGATAAGGGCCCATGGCCGTCAAGAAACCCACGGACGCCCCCTCAGGACAGCGCCCCGAACCCTGGGTCACCAGGGGCGCCCTGCCAACGAAAGGCCATCGATGCCCCACCCTGCCCGACCTCTGCCCTGGCCCCCGGCGCTGCGCCGCGAAGGGCGGCTGGCCGCCTGGGTCGCCGCCGGCCTGCTCCTGTGGACATTGGCGAGCCCTGCCCCCGCGCAAGCGGCAGGCACCGCAGGCGCCACGGGGGCCTCCTCCCAAACCCACACGACCGGGGCGCGCAAAGGCTCCGGCAAGGGGATGCACCGGAGCAACAGCTCCGAGGAAAGCGCCAAGGACCGCGAGCGGCGTCTGGGGCGCGAATGCCGTGGCCGGCCCAATGCCGGCGCCTGTCTGGGCTATGCACGGCCGTGATGGGCGGCAAGCCCCACACCCAGGTGGATGCACATGAGGCCCTGCAGCCCCCTCGGAGCCCCCGGGGCACCGCACCGCCGGCCGCGCACAGAGGCCGGACTGACGGCCATCGAAATCCTGGTCACGCTGGCCATTCTGGGCGTGCTGGCGGGCCTGGCGAGCCCCCACTTCCTGCGCATGATGGAGCGCTGGCAAGTGCAACAGGCCATCGATGCACTGACGGCCACCCTCTATTTCGCCCGCGCCGAAGCCCTCCAGCGCGGCGGGCGCATTGCGATCCAGAAAACACCCCAGAACACCGATGGCTGCACGCAGGCATTGACCAACCAGGAGTGGGGCTGCGGCTGGTTTGTCTTCGAGGACAGCAACAACGATGGTCGGTGGCAGAAAACCGAAACCAAACTGCACACGACACCCCCCATGGGGCGGGTGGATGTCATCCACAGCTCGGGGGGCATCGCCATCAAGGTGGATCGCTTCGGAAAAATGAGTGGACTCAACGCCAAGGGCTTCATCGTCTCGCCCCTCTCCGACGGCGTGGCCTCGCCAGCCACCCGCGGCCTGTGCATGGCCTCCGGTGGACGGATTCGGGTCACCGAACAGGTGCCCTGCACATGAGCGCCGCCTGCCGTCCGCGCCGCCAGCACGGCATCAGCCTGCTGGAATCGCTCACCGCCATGGTGGTGATGGCGGTCGGCGTGCTGGGGATGCTGGGAGTGCAGTTGCGCAGTCTGGCCGACACCCAAAGCGGCGTGCGCCATGCCCAGGCCATTCAACTGATTGAAGACTTGGGCGAACGCATCCTGTCCCACCCCAATGCCCTCGGCGACCCGGGCGCTTATCTGATGGACTGGAACACAGCGCCGGCAGCCCCCAAAGACTGCCGCATGGGCGGGAACACAGCTTCTTCGTGGTGCACGGCCCAGGAACTCGCGGCCTTTGACGGGCACCGCTGGCTTCAGGCAGTGCGCGCGCAGCTGCCACAAGGCGATGCCACGGTGTTCTTGCCAGGCCCTGGCGCCGGGCAGCTGGGGGTGATGCTGGCCTGGCGAGAAAACGAGCGTCCCGGCTTGGCCTTGCCCATGGCTTCGACGATGGGGACGGTGCGCTGCCCGGAGCAACGCCGCTGCCACCTGCACTACATCCGCCTGACACAGCGCTGCCTGCCCGATACCGCAGAGGCCAACGCCTTGCATTGCCCCCGGTGAGCCCCCTCCATGGCCCTTTTGCTGCCCCCTTCTCTCCCACGGTCCTCGCCACGCGAGCAAGGCGCCACCCTGGTCGAGCTTCTGGTCGGCATGGTGGTGGGCCTGCTGACGATCGTGGCAGGACTGGGTACGCTGATGGTCTCGCGCAGCCTGACGGGGACCGTGAGCGATGCCAGCCAGTTGCAACTGCAGGCCTCGCACGCCCTGCGCACCCTGGGCCAGCAGCTGCGCCAGACCGGTGGCTGGGCCCTCGCCCCCGGCGACGAGGTCCAAGCCCAGGCCGCACTGCGCCCGCTGGACCCCCGCTTCACCAGCGCCCTGGCCGGCCAGGACCCCACGGTGCGCAACGCCGTGCACCTGCGCGTGGCCTCGCCCAGCCTGAATGAACCCACCCACGGCGCCAGCGCCAGCGCGGCGCTGGTCCATGCCCCCCTGGTGCGGGACTGCCTGGGAGAAAACCCGGTGCAGGGCCTGCGACCCTCGGCCATCAGCCATTTCCGCTGGGAGAACAAGCAACTGCTGTGTGCAGGCAGTGCGACGGCACAGCCACTGGTCAGTGGCGTGACGGACTTCCAGGTGCTGTATCTGCAACAAACGAGCGATCCGGAGCGCCGACAGGCCGCCCCGCGCTTCCGCTACGCCAGCGCCTCGGAGCTGGCGACAACAGACTGGGCGGACATCATCGCCGTGGAAATCTGCCTCGAACTGGAAGGCCAGGAAAGCCTGGAGACCGCCGGCAGCCTCTACACACGGTGCGATGGCAGCACTGCGGTGCGCAGCAACCGGCTGCAAAGGGTGTTTCGCAGCACCTACCACCTGCGCACCCGCCATGGCCTGAGCGCCACCCCCCTGGGCTGAACCATGCCCCGCGCCCGGCGCCGGCAACACGGCATTTCCCTCACGACCACCATCGTACTGGTGCTGATGTCCACCTTGCTGGCGCTGTGGTCCGCACGCACGGCACTGCTCCATGAACGGGTGGTGGGCCATGCGGCAGACCACCAACGCGCCCAGGAGGCGGCAGAAGCCATGCTGCAGGATGCACAGCAGGACCTGGCGCAGCACCACCAGACACCGATCCAGCCCCTGCGCGACCGGCTGGGCGCCACCCGCTTCCCTGCCGACAACGAAGCGGCCTTCGACGCGTTCATGGAGCACACGCTCATCCCCCAGGCACCGACGTATTGCCTGCACGCGATTTGCGCCCCCCGCACAGGGGCCCAGGATTTCTGGCAAAACGCCGCCCTGCTGGCGCAGATGACCGCCGAAGGAATCGGTGCACGGCATGGCCAATACACCCAGGCCGCGCCCGCCGCCAACCCCAACCCTCTGCTCAGCGAACGCACCCCCGGGCGCGGCGCCTGGTACTGGATCGAAGTCATGCGCCACCGCCCTGCAGAAGCCAGTGGCTCGGCAGCCCCTCTCACCCACCCGGTGCATGCGCCTTTTGTCTACCGCATCACCGCCCTGGCGCAAGGGCTCAAGACCGGCTCGCAAGTGGTCCTGCAATCGGTGGTGGCCTTTCCGTCGATCACGGGGGAGTAAGAGGGATGCGGCATGCTGAAGCTCTGGGACGGTGCCTGCTCGCGCTGGGCCTGGGCGGACTGATCGCGCCCCTGCCCCTCGCCGCAGCGCCCTTGAGCCTGGCACAGCAACCGCTCTGCCACAGCGCCAGCGCGGCCACCCCCACGCACCTGGCCAGCCACCCCAGCACGGTCATCGAGAGCATGGCCCTGGTCTTCCAGACGGCCTACCAGGCCTCCACCTGGACGGGGGAAATCACCGCACAGATCGCCGCCCAGGGCACCGCTCAGCGAGAGCCGAATCCCGCCTGGGGCACCCGGGCCGACGGCACTCCCCGCAGCACCGCCAACACCCTGGATGCCCTGGGCAACGAGACCGTACAGACCCAGCGCGTGGTCTACACCTACCACCAGGGAGGACGGCTGTTCTTGTGGGACCAGCTGAGCACCGGCCCCGGGGGACAGCAGACCCTCCTCCAAGGCGACGGGGGAGCGGCCCTCGGCCAAGACCGGCTGCATTTTCTGCGCGGCGACCGGCGCCTCGAAAAAGCCCAGGGCGGCCCGTTGCGCGACCGCCCATCCCGCCAGGGAGACTCCGTGAACTCGGCCCTCTGGTTCACCGGCCGTCCGTCGGGAGGCTGGGGCCTTCCGGGGTATGGCGCTTTTGCCGCGCAGCACAAGGAACGCCGCCCCATGCTCTACGTGGGGGCCAATGACGGCATGCTCCACGGCTTCTCGGCAGAAGACGGCAGCGAACACCTGGCTTACGTCCCATTGGGCGTCTACCCCCATTTGGCGCAGCTCACCCAGCCTGGCGATGCCCCAGCGCACCGCTACCTGGTCGACGGCTCGCCGTTCACCGGCGATGCCAACGTGGGCACCCCCACCCAGCCCCAGTGGCGCACGCTGCTGGTCGGCCCGCTGGGCGCAGGAGGAAAAGGGTATTTCGTGCTGGATGTCACCGAGCCAGGGCGCCAGGGCAGCGCGGCAGGCGCCTGGAGCGCCACATCCGCCGCCGCGGCCAGCGTGGTGCGGCTCGATCTGAGCGATGGCAGCGACCCCGACATCGGCCATATCGTGGGCGACCCCGTGCGGGCCGAATTCTCCCCCCAGCAAGCCACACAGATCGCGCGCCTGAACGACGGCCGCTGGGCGGTGCTGCTGGGCAACGGCATCAACAGCACCCACGAAGACCCGGTGCTGCTGGTCCAGTACCTGGACCAGGGCAGCCCCTCGCTGCGCAAAATTGCCGCAGCCACGGGATCGGGCAGCCATGGCACCGGCAACGGGCTCGCCACCCCCCGGCCGGTGGACCTGAACGGCGATGGCACCCCGGATGTGGTCTATGCCGGCGATTTCCAGGGCCACCTGTGGAAGTTTGACCTGAGCAGCCATCTGCCGGGCGAATGGGGCGTGGCGTTTTCCAGCCCCGGCTGCACCCCATGCACCCCGCTGTTCAGCGCCACCGATGCCTCGGGCACCCCCCAGGCCATCACGGCGGCTCCCAGCGTGCGCAACCACACCCGCACCGGCGGACTGATGGTGGCTTTTGGCACCGGCCGCCTGCTGACCGCGGCGGACGCCACCAGCACCGCCGCGCAAAGCTTTTACGCAGTGCATGACGGCACCCGCTACGCCCTGGACCCCCGTCCAGGGGCCCCTCCCGGGAGCCTGCGGGTGGCAGAACCCGACGGCGCGGCACGCCATGGAAGCCGCGGCGCCCTGCTAGAGCGCCGCCTCGGCACCGCCCGCACCGGGGCCGACGGCAGCGCACTCTGGCAGATGCCCGCCGGCCAGGAACGCCTTCCCACCCTCGGCGCCCAGGGCCCCCAGGGCTGGTTCTTCGACTTCCCCCAGGCAGGGGAACGGATGCTGCAGACCGCAGGCTTTGTCGATGGCAGCCACGTACTGCACATCCACAGCCAGGTGCCTGCGCAGCCGGGCCGCCCCGACGCCCCCTGCGGCACGGGAGCCTCCGCCGCCCAGGGCTTTCTCACGCTGCTCGGCATCGAACAAGGCCTGGCCCCCAGCCTCCCGCTGCTGCACTCCGAGGGGGCGGGCCTGCGCCCAGGCAGGGCGGGCCAAGACCCGGGCGCGCACCGCACCAGCAGCCACCCCGTGCTGCTCAACCTGCGTTGCCCCCAGGGGATCTGCCAGATGGAACCGCAGGCCAGCGGCCCCGCACGCCACATCGGCACCTTGCCCAAGCCGGCCACCACGCTGCACTGGCGCCAGTTGCAATGAACCGCCCCCCGATGCGCCCCACCGGCTTCAGCCTCCTTGAGCTGTTGATCAGCCTGGCCGTGCTCGCCCTGCTCAGCAGCGTGGCCCTGCCCAGCTACCAGCAGTACCTGCAGCGCAGCTACCGCAGCGAAGCACGGACCGGGCTGCTGCAGGCGGCCCAATGGATGGAGCGGGCCGCCACGGCCTCGGGCAGTTACCCGCTCACCGCCGACTTCCCGGCCCCCCTCAGGAGCACCCCGTCCGGGCGCTACACCATCGAACTGCTGTCGCCGCCCAATCCCACCCAGGCCGGCACGGCCTACCTCCTGACGGCACGCGCCCAGGGCACCCAGGCCTCGGACCGGTGTGGCCACTACACCCTCACCCACCACAGCGTGCGCGGCGCAGCCGGCAGCACCACCGGCGCACTGGTCAACGACTGCTGGAACCGCTGACCCCCGGCGGCATGCACCCAGGGCCCGTCAGACGGCTGCCTTACCATCGATGCCCCATGGAATCCTCTGCCCCCTTCATCGAACAAGCGCTCGCGCTCGCCGCCCAGGCGCTGCAACGGTCCAGCCCCAACCCCCGCGTGGGCTGCGTGATCACCACCCCCGAGGGCCGCGTCCTGGGCCGGGGCTCGACCCAGCAGGCCGGCGGCGCCCATGCCGAAATCATGGCGCTGCGCGACGCCGCCGCCGCAGGCCTGGATGTGCGCGGGGCCACCGCCTACGTCACGCTCGAACCCTGCGCCCACCAGGGCCGTACCGGCCCCTGCTGCGACGCCCTGGTGGCCGCTGGCATTGCCCGCGTCGTCGCCTCCGTGCAAGACCCCAACCCCTTGGTGGCCGGACAGGGTTTTGCCCGGCTGCGGGCGGCCGGCGTCACCGTCGAGGTCGGCCCGGGGGCCGCCGCCGCACGCGAACTCAACCTGGGGTTTTTCAGCCGCATGGTGCGCAAGACCCCCTGGGTCCGTCTCAAGGTCGCCGCCTCGCTGGACGGCACCACCGCCTTGGCCAATGGCGCCAGCCAGTGGATCACCTCGGGCGCAGCCCGGGCCGATGGCCACGCCTGGCGCGCCCGGTCCTGCGCCGTGCTGACTGGCATCGGCACCGTGCTCGCAGACCAGCCGCGCCTGGACGTGCGCGACGTCCCCACGCCGCGCCAACCGCAGGTCGTGGTGGTTGACAGCCAACTCCAGACCCCCCAAGACGCTTCCCTTTTCATAGCAGACAGGGAATGCACCATCTATGCTGCAGCCACTTTTGACACCTCCATGCAGACCCGCAAGCAAGCCCTTGAAGCCCGGGGTGCCACCGTGGTCCACCTGCCGAACGCCCAGGGCCAGGTCGATTTGCCCGCCCTGCTGCGCGACCTGGCCCAGCGGGGCGTGAACGAGCTGCATGTCGAGGCGGGGCACCGGCTCAACGGCGCCCTGCTGAGCGCCGGGCTGGTGGACGAGTGGCTGGTGTACCTGGCGCCCAAGCTCTTGGGGCCGGGGCGCGGCATGGCGCAGTGGGGGCCACTGGAAACGCTGGCGCAAGGACAAGAGCTGGAGTTCCGCAGCGTGGACCGCGTGGGCCCGGACCTGCGCGCCCTCGCCCGGGTGCGCGGACGGGACGACTTTTGACCGGGGCCACAGCAGCCCCAAACCCTGCTGGGACATCCCGCCAAGACCCCGCGAACCGGCAGACAGCCCTGCCACAATCGCGGCCATGTTTACAGGAATCATCACCGGCATGGGGCGTATCGCCGCCGTGCACGCCCTCGGCGACTCGCCCACCCATGGCAAACGCCTGACCCTCGAAACCCCCTCGGGCTACCTCGACGATGTCGGCCTGGGCGACAGCATCGCGCTCAACGGAGCCTGCATGACCGTCACCTCCTTGGACCTGGCCCAGCGCCAGTTCACGGTGGACGTGTCGGCCGAGTCGTTCGACAAAACCACCGGCCTCGACCAGCCGGGCCCCGTCAACCTCGAAAAAGCCTTGCGCGCCAACGACCGCCTGGGCGGGCACCTGGTGTCCGGCCATGTGGATGGCATCGGCCAGGTGAGCCACTTCGCCGAAGTCGGAGAAAGCTGGGAACTGCGCATCCTGGCCCCGCGTGCGCTGGGCCGCTACCTGGCCTACAAAGGCTCGATCGTGGTCAACGGCGTGAGCCTGACGGTCAACCGGATTGCCGACCAGGCCGAGGGTTGCGAAGTCAGCATCAACCTGATCCCGCACACGGTGGAGAACACCGCGCTGGGGCATTTGCACACCGGCGCCCGGGTCAACCTCGAAATCGATCTCATCGCGCGTTATGTCGAACGGATGATGTCGGCCCCCGCGGCCCCGTAGGCCTCCGGGGCGCCGAAAGCGCTCAGGCCACGCACTGCACCTGGCTGCCCTGCCCCGCCGCCCGCGCCTCCATCTGCCCGATGGCTGCTGCGGCGCCAAAACCCGCGGCATGAAAGGCCGAGAGCACGGCGTCCAATGCCTCTGGGCGGCAACTGACCAACAAGCCCCCGCTGGTCTGTGGATCGCTCAGCAGATGGCGCTGCCAGACCGGCGCAGCCTCGGGCCAGGGCACGTCTGCGCCGTAAGCGTCCCAGTTGCGCGCCGAAGCCCCGGTGACCACGCCCTCGGCTGCAAACCGTGCGGCGGCGGGAATCAAGGGCACCTGCCCCAGCGACACCCGGGCCGACAGGGCCGAGCCCCGGCAGATCTCCAGCAAATGGCCCGCCAGGCCAAAACCGGTCACATCGGTCATGGCATGCACCCCCTCCAGCGCGGCCAATGCAATGCCCACGCGGTTGAGCTGGGTGGTGTAGCGCAGCATGTCGGCATACCCCGCCGCATCCAGGGCGCCTTTTTTCAGCGCAGCCGACAAAATACCCACCCCCAGGGGCTTGCCCAGCACCAGCACATCGCCGGCCTGGGCGTCGGCATTGCGGCGCACCCGCTGCGGATGCACCAGGCCCAGGCCCACCAGGCCGTAGATGGGCTCCAGCACATCGATCGAATGGCCGCCGGCGATCGGAATGCCGGCCTCGCGGCACACGGCGGCGCCGCCTTCCAGCACCCGGCCGATCACCTCGGGCGGGAGCTTGCCGATCGGCATGCCGACCAGGGCCAAGGCCATGATGGGGGTGCCCCCCATCGCGTAAATATCCGACAGGGCATTGGTCGCGGCGATGCGGCCAAAATCGTAAGGATCGTCCACGATGGGCGTGAAGAAATCGGTGGTGGCCACCAGCGCCTGGTGCTCATTGAGGCGGTAGACCGCGGCATCGTCGCTGGTCTCGGTGCCCACCAGCAGTTCGGGAGGGACAAGGCCCTGGGGGGCGCGTGCCAGAATCTCGGCCAGCAGGCCCGGCGCTATCTTGCAACCGCAACCGCCGCCGTGCGAAAACTGGGTCAATCTGATGGGATCTGAATCAAGGGTCATGGTGCGCTGGATTGTGCCAGCCAGCCTCTGCACAGGACACACGCCATGAGCCACCGCGGCCCCGTGCGCGTCGAAGAACGCCACGCCTTCCACACCCTGATCGACGCGCGATCACCCGCCGAATTTGCGCTCGACCACCTGCCCGGCGCCATCAACTGCCCGGTGCTCGACGATGAAGAGCGCCACATCGTCGGCACCCTCTACAAACAACAGGGCGCTTTTGAGGCACGGCGCGTGGGCGGGGCCATGGTGGCGGCCAACCTGGCACGCCATCTGCGCGAGCGCTTCGCCGACCAGCCCGCCCACTGGAAACCCCTGGTGTATTGCTGGCGCGGCGGCATGCGCAGCGGCTCCATGGTGACCTGGCTGCGCCTGGTGGGTTGGGACGCCCAGCAACTGGCGGGCGGCTACAAGGCCTGGCGGCGCCATGTGATCGAACGGCTCGAAACCCTGGCGCCCCAGTTGCCGCTGCGGGTGCTGGGAGGCCCCACCGGCAGCGCCAAGACGCGCGTGCTGCAGGCCCTGGCGCAGCGCGGGGCGCAAGTGCTGGACCTGGAAGCCTGCGCCCGCCACCGGGGCTCGGTCCTCGGGGCCTGGCCTGGCGTGGCCCAGCCCTCGCAGACGGCTTTTGAAACCCTGCTGGTCAGCGCCCTGGAGCCTTTTGACCTGCAGCGCCCCATTTACGTCGAAGCGGAAAGCGCCAAGATTGGCCGCCTCGCGGTGCCGCAGGCCCTGGTCCAGCGCCTGCGGGCCAGCCCCTGCATCGAGATCGCCGCCAGCCCCCCGGCACGGCTGGCGTTTCTGCTGCGCGACTACGCCAACCTGGGCGAAAACCCCGCCTTTCTGGCCCAGCAGCTCGGCACGCTCAAGGAGCTGCACGGCCGCCAAGTGATCGAACGCTGGCAAGCCTGGGCGGCCGCAGGGACGCTGGAGCCGCTGTTCGCCGAACTCATGGCCCTGCATTACGACCCCCTGTATGCCCGCTCGCAAAGCACCCACCTGCACCAATGGGCGCACCGGCGCACCCTCATGGCGCAAGATCTGAGCCCCCCAGGCGTCGAAGACCTGGCCTCACAGATCCTGGCCTGGCCGACCTGAAGCCGCCCTGCCCCGCATTCTCCGTACTGGTGCATTTATTGCTTTAGCTTGGTGCGCAGGGGATGGAGCCGCCCCTTTTGCACCAAAATATTTCAATATCTATCGTCGAGGTCGTTATGGATGCACTTCAACAGGGCATGAATGTCTTGTTCATCTTGCTGGGGGCCATCATGGTGCTGGCCATGCATGCGGGTTTTGCCTTTCTGGAGCTGGGCACCGTCCGGAAAAAGAACCAGGTCAACGCGCTGGTGAAAATCCTGGTGGATTTTTCGGTGTCCACCCTCGTGTACTTTGCGGTCGGCTATGGCGTGGCCTATGGCACGCATTTCTTCGTGGGCGCCGAGACCCTGGCGCAGCTCAACGGGTTCGCGCTGGTCAAATTCTTCTTTCTGCTGACCTTTGCCGCCGCCATTCCGGCCATCATTTCCGGGGGCATTGCCGAACGCGCCAAGTTCTGGCCCCAGTTGCTGGCCACCGCGCTGATCGTGGGCTTTGTCTACCCCTTCTTCGAAGGCATCGCCTGGAACCAGCATTTCGGGGTGCAGGCCTGGATCAAGGCGCTCACGGGCGAGGAATTCCATGACTTTGCCGGCTCCATCGTGGTGCATGCCGTGGGCGGCTGGATCGCCTTGCCCGCCGTGCTGCTGCTGGGCTCGCGGGCCAACCGCTACCGCAAGGATGGCGCCGTTTCGGCCCACCCGCCGTCGAGCATTCCCTTCCTGGCGCTGGGTTCGTGGATTCTGGTGGTCGGCTGGTTTGGCTTCAATGTGATGAGCGCCCAGGCCATGGACAAGATCTCGGGGCTGGTGGCCGTCAATTCGCTGATGGCCATGGTCGGCGGCACCCTGGCCGCCCTGCTGCTGGGCAAGAACGACCCCGGCTTTGTGCACAACGGCCCCCTCGCGGGCCTGGTCGCGGTCTGCGCAGGCTCCGACCTCATGCACCCCTTTGGTGCACTCGCCGTGGGCACCATCGCCGGTGCGATCTTTGTGGTGATGTTCACGCTGACGCAGAACAAGTGGAAGATCGACGACGTGCTCGGCGTCTGGCCCTTGCACGGGCTGTGCGGCACCTGGGGCGGCATTGCGGCCGGCGTCTTCGGCACCAAGGCCTTCGGCGGACTGGGGGGCATCAGCCTGTCCGCCCAGCTGATCGGCACCGCCATGGGCGTGGTCTGGGCCCTGGTGGGCGGGGCGGTGGTGTATGGACTGCTCAAAGCCACCGTGGGGCTGCGCCTGTCGCAGGAAGAAGAGTTTGACGGCGCCGATCTTTCGATCCACAAGATCAGTGCCAGCCCCGATCGGGACACCAGCTGGTAAAGGCCTTCAAGGATGGCACTTTTTTAGTGCAATCCCTCGTCTCTAAGGCAGCGCGGCCACCCAGGCACTGATGGCGCGCTGATCGGTCAGGGTGCGCACCTCCTGGTAGGCCTGCTCGGCCTGCGGGAAGCG
>JAQUDN010000068.1 GCA_028685665.1 Burkholderiaceae bacterium | reverse complement strand
AGATCCCTCCCGCATGTTCGCCTTGACCACCCACGGCACCAAGGTCGTGCACGCGCAGCGATTCCAAGCGGGCGATTGGCTGGTGTTTGGCTCCGAGACACGCGGCCTGGCCCCGGCTTTGCGTGAGACTTTCGCCCCCGCGCAGCGCCTGCGCCTGCCGATGCGCTCCGGCCAGCGCAGCTTGAACCTGTCGAATGCAGTGGCGGTGACGGTGTTCGAGGCCTGGCGGCAAAACCACTTTGGCTGACCACGACGCCACCGCCCCGGAAACAAGGTCGGTGGTCTTTGCGCCCGGAGGGGCCAGAACTGCCTTTTTCAAGCGCCAGATTGTTTCCATTTTGCGAATGAATCATTGCCGAAGCGCCGATTTATCCCCGTAGAAACCCTAGGTACAGTTCTTTCCATGGATGCGCCACAGCGCTGACATGAATCCAGGACCTCCGCCAAAACCACGGGCATCCGTCCCTTTGGCCCAGGTCCTCCACCGTTGTTTTGGAAGGAACTGCACCATGAACGCCTCATTTATCACCACCTCCTTGATCGCTGTCGCTGCCGCCGTAGGCTCGGTCAACAGCCTGGCCCAGGAAGGATCTCCGTCGGCCGCAGAACTTCAGGCACGCCAGCCGGTCGCCCAGGCCACAGGCTCCTCGCTCACCCGGGCCCAGGTCGTAGCCGAAATGCAGCAGGCCCGCGCCCGGGGTGCATTGCTGACAGGCGAAGTGGGCAGCGATGTCCCCGCATTCGTGACGCGCAGCACGCTCAGCCGCGAAGAAGTGCGCGCCGAGGCCGTGAAAGCGCTCCACAACGGAACCCTGGTCCTGGGCGAAGCCAGCTGACCGGGCCGGCGGCGGAAGGCGCATGCACCAGCGCTTGCGCTGGAGACAAGGCGCCACCACCCCGTGGAACGCACAGAAAGCCCGCGCCCCTTGAGACAGCTGGATCAGGCGTCCAGCCAGTCACAAATCCCTTGCCACTGCGCACGGTCCCGTGCAACGCGGGCCGTGCCCACATCGAACAAGGTCAGCCCCTGCGCCGCCAGGTGGATGTAGTTCTGCGTGTCTCGCAAATACCCCAGCACCGGAAAACCCAGCCCGTCGACAAAGCGCTCCAGCTGCTCGGCCGAATGGGTGCGTGCGTCCACCCGCATGCCGACAATGCCCACCTGGACGTTGGCGGCATGGCGGTGCTCGGCCAGTCGGTCGAGAAAAGCCCGGGCTGCAAAAATATCGAACACACTGGGCTGCAAGGGCACGATGACCTTGTCGGCGCGCTTGAGCGCCTCGTTCAGGGTTTTGCCCTCTAGCCCCGCAGGCGTGTCGAGAACGCGGTGGCTGGCCGCCTTGGGTGGCTTGGCAACGCCCTCATCGCCCACATCCCAGGCAGTGATCGGGCGCGCAGAGGCCGGACGCAAGCCCAACCACAGGTGCGACGATTGCTGGGGATCGGCATCGCCCAAAGCCACGGCGTGGCCCTGAGCGGCCAGATAACCCGCTACATTCGTCGCAAGCGTGGACTTGCCCACGCCCCCCTTGGGGTTGGCAACAACAATCACTGGCATGACGATCTCCTTGCGATAGGGGGTCTAACTGAACAAAGGTAAAAAAGGCCCCCAGAGCTTATGGAATAAGCCCTGAGTGCTATCAAATCAAGAATTAAAATCCCGAAACCTGTGGCGCCTGGCGCTGGACGAAGAACAGCCCCACGCCCACCGCCATCAACAAGCCACCCAGCACGCGATTCTGCAACCGCACGGCACGCGCCGTGTGCAGCAGGCGACGCAAGGCACTGGCGCCTGCGGCATAGCCGTGCATGACCACCACATCGACCGACACCAGGGTGGCGGCCATCACCAGCAACTGCGTCCACAGCGGACGGACCTCGGTCATGAACTGCGGCAGCACCGCCACCATGAAAACAATCCCTTTGGGGTTGGTGGTGTTCGTGAGAAAGCCCGCCAGGCAGCGGGACTGCCAACGGCTGTCGGGCATTGCCGATACGGTGGGCAACAGCCCCTCGCCGCGCGAGCGCCATTGGCACAGTCCCAGATAGATCAGGTAGCAAGCCCCCAACACCTTGATCGTGCTGAAAGCCATGTCGGACGCCAGCAACAGCGAGCCCACTCCCGCACCGGCGACCAGCAAAATCAGCAGCAAGCCGAGCTGCAAACCCATGATCGTGGCACTGGTCCTGCGCACCCCGTAGGCCAGCCCATGGCCCATGGAAAGTACCGCCCCCGAACCTGGCGACACCGCGATCACGCAGGATGCCGCCAGAAAGGCCAGCCAGGTCTGCAAATCCATGCGCGACACCACCCCTGAATGGAAAAAAGGGGCATCTTAGCAAGTGCATGTTTCCGTCCAAATGGACGGTGCCACGGGGCACAATCGCGCCATGAATTTTCTCGACAGTTCCTGGATGCAGACCCTGCGCTTCCTGTTGGAAGTCGCTGCCACCGTGGCTTTTGCCCTTTCGGGCGTGATCGCGGCCGCACGCAAACGGCTCGATGCCGTCGGGGTGTGCGTGGTGGCCTTCGTTTCGGCCTTTGGCGGCGGCACGGTGCGCGACCTGCTGCTCGACCAGCGGCCTTTTTTCTGGGTGCGCCACACCAGTTTTGTCTGGGGCATCCTGGCCCTGTGCGTGGGCGCCATGCTCTTCATGCGCCAACGCCATTTCCAGCCGACCGAACGCGCCATGCTCTTGCCCGATGCCATCGGCCTCGGCCTGTTCGCCGCCGTGGGCGTGGACGTGGCCATGGCGGCCGACATGCCGGCGCTGATCGCCGTGATGATGGGGGTGACGACGGGGGTCTTTGGGGGCGTATTGCGCGATGTGCTGTGCAACGAGGTGCCGCAAGCCTTCAATGACCACCGCCCTTATGCGCTGTGTGCGTTTCTTGGCGGCTGGGCCGACATCGGACTGCGCCAGGTCGATGAATCGGCCTGGGTGCCCCTGCTGGCCTGCGTGCTGGTAACCGCCGGCCTGCGCGGCCTGGCCTTGTGGCGCAACTGGCAGCTGCCCGCCTGGCGGGTGTGAGGCCGGCGCGCGCCAGGCTGAACGCTCCACCGGCCTGAACCCCAGCCCTTTCGGGCCAGGCCGCAGACGCCAGGTCGATCCGATCCGATCCGGTTCAGTTCAGTCCACCGTGGCGCCAGACTCGCGCACCACCTTGCCCCATTTCTGGGTTTCCTTCTGGATGAAGGCGGCAAAGGCTTCGGACGTTTCGTTCACTGGTTCGCCGCCCTGGTCATCGATTTTCTTCTTGACCTCGGGGTTGGCCAGCACCTTGCCCAGGGCTGCGTGGATCTTGGCCAGCACCGGGGCGGGCGTGGCGGCCGGGGCAAACATGCCAAACCACGAAGTGGCTTCATAGCCGGGCACGCCGGCTTCGGCGATGGTGGGCACATTGGGCAGATCGCCCGAACGCGTGGCCGTGGAAATCGCGATGGCACGCAGTTTGCCCGAACGGACATGCGGGATCACCGAGGGCAGGTTGTCGAACATGATGGAAATCTGGTTGCCCAAAAGGTCCGCCACGGCTGGCGCGCTGCCTTTGTAGGGAATGTGGGTCAGATCGACCTTGGCCATGGACTTGAACAATTCGCCTGACAGATGCGGCGAGCTGCCATTGCCCGGCGAACCAAAATTGACCTTGCCCGGATTGGCCTTGGCGTAGGCAATCATCTCGGTCACGGTCTTGAACGGCTGCGAAGGGTGCGAGACCAGCAGATTGGGCACCATGGCCACCCGGCTCAGGGGAGCGAAGTCCTTGACATGGTCAAAGGGCATTTTCTTGTAGAGCGCGGCATTGATGGCGTGGGTGCCCACCGTCCCCATGAACAGGGTGTAGCCGTCCGCAGGCGCCTTGGCTGCGGCCGTGGCGCCAATATTGCCCCCCGCGCCCGCCTTGTTTTCCACCACCACCGGCTGGCCCAGCTCGGTCGAGAGGTACTGCCCCACCAGGCGGGCCAGGATATCGGTGGTCCCCCCCGCAGCGAAGGGCACGATGATGGTGATCGGCTTGCTCGGGTAAGCGGCCTGCGCCAGAGCCTGGGCAGGCAGGGCCCCGACGGCCGCCGCAAAGGCCACGGCACTCAGGGTAAATTGGCGGCGCGAAGGCGAACCTGCGCCCAAAGACTTGGAACGGATGGATGGCATGGGAACTCCAGACTTCAAGGGAAGAGGCGTTGCGGCAGCCTGATGGGCCACCGCCACGCCAAAACAGCAGGCGCCATCCAAGGTGCGATGGCGGCCTGCGAAACGCACTCTACAAGCGGGGCACCGCCCCGGGCCGGGTCGATGCCCCAAAGGGGAACAGGGCGCGCAGGGTCAGCGGAGCGGGAATGCAGGGAGAAAAATCACCATGCACCCGCCATCGCATCAGACGCGTTCGAGAATCAGGGCAATGCCCTGGCCCACGCCAATGCACATCGTGCACAGCGCGTAACGGCCGCCGGTGGCGTGCAGGCGGTTCACCGCCGTAGTGGCCAGGCGCGCCCCCGAGGCGCCCAGAGGATGGCCCAGGGCAATCGCACCGCCCCAGGCGTTAACGCGGGCATCGTCGTCCTGCAGGCCCAGGCCGCGCAGCACGGCCAGGCCTTGGGCGGCAAAGGCTTCGTTGAGTTCGATCACGTCGAGCTGGTCCAACGTCAAACCGGTCAGGGCCAGCACCTTCAGCACGGCCGGCGTGGGGCCGTAGCCCATGATGCGCGGCGCCACGCCTGCGGTGGCCATGCCCACCACGCGGGCCTTGGGCGTCAGGCCATATTGGGCGGCGCTGGCTTCGTCGGCCAGCAGCAAAGCGCAGGCGCCGTCGTTCACGCCCGAGGCATTGCCGGCGGTGACGGTCCCGTCAGGGCGCACCACGCCCTTGAGCTTGGCCAGCGCTTCCAGGCTGGTTTCGCGCGGGTGCTCGTCCTTGTCCACGATGATGGCATCGCCCTTTTTCTGGGGAATCGTCACGGGGGTGATTTCACGGGCCAGATGGCCCGCTTTCTGGGCGGCCACGGCGCGCAACTGGCTGTTCAGGGCCATCAAATCCTGCGCTTCGCGCTCGATCTTGAAGTCGGTGGCGACGTTTTCAGCAGTTTCGGGCATCGAATCCACGCCGTACTTTTCCTTCATCAGCTTGTTGATGAAGCGCCAGCCAATGGTCGTGTCGTACACCGCGTTGGCACGGCTGAAAGCGCTTTCGGCCTTGGGCATGACGAAGGGCGCGCGGCTCATGCTTTCCACCCCGCCGGCAATCATCAGGCGGGCTTCGCCCGACTTGATCGCCCGGGCGGCGGTGCCCACAGCGTCCAGGCCCGAGCCGCACAGGCGGTTCACGGTGGAGCCGGGCACGTCGATCGGCAGACCCGCCAGCAAGCTGGACATGTGGGCCACGTTGCGGTTGTCTTCGCCAGCCTGGTTGGCACAGCCGTAGATCACGTCGGTGATGGCGGCCCAGTCGACCTGGGTGTTGCGCGCCATCAGCGCCTTCAGGGGAATTGCGCCCAGGTCGTCGGTGCGCACGCTGGACAGCGCGCCGCCGTAGCGGCCGAAGGGGGTGCGGATGGCGTCACAGATAAAAGCGTGGTTCATGGTTATCTCCAGTGTGCAAAAGAAGGGGATCAGGCCGTGGCGATCGGCAAGCCGACCAGGCGCTCAAGTTCGGCGTGCTCCAGGCCCTCGACCTTGTCGATGAGCTTGAGGCCCTGGGGGGTGCATTCGAGCGTGGCCAGGTCGCTGTAAATGCGCTTGACGCAGGCAATGCCGGTCAGCGGGTAGCTGCAACGGTCCACGACCTTGCTGGTGCCCTGCTTGGTCAGCAGGTCCATCATCACCCAGGTCTGCTTGGCACCGATGGCCAGGTCCATGGCGCCACCCACCGCCGGAATGGCGCCGGGCTCGCCGGTGCTCCAGTTCGCCAGATCGCCGGTCGCCGAGACCTGGAACGCCCCGAGCACGCAGATGTCCAGGTGACCGCCGCGCATCATGCCGAAGCTGTCGGCATGGTGGAAGAACGCACCGCCCTTGAGCAGGGTCACGGGCTGTTTGCCGGCGTTGATCAGGTCGTAGTCTTCGGCGCCTGCGGCAGGCGCGGGGCCCATGCCCAGGATGCCGTTCTCGCTTTGCAACACCACTTCGACCCCGGCCGGAATGTGGTTGGCTACCAGGGTGGGCTGGCCGATGCCCAGGTTCACATAAGCCCCGTCGTGGATGTCGCGGGCCACGCGGGCGGCGAGTTCGTCTTTGCTGCGTTTTTGATAGCTACTCATGCTTATTCCTTCTGCGCTAGCGCCTTATTTCTTGAAACCGCCGGCCTGGGTGGCCACCCGATCGATCTGCACCACCTTGTGCACAAAAATGCCCGGTGTGACGATGGCTTCAGGGTCAAGCTCGCCGAGTTCACGCAGTGCATGCACCGTGGCCACGGTGAGCTTGGCGGCAGTGGCCATCACGGGACCGAAGTTGCGGGCCGCCATGCGGTAGGTCAGATTGCCCCAGCGGTCACCAGCCTCGGCCTTGATCAAGGCCACATCGCCGTAGATCGGGTATTCGAGCACATAGTGCTTGCCGTTGATTTCGCGGGTTTCGCGCTGGCCAGCCAGCTCGGTACCGTAGCCCGTGGGGCAGAAAAAGGCGCCAATGCCGGCCCCGGCCGCGCGGATGCGCTCGGCCAGATTGCCCTGGGGCACGAGCTCCAGCTCAATCTTGCCGCTGCGGTACAGGCCATCGAACACATGGCTGTCCGCCTGGCGCGGAAAGCTGCAGATGATCTTGCGCACCCGGCCCGTGGCCAGCAAAGCCGCCAGCCCGGTATCGCCGTTGCCGGCGTTGTTGTTGACGATGGTCAGGTCCTTGGCGCCCTGCGCAATGAGCCCATCGATGAGTTCGTTCGGATTGCCCGAGGTCCCGAACCCCCCGATCAGCACCGTCGCGCCATCTTTCACACCCGCCAGGGCCTCGGCCACCGAGTCCACTATCTTGTTGATCATGCAAAGTCTCCGCTCAAAAATTCAAAAGCCCCCGAAGAGGCCACCATTTGTTCGCACAACGAACAAATGTTCGTCTAATGAATTATAGTCAGGGACTGCCATGGACACCACCCCTTCCCCCAGCCCCAAACCCGGCGACAGCTATGTTCAATCGTTTGCACGCGGCCTGGAGGTGATTCGCTCGTTCCACGCCGAAACACCGGAACAGACCCTGAGCGAAGTCGCAGCCCGCACCGGCCTGACGCGGGCGGGTGCCCGCCGCATCCTGCTGACGCTGCAAACCCTGGGCTATGTGGACAGCGACGGCAAATGGTTTCGCCTGACGCCACGCATTCTGGACCTCGGCTTTGCCTACCTGTCCTCGCTTCCCATCTGGAACCTGGCCGAACCGGTGATGGAAACCCTGGTCGAGCAGTTGCGCGAATCGTGCTCGGCGGCCGTGCTGGATGGCCTGGACGTGGTGTATGTGCTGCGCGTTCCCACGCACAAAATCATGCGCACCAACCTGGGCGTGGGCTCGCGCCTGCCGGCCTGCTGGACCTCCATGGGGCGGGTGCTGCTGGCGGCGCTGCCCGACGAAGCCTTGCGGGCGCGGCTGGAGCAGCATCCCCTGGAGCGCTTGACGCGCCACACGGTCACCGACCTGCCCACTTTGCTGGAGCGCATCGCGGAAACGCGGCGCCAGGGCTGGTGCCTGATCAACCAGGAACTCGAAGAAGGCCTGATCTCGATTGCCGCGCCGCTGACCAACCGCGCTGGCCAGACCGTGGCGGCCCTCAATATCAGCGGCCAGGCGAACCGCACCAGCGCCCAGGTCATGCAAGACAGCATGCTCCCTGCCTTGCTGCAGGCGGCGCGGACCATCTCCCGGATGATGGGCGCTGTGCCGCGCTGAAACGGGAATCCCCACAAGGTGCACTGCGGGCCAAAGCCCATGCTACGCTGCGCGCCATGTTCAATCCCTCCCAAGCCGATGTGCGCCGCTTTTTTTGCGCGGTGCACGCCAAAACTGCCAGCGGCGCGCCCATGGAAGCCATCGAAACCCTGGCCAGCCTGTGGATTGCCGAGCACCCGGAATTCCAGGCCGATCTGGCCGATGCCGATGCCGCCCTGGCGCGCAACTACGAAGAAACCCCCGAGCGCACCAACCCCTTCCTGCACCTGTCGATGCACCTGTCGATCAGCGAGCAGTGCAGCATCGACCAACCGCGTGGCATCCGCCAGGCGGTGGAATTGCTGTCCAAGCGCCTCGACGGACTGCACGACGCCCACCACGCCACCATGGATTGCCTGGGCCAGATGCTGTGGGAAAGCCAGCGGGCGGGCCGCCCGCCCGACGGCGACGCCTACATCGCCTGCGTGCAACGCCGCGCCACACGGGACTGAACCCCCTCCCGCCCCACGCCGATGGAGACACGATGAAAGCGTCCAAGCCCTCCTCCGCCCCCACAGCCATCCAGGCACTGCCCTCGGTGGTGGCCTGGCTGGGCTACGGCGGCCTGCTTCCTTTTGTGGCCCTGGCAGCGGCGACCCTGCTCGCCCCCGAACAGCGCATGCTGTGCAGCCAGGCCCTCATCGCCTATGGCGCCGTCATCCTGGGCTTTGTCGGCGCACTGCACTGGGGCATTGCCATGGTGGCTCCACAGATGCCTGCCGCACAGCGCGTCTCGCATTACCTGTGGAGCGTGGTGCCGGCACTGCTGGCCTGGCCCACGACCCTGCTGCCAGTGGCCGTGGGGGCGCTGGTCCTCATCGGGGGCTTTGCAGCCCATCTGGTGCAGGACCTGCGCATGGTCCGTTCCACCCCCATGCCCCGCTGGTACCTGCCGCTGCGGCTGCAACTCACCGGAACGGCCTGCATTTGCCTGGGTATCGGAGCCTGGGCAGCCGGCCGCTGACCCTCCGGATACGCGAAGGACGGCTGCGCCCCACCCAGCGCCCAGGCCGCCCCTGCACGCTGACGGCCTAAAGCCCACCGAAACCGCACAAGGCTGCGCTCGCCGACGCCTCCCCAGACAGACAAGAAAAAAGCCCGTCGCAACGGGCTTTTTTGCACAAGGGCCGCACAAGGCGGACCCGGATTTACTTGAAACGCGACTGCGGAACCACCTTCATGTCGCCATCGACCGAACCGATGTAAGTCGCCAGTGCCTTGAGCTCGTTGTTGGTGAACTGCTTGGCCACCCCGGCCATCACGCCATTCGAACGGCCCACGTTGGCGTTCTTTTCGACCTTGTAGGACTTCAGCGCGACAAAGAGGTAATCCGCATGCTGGCCGGCAATCTTGGGGTAGGCCGGATCGATGGGTTTGGCAAAGTTATCGCCGTGGCAAGAGACGCAAGCGCCTTTCTTGAGCAACTCGGCGACCTGCACGCTGGGTTCGCGTGAAGGCTTGGCGGGCAATTCATTGCCGGTCTTGCCGTGCTGATCGTAGTAGGCCGACAGATCGGCAATGTCCTGGTCCGACAGCGAATCGGCAATGCCACGCATGGTCGGGTGCTTGCGCTCGCCCTTCTTGTAGGCAGTCAACGCCGAAGCGATGTACTTGCCGCTCTGGCCCGAAATCATCGGCACACGATGGACCTCAGGGAAGCTCGACTGGTAGCCCGGAATGCCGTGGCAACCAATGCACATGGCAATCTTTTGCTTGCCGGCTTCCACGTCGCCCTTGGCTTCCTGGGCATGGGACAGGGCCGTCACGGAAGCGACAGCCAAGGCAAATATCGTGGTCAACGTCTTGTTCATTTTGCGCGCACAATCTGGTGGAAGTTCAGCCCCGGGGCCTTGATCAGCCAGCGATTATAGCCAGCGCGTGTCAAGCCCACCCATCAACGATCCGGTGTTTTCGCCCATGAAATTTCAAGGTTCCCAGAATTACGTCGCCACACAAGACCTGATGCTGGCCGTCAATGCGGCCATTCAGCTGCAGCGCCCCCTGCTCGTCAAGGGGGAACCAGGCACCGGAAAAACCATGCTGGCCGAGGAAGTCGCCCAATCGCTGGGCATGCCCCTGTTGCAATGGCACATCAAATCCACCACCAAGGCCCAGCAAGGCCTGTATGAATACGATGCCGTAAGTCGCCTGCGCGACAGCCAGCTCGAAGGCAGCAGCGACAAGGTCAAGGACATCCGCAACTACATCGTCCAGGGCGTGCTCTGGCAGGCTTTCACGGCCGACCAGCCGGTGGCCCTGCTGATCGATGAAATCGACAAGGCCGACATCGAATTCCCCAACGATCTGCTGCGTGAAATCGACCGGATGGAGTTTTATTGCTACGAAACCCGCGAGCTGGTCCGCGCCAAGCACCGCCCGCTGGTGTTCATCACGTCGAACAACGAAAAGGAACTGCCCGACGCCTTCCTGCGCCGCTGCTTTTTCCACTTCATCAAGTTCCCCGAAGCCGAAACCATGCGGCAGATCGTGGATGTGCACTTCCCCTCGCTCAAGGGAGACCTGCTCGCGGTGGCCATGAAGACCTTCTACGACGTGCGCGGTCTGCCCGGCCTGAAGAAAAAGCCCTCGACCAGCGAACTGCTCGACTGGCTCAAGCTGCTGGTCGCCGAAGACATTCCCCTCGAAGCCCTGCAAAGCGCCGACAACAAGGTCGCCGTCCCCCCGCTGGTGGGTGCGCTGCTGAAAAACGAGCAGGACGTGAGCCTGTTTGAAAAGCTGGTGTTCATGAACCAGCGCAACCGCTGACCGCACGCCCCCGCCATGGCTTTCGTCAAGCCTGTCACCCTGTGTGACCGTGGCGTGCGCCTGGAGCCGCTGGCGCTGGACCACGAAGACGGTCTGCGCGCCGCAGCGGCCGACGGCGCCCTGTGGAAGCTGCGCGTCACCTCGGTCCCCACCCCTGAAGAGACCCGTACGTACATTGAGGCCGCTTTGGCCGGGCGCGAACAAGGCCTGCGCATGGCTTTCGCGGTGGTGGCCGAGGCCACGGGCCAGGTGCTGGGCACCACGGGCTACCACGACATCCATGCCGCCGTGAAGCGCCTGGAAATCGGCTACACCTGGTATGCCCAGAGCGTGCAACGCACCCATGTCAACCGCACGGCCAAACTGCTGCTGATGGGCCATGCCTTCGACACCCTGGGCTGCCATGTGGTGGGCTGGCGCACGGACCAGTTCAACTTTGCCAGCCAGCGCGCCATCGAGCGGCTGGGGGCGCGCAAGGATGGGGTGCTCCGTGGCCATGCCCTGCGCCGCGACGGCACCATCCGCGACACCGTGATGTACAGCATGCGCGCGGGTGAATGGCCTGAGGCACGGGCCCACTTGCTCTACCTTTTGCAGCAATATGCGCCCCTTTGACGGGCGCTGAAGGTCAAAATCATGTTGATCGATTTCTTCTATTCCCTGCGCGCAGCCAAGCTGCCCGTCTCGGTCAAGGAATACCTCACCCTGCTCGAAGCCCTGCAGGCGGGCGTGGTGGGCCCCCTCTCGGACGGTGCCTGGAGCCTCGACGACTTCTACCACCTCGGCCGCACCGTGCTGGTCAAGGACGAAAAGCACTACGACAAGTTCGACCGGGCTTTTGCCGCCTACTTCAAGGGCGTGGAGATGCTGACCGACTTCACCCAGGAGGTGCCCGCCGACTGGCTGCGCAAGATCCTGGAACGCGAGCTGACGCCCGAGCAAAAGGCCGCCATCGAGAAGATGGGCTGGGATGAGCTCATGGAAACGCTCAAGAAGCGGCTGGAAGAGCAAAAAGAGCGGCACGAGGGCGGCAACAAATGGATCGGCACCGGCGGCACCAGCCCGTTTGGCCATGGGGGCTACAACCCGCAAGGCATCCGCATCGGTGGCGCCAGCAAGAACCGCAGTGCGGTCAAGGTCTGGGAACAGCGCGCCTACAAGGACTACGACGACAGCCAGGAACTGGGCACGCGCAACATCAAGGTGGCCCTGCGCCGGCTGCGCAAATTCGCCCGCGAAGGGCATGAGCTGGAGCTCGACCTGCCCGACACCATCCGCAGCACCGCGGCCAACGCCGGCTTCCTGGACATCAAGATGGTGCCCGAGCGCCACAACAACGTGAAGGTGCTGCTGCTGATGGACGTGGGCGGCACCATGGACGACCATATCCAGCGGGTCGAAGAGCTGTTCAGCGCCGTCAAGACCGAGTTCAAGCACCTGGAGTTCTATTACTTCCACAACTGCGTCTATGACTTCATGTGGAAGAACAACAAGCGCCGCTTTGCCGAGAAGTTTCCGACCTGGGACATCATCCGCAAGTACAACAAGGACTACAAGCTGATCTTCGTGGGCGACGCCACGATGAGCCCGTATGAAATCCTGCAGCCCGGTGGCAGCGTCGAATACAACAACGAAGAGCCCGGCGCCGAATGGCTGCAGCGCCTGACCCACGCCTTTCCCAAATTTGCCTGGATCAACCCCGAACCGCAGGGCGTGTGGCAGTACCGCCAGAGCATCAGCATCGTCCAGCAACTGCTGGGCCAGCGCATGTACCCGCTGTCCCTCAAAGGCCTCGAAGACACGATGCGGCTGCTGTCAAAATAGGGGCATGCCCCACCCTCCACGGACGCCGGCCCTGTGGCCGGCGTTGCTTTTTTGGATGCTGCTGTGCCTGACCGGCTGCAGCAGCTGGCTGCGCCAGGACGAGGGCGAGGCCGCGCAGGCGGCGGGGCAGGATGCCTTCACCCTCGACGTTCAGGCCCCCGACACCGTGCGCGAGACCCTGGAACGCCACCTGGAGCTACAGCGCTTTCGCCAGCTGCCCGACCTGCAGGCCCACGAACTGCAGCGCCTGCTGGGCAACACCGAGGCCAACGCCCGCGAACTGCTGGGCACCCTGGGCTACTTCGCCCCCCGCATCGAACTGGAACTGCGCCCCCCCCCGGACGGCGCGCGCACGCCCCCTTTCGTGCGGCTGAGCGTGGACCCGGGCCCCGCCACCCGCATTGCCAGCGCCACCATTGCCCTGGAGCACCGCCCTGGCGACAGCGCCCTGGACAGCCCGGACGCCCTCCCCGAAGCCCGTACCCGGCTCCAGGAACGCCTGCAGGCGCAATGGGCCCTGCCACCGGGGCAGGTCTTCACCCAATCGGCCTGGGACAACGCCAAATCCGCAGGCCTGCGCCAGTTGCAGGTGCAGCGCTACCCCACGGCCCACATCGCCAACAGCCTGGCCGATGTGGATGCCGACAGCCAGCAGGCCGCCCTGAGCGTGAGCTACGACACCGGTCCGGCCTACCGCTTTGGGCCCTTGCAGGTCCAGGGCAGCCAGCGCTACGACCCCGATGCCGCCCGCCGTCTGGCGCGCCTGCCCACGGGGGCGGTCTACGACGAGAGCGCCCTGCTCGACGCCCAGCTGCGCCTGGCCCAGAGCGGGTACTACGATGCCGTGTTTCTGGCGCTCGACACCGAAGCCCCGGACCCCGGCAACGCCCCCGTGGTGGCCCAGGTGCGCGAAGCCCGGCTGCAAAAATGGGTGTTTGGCGCCGGCCTGTCCACCGACAGCGGCGCGCGCCTGAGCCTGGAACACACCCACAACCAACTGCCGGCCCTCGGCTGGCGGGCCCTGAGCCAGCTCTCGCTCGACGCCAAGGCCCAGCGGCTGGGCACCGAGTGGACCGACCTGCCCGGCGAGGACGGCTGGCGCTCCTTCGCCAGCGCCCAGCTGCTGCGCGAAGCCACGGGCCCGCTCGACATTCGCAGCGCCCGGCTGCGCGCCGGCCAGAACCAGGGCACCCAGCGCATCGACCGCACGGTCTTCGTGCAGTACGACCACGCCGACAGCCAGGGCCTGAACGCCCCGCCCACCACCACGGCCCTGAGCCTGAACTACGGCTGGACCGGCCGCTACTTTGACCACCCCAACGCCCCCACACGCGGCCACGGCCTGGCGTTGGAGCTGGGCGGCGGCAGCACCCTGCGGCCCGCGCACACGCCCTTTGTGCGCACCCGCGTGCGCTGGCAATCGTTCATACCGACCGAAGGCCTCGCCGAAGACCGCAGCGCCGCCCGCAGCCCGCGCCTGGCCCTGCGCACCGAGGCGGGCGCCGTGATCGCCCGCGCCAGCGCAGAACTGCCCGTGGGCCAGCTCTTTCTGACCGGCGGCGACACCACCGTGCGCGGCTATGGCTACCGCAGCATTGGCACCCAGACGCGCAACCAGCAGCTCTACGGCGGCCGCTACCTGGCCGTGGCCAGCCTTGAATGGCAACAGCCCCTGGTGCACCAGGGTGTTCTGACCGACTGGGAGAGCGCCCTCTTCCTGGACGCCGGCGCCGTGGGTGACCAGCTGGGCGCGCTGGAACCCCGCGTTGGCGTGGGTGCCGGGGTGCGCTGGCGCAGCCCGGTGGGCCCATTGCAGGCGGACCTGGCCTATGGCGTGCAGTCCCAAAGCCTGCGCCTGCACTTGCGCCTGGGGTTCAGCTTCTGATGGACGCCGCCCCCGCCCCGTCGCCCCCCGCACCGACTCCCCCGCGCCGAAGGCACCGCGCCGGCCAGGCCCTGCTGGCGCTGGCGACCTTGCTGCTCACGGCCATCGCGCTCTTGTGGGCCTGGTCCGGCAGCCGCCATGCCCTGGTTTTCACGTTGGCCCAGGTGCCGCGCTTCCTGCCCGCAGACCACCAGTGGGAAACACGAGACATCGAGGGCACGCTGCGCAGCGGCGGCCGCCTGGGCGGGCTGCGCTGGAGCAGCCCGGACTGGGTGGTCGAGGTCCAGGACCTGCATCTGGCCTGGAACTGGACCGCCCTGCTGCAAGGCCATCTGCCGCTCAGCCGCCTGACGGCGGGTCGCATCGAGATCACCCCCCAGGGCCCGGACGACCCTGCACCGGCCACGCCCCCCGACAGCCTGGCCTTGCCCATGGGCATCGACCTGACACTGCAGGTGGACCTTCTGCGCTGGGCCGGCACCCCCGCCGCCGAAGCCCGCAACCTGGCGGGCCGCTACCGCTTCGACGGGCAGCGGCACCACCTGGACATGGCACAACTCGACCTCGCCCAAGGCCGCTACCAGGGCAGCGCCACCCTGGAAGCCCAGACGCCCATGGCCTTGCAGGCCCAGGTGCAGGGCAGCGTGGACACCCCTCTGCCTGGCGGCCGCCTCGGACCCGAGCGCATGCTGCAGGCCCATGCCGAATTCACGCTGCAGGGCACGCTGGCCACCCCGGCCGCCCAACTGCAGCTGCAAGCCCGCTTGCGCACCCTGCCCCCCAGCCCAGAGGGCCCTGCCGCACACACCGCGCCCCCCGCCCCGCGGATGCAGGCCGATCTGCACGCCACCCTCGCCCCCTGGGCCACCCAGCCGCTGGTGCAGGCCGAGGCCACGGTGGACGCCATCGATCTGGCGGCGCTCTGGCCTGGCGCGCCCCAGACCCGGCTGCACGGCCAGCTCAAGGCAGGCGCGCCCCGGCCGGACGATGCCGCGCCCTGGCGCCTCGAACTCCAGCTGCGCAATTCCCTGAGCGGCCCGTGGGACCAGTCCCGCCTGCCCCTGAGCGCCTTGCAGGCCAACGCCCTTTACGACGGCGCGCGCTGGAGCATGCCCAGCGCCACCGCCAGCGTGGGCACCGGCCGGATCAGCCTGCAGGGCCACTACACCCCCGCCACCGGGGCGCTCGAAGGCCAGGCCCAGCTGCACCAGCTGCCGCCCGAAGCCCTGCACAGCGCGCTGGCCGCCGCACCCCTGTCCGGCCAGATCCACGCAGCGCAGCAAGACACCGGGGTGCGCTTTCAAGCGGACCTGCGCGCCGCCGCCCTCCCGCAGACAACGCCGTCCACGCCCGGCCCGCGCACGGCACGAGAGCGCCTTGCTTCCCCGCCCCTCAGCCTGCAGGCCTTGCACGCCCAAGGGCAATGGCGCACACAGCCCCAGGGC
>JAQUDN010000237.1 GCA_028685665.1 Burkholderiaceae bacterium | reverse complement strand
TTCCAGGACCGACAGGTGCGGAATCAGGTGCACATGCTGGAAGCTGCGGCCAATGCCGCGCTGCACGATGCGGCGCGAGTCCAGGGCGTCGATGCGCTCGCCACAGAAGCGGATTTCGCCGCTGGTCACGGGCAGCACGCCGGTCACCAGGTTGAACATGGTCGATTTGCCCGCGCCATTGAGGCCGATCAGGCCGACGATCTCGCCGGCCTTGATGTCGAACTGCATGTCCTTGACGGCCACCAGGCCCCCGAATTGCTTGCGCGCCTCGTTGACTTCCAGCAGCAGGGAGCCCGCAGCCGGTTTGGCCCGGCGGGGCATGTCGCTGTAGCCCGCCGGCACCAGGGTCGGGGCCACCACCACGGGTTCGGGTGGGTGCACCAGGGCCCAGGCGGCGGCGATGCGCGGCCACAGGCCTTCGCGGGCGCGGTGCAGCAGCAGCACGACCATCACGCCAAACACCAGCATCTCGTAGTTGCCGCTGCTGCCCAGCAGCTTGGGCAGCCAGTCCTGCAACTGGCTCTTGAGCCCCGTGAGCAGGCCGGCACCCAGAATGGCGCCCCAGACATGGCCGACGCCGCCGACCACGGCCATGAACAGGTATTCAATCCCCATGTGCAGGCCAAAGGGCGTGGCGCTCACCGAGCGCTGCAAATGCGCATACAGCCAGCCCGACAGGCTGGCCATCAGGGCGGCCAGCACGAAGACCAGGATCTTGTAGCGGGCGGTGTTGATGCCCATGGCTTCCGGCATGGTCTGCCCCTTGGACAGGGCGTGGATGGCGCGGCCGGGCCGCGAGTTCAGCAGGTTCAGCACCAGCAGCACGCACAGGCCCACGCTCAACCAGATCAGGCCGTACATCACGCGCGGGCTGGACAGGTCCAGGCCCAGCAGGTTCAGTGCTGGAATGCCCGAAATACCGTCGTACTTGCCCAGGAACTCCAGCGTGCCGAACAGGTAATACAGCGACAGGCTCCAGGCGATGGTGGCCAGGGGCAGGTAGTGGCCCGACAGGCGCACGGTGAGCGCGCCAATCAGCAGGGCGGCGGTCCCCGAGACCATGAAGCCGGCAGGCAGCCCCCACCAGGGCGACAGGCCCAGGGTGGTGGACAGGTAGGCCGTGGTGTAGGCCCCCAGCCCGACGAAAGCCGCCTGGCCGAAGGAGGTCAGGCCGCCCACGCCCGTCAGCAGCACCAGGCCCAGCGCCGCGATGGCGTACAGACCGATGTAGTTGCCCAGCGTGAGCCAGAAGGACGGCACGGGCAGGAAGGGAAACAGAAAGAACCACGCAAACAAAAGCCACTGCAGCTTTTTGGTGGGCACAGAAGACAGCAGGCGCATGGGATTCAACGCTCAATCTAAAGGGGGTGGATCGGGGAGAAGGTCTGCGGTGCCGTCACTCTTCGTCGCTGTGGGGCGAGGTCAAAGAGCGCCAGGCCAGCACGGGCAGGATCAGGGTGAAGACGATGACTTCCTTGTAGTCGCTGGCCCAGAACGAGGAGTAGCTCTCCAGCAGGCCCACGATGAGGGCACCGATGGCCGCCATGGGGTAGCTGGCCAGGCCGCCGACGATGGCGGCGACAAAGCCCTTGAGGGCCACGACGAAGCCGGTGTCGTACTGCACGGTGTTCATGGGACCGATCAGCACGCCGGCCAGCGAACCCAGCCCCGCCGACAGGCCAAACACCAGGCGGCCAGCCTGGCTGGTGCCAATGCCGACCAGGCGTGCACCATTGCGGTTCACCGCCGTGGCGCGCAGGGCCTTGCCTTGCAGGGTGCGGTCGAAGAACAGGTAGAGCAGGGCGATCAAGGCCAGCGACACCACGATCACCAGCGCGCTCTGGCCCGAGATCAGCAGCGAGCCGACCGAGATGCTCCACTCGGTGAAGGGCAGCGTGCGCGAGCCTTCAGGGCCGAACACCAGCAGGCCCAGGCTGAGCATGGCGAAGTGCACGGCCACCGACACGATCAGCAGCACCAGGACCGAGGCCTCGGCCACGGGCTGGTAGGCCACGCGGTAAATCATCAGCCCCAGCGGAACGGTGATGCCCAGCACCAGGGCAATCTGCAGCACCATGGGCAGGGTGTGCCAGGGCAGGGCCGACGCCACGGCCAGGGCCAGCAGGGGGTAGAGCAGGTTTTCCGCTGCGCTTTGCATGAGCAGGCGCACGGGCATGGGCTTGTAGCGCCGGTTCTGCAGCGCTGCGCAGAATTCCACCAGGAAGGTCACGACGCCCATGGCCACCAGCAACCAGACCAGGCGGGGGAACTGCTCGCTTTGCAAGGCCGCCAGCGTCAGCGCACCAAAGCCCACGAACTCGCCCTGGGGAATGAAAATGACGCGGGTGACCGAGAACACCAAGACCAGCGCCATGGCCAGCAAGGCATAGACGGCGCCGTTGGTGATGCCATCCTGGGCCAGGATGGCGGCAATACTGAGATCCATGAACGTGTTTCCTTGGGAAGGGGGGCTGTGGGGGCTGCGGGCGCCGGACCCCGTGGGTCCCGGCCTCGCTAACCGCCCGGTCTGGGCCGGTGTCAGCGGGGACCGTCAGAGGCGATTCACGGCTTGCTGGTGATGAACGCGTCGCAGTAGAAATGCCCGGGCGGCAAACCGCCCTGGGTGGTGAAGGCGGCGCGGGCGGCATCGATCATCAAGGGGTTGCCGCAGGCATAGACCGCATGGCCGGACAGGTCCGGCAGGTCTTGCAAGACCGCGGCGTGCACGAAGCCAGTGCGGCCTTGCCAGTCTGCCCCGGGTTCGGACAGCACGGGCACCAGGCGCACCCCCGGAAAGCGGGCCTCCCAGGCGGGTACCGAGTCGATGGCGTAGAGGTCGCTCCACTGGCGCCCGCCCCAGTACAGCACCGCACCCCGTTGCGCAATGGCCTCGGCGTGGGTTTGCAGCAGCGAAGCGATGGGCGCATACCCGGTGCCGGAGGCCAGCAACACGATCGGGGCCGGGCTGTCGTGCAGCACAAAGGTGCCGTAAGGCCCCTGGATGCGCAGCAAATCGCGGGCCTTGAGCTTGTCGTAGGCGTGCGGCGAAAACCGGCCTCCGTCCATGCGGCGCACATGCCACTCCAGCAGGCCGTCTTCGTTGGGGACATTCGCCAGGCTGTAGCTGCGGCGCGCGCCATCCTTGAGCAGCACGTCGGCGTACTGGCCGGCCTGAAAGCGAAAGCCCGAAGCGGCAGGCACTTGCAGGCGCACGATGGCCACGTCGGCCGAGGGGCGTTCCACTTCGAGCACACGCGCCCCGGCGGTCACGACGCGCTGGCCCGGGGCCTGGGGCACGGTCGGGGCGTGCAGCACCAGATCGCCCAGCGGGAAAGCCTGGCAGGTCCGGCATTCGCCTTCTGGCACGGCGTCCGCACCCTCGGGCGCGGGCTCGGCATTGCGCACCGTCCCTGCGTCCAGCGTGAGATGGCAGCTGTTGCAGGTGCCGGCACGGCAGCTGTGCGGCAGCCAATAGCCTGCGGCGATGGCGGCATCGAGCACCGTTTGGTCGGCTGCGCAGGAGAAGCTGCCTCCGTGGGGCTCCAGGCGAATCTGAAAAACGTCTGCCATGGTGCTCAGCCGGCCTCACTCATGGTGGGGATGGCATGGATCAGGTCATGCTCCCGGGCCTTGAGCAGGTCCAGCGCCACGTCCACGATCATGTCCTCCTGGCCACCCACCATGCGGCGCTTGCCCAGCTCCACCAGAATGTCCACCGCCTTCAGGCCGTACTTCTTCGCCGCCACTTCGCTGTGGCGCAGGAAGCTGCTGTA
>JAQUDN010000067.1 GCA_028685665.1 Burkholderiaceae bacterium | reverse complement strand
GCAGCATCAGCGGCTTTGCATGGCGGCGCAGGCAGGGTCTTGGTGGCCTTGCTGGACACCCAGCCCCTGGCGCTGGACCCACAACAGCCGGAACTCATGTTCCGGCACTTCGAGACCCTGGAACTGGAACAACTCACCGTGGTGTGCGGCTGCGGCGGGGGCCAGGCCGTAGAAGCCGTGCTCCCCCAGGTGCTGGCGCGCGCCCCCAGGCTGGTGCTGGATGCCGACGCGCTCAATGCCGTGGCACGCAACCCCACCTGGCAAGCGCTGTTGCGCCAGCGCGTGGACCACGGGCAGACCACCGTCCTGACCCCGCACCCCCTGGAAGCCGCACGGCTGCTGGGAATGGACAGCACCACCGTCCAGAGCGATCGATTGCATGCCGCGCAGACACTGGCGGGGCAATTTCGCTGCATCGTTGTCTTGAAAGGCTCGGGCACCGTGATCGCCAGCCCCGAACACCCGCCGCAGATCAATCCCACCGGCAATGGCCGGCTGGCCACAGCAGGCACCGGGGATGTCCTGGCCGGCCTGGTGGGGGCACGGCTGGCCGCAGGCGACCCTCCCCAGGAGGCAGCGGTACACGCCGTGTTCGCACACGGCCTGGCCGCAGACCAATGGCCCCCATTCCCTCCCCTGACGGCAGGGGCGCTGGCGCGCGGAGCAATGAGCCTCCAAAACGGCACCGAGCGCCCGTCAAACAAGCACCAGATGCTATTTTATTAATAGCAAAAGTCTACAACGGCTGCCCGATGGACAGAATGCGGAGCCCGCAAGACGCAGACATCAGCCACGGCGTGGCTTGCGGGCCTTGCTTTTACCGGGTTTGGCCTTGGCCACCGCCTTCTTGACCGCCGTCTTCAAGGCCTGGATGGGGGCACGCGCAGCGCGCTCCCGTGTCATGGAGGCCAGCTCCGTGGGGGAGCTGTCCACGGGCTGGGCCTGCTTGCGGCCGGACGATCGCCCACTCGACTTGCGCACGGCCTTTCCAGCCTCGGGCTCTGCGGCTGCGCCAGTGCGGGTCTTCGTCGCCTTGGGCAGCAACTCTTCCCCCTCGCGGACGAGGCGGAAATCGATCTTGCGGCCATCCAGATCCACCCGGCTGACCTGCACACGCACCCGCGCCCCAATGCCGTAGCGAATGCCCGTGCGCTCTCCCCGCAGCTCCTGCCGGGCTTCGTCGAACTTGAAATATTCGCCACCCAGCTCGGTGATGTGAACAAGGCCTTCAACGTACATCGCATCGAGCGTCACAAAGATACCGAAACTGGTGGCAGCGCTGACCACGCCGCTGTACTCCTCGCCCAAATGCTCGCGCATGTATTTGCATTTGAGCCAGGCTTCCACATCCCGGCTGGCCTCATCGGCACGGCGCTCATTGGCACTGCAATGCAAACCCGCCGCTTCCCAGGCCTGGATTTGACGGCTGGCAGGGGGCGCTTCTTTGCGCGGCAAGGTACCGGGCGCAGACACCCGGGCTGCCAAACGCTTGGCCAGCTTGGCATGGGCCTCGCCAGGGGTCGGCAAGGAGGGCAGCTGGTAAGTGCTCTTGCCCAGAATCGACTTGATGACGCGGTGCACCAGCAGATCGGGATAACGCCGGATCGGACTGGTGAAGTGCGTGTAGGCATCAAATGCCAAACCAAAGTGCCCGGCATTCACCGGTGTGTAGATCGCCTGCTGCATCGAGCGCAGCAGCATGGTGTGGATCTGCTGCGCGTCCGGGCGGTCCTTGGTGGCTTCGGCGATCGCCTGGAACTCCGCAGGATGGGGGTTGTCGCTGATCGACATGCCCACGGCCATCGCCTTGAGGTAGCCGCGCAGAATCTCCTGCTTTTCGGGCGTTGGCCCTTCGTGCACACGGAACAGGCCGGGCTGCCCCCCTTGGGCAATGAAGTCGGCGCTGCACACATTGGCGGCCAGCATGGCCTCTTCGATGAGTTTGTGGGCATCGTTGCGCGTGCGCGGCACGATCTTCTCGATGCGGCCGTTCTCATCGCAAAGGATCTGCGTCTCGGTGGTTTCGAAGTCCACCGCGCCCCGCGCCCGGCGCGACAGCAGCAAGGCACGGTAGACATCGTGCAGGTGGATCAGGTCTTTGACCCGGTCCTTGCGCTTGGCCGCCTCGGGCCCGCGGGTGTTGGCCAGGATCGCGGCGACCTCGGTGTAAGTGAAGCGTGCATGGCTGAACATGACCGCGGGATAGAACTGGTAAGCATGCACCTCCCCTTTGGCGGTAACCAACATGTCGCACACCATGCACAGACGCTCGACCTCAGGGTTGAGCGAACACAAGCCATTGCTGAGCTTTTCAGGCAGCATGGGAATGACCCGGCGCGGAAAATACACGCTGGTGGCCCGGTCGTAGGCATCGATGTCGATGGCACTGCCCGTGTCCACGTAGTGCGACACATCGGCAATTGCCACCAGCAGACGCCACCCTTTGCTGCGCCCAATCTTGGTGGGCTCACAGTAAACAGCATCGTCAAAGTCTCGGGCGTCTTCCCCATCGATGGTGACCAGAGGCACGTCGGTGAGGTCAATGCGGCGCTTCTTGTCCTGGGCCCGGACTTTGTCAGGCAGCTCCTTGGCCTGCGCGAGACAGGCCTCAGAAAACTCATGCGGCACCCCGTATTTGCGCACGGCGATCTCGATCTCCATGCCGGGATCGTCCACCTCGCCCAGCACCTCGGTGATGCGCCCCACGGGCTGACCAAAGAGTGCCGGGGGCTCTGTGAGCTCGACCACCACCACCTGCCCTGGCTTGGCAGCCCCGGTCGCCCCTTTGGGAATCAGGACATCCTGGCCGTAGCGCTTGTCTTCCGGCGCAACCAGCCAGACCCCACTCTCCTGCAACAAGCGGCCAATGAGGGGCTGCACAGGGCGTTCGATGATTTCGACCACCCGCCCTTCGGGACGGCCCCGACGGTCTTGGCGCACGATCCGCACACGCACCCGGTCCTTGTGCAAGACAGCCCGCATCTCGTTGGGAGGAATATAGATGTCTGGCAAACCATCATCACGCAGGATGAAGCCATGTCCGTCGCGGTGCCCTTGCACGCTGCCTTCAATTTCGTCCGCCGAATGCGTCGCAAGCGTCTCGGCGGTGGTTTTTTTAATATACAATCTGAATCTTTCCTGAAATGCCCAGGTGGCGGAATTGGTAGACGCACTAGTTTCAGGTACTAGCGAGTAACATCGTGGAGGTTCGAGTCCTCTCCTGGGCACCAAGTTTAACGAGAACCAGCCCTGGTTTTCAAAATATCAAAGCCGCTGTCCCCTCAGCGGCTTTTTTATTTTCCAAACGACCTTTCTCTCCGTCCAGCACAACCATCCAGAGAAGCGAAATGCAATTTTTTTGCGCTTCTTTCTGCGAGGCTTCAAATTCTCGCTATAATTCAAAGCTGATCTGAAAGCCCAGATGGCGGAATTGGTAGACGCACTAGTTTCAGGTACTAGCGAGTAACATCGTGGAGGTTCGAGTCCTCTTCTGGGCACCATAATTCAAAAGCCGTCGCAATCGCGACGGCTTTTTTTATGGGTTCAGGGATTTTGCACTGCGCCTAAAACCTCCCTGCACCCACCTCACTGGTCCGGTATGAGGCGCTTTCCAAGGCACAGCGCCTCTTCAGCCTGGTAGCCCAGCTTCCGGTAAAAATCCAGGACCTGCAGATTGCTGGAGCGCACCAAGACGTGCAGTTTCGGGCATCCCAGCGCCAGTAAACGCTCTTCGACAGCCGCCATCAGCATCCGACCAATGGCCAGACGCTGCCGGTCCGGGGCCACGGCCAGGTAATACACCGACCCACGGTGCCCGTCGTAGCCCGCCATGGCGGTAGCGACAAGAGCCTCCTGCGCAGCCGGCCCGGCTGCAGCCGTCACGACCAGGAACAACTCGGGCTGCACCGTGGCCTTGCGCGCAATGTCCTTGTACGGATCGTTCCAGGGGCGCAACACACCGCAGTCGCGCCAAAGCGCCACTGCGGCTGCCGCGTCTTCCGGCTGAAAAACACGGACATGCAGGGCGCTGAGGCTCATTTGCGCAACAAGGTTTTCAGGGCATTTTGCAGACGGCGCGCACTGGCGGCATCGCTGGCGCTGGCCAGCACGCGGGCCGTATCCTGGCCCCAGGTTTCCGAGGGGGCAGGATCATTGCGGCGCGTCAACAACTGCAACTGCAGCAAACGGCGGGCCGACAGCTGTTCTGCAGGTGTCGGGGCTTCGGCGGCAATCTCCAGACGCAACAGGGCTTCGGAAGCCTCCCCCGCAGGCGCCGCAGACAGGGCTTGAGACCAGGCCGTGCGCGTGGAGGCCGCCACCCGGGCGCCCAACTCTTGCGAACTCGGCAATGCGGAGGCATCGCGCTGCTCCCAGGCGGTCAGCACCCGGGTCAGCGCTTCGCCATGGGCCTGGGCCGCCAACTTCTTGAGAGCGAGCTGGGCATGTTCCAAAGCGTCACGCTGGGCACGGAAGGCCGTGTCGCCCAGACGGGGACCACGGTCTTCGTAGGCAGGCCGGTCGCCAAAGCGGCCACCCCGGTCAGGACGGTCGCCCGCACGCCCTTCGGGACGCGGTCCACGGCCTGCATCACGCTCACCACGGGCATCGCGGCGGTCGCCGGGACGCGCACCGCGCATGGGGGCCGCAGGCGCTTCCTTCTTCATGCCGGGGCGGTCATCCCCACGCACAGCCACCACGGGTCGGGCCACGGGCTTGGGTGCGGCAGCCACCGGTTCAGCCTCGGCAGAGGCCGTGGTTTCTGCGGATTCTGCTACGTTATCCGGAGCATCTGACGCTTGCTGCGCAAGGCCTGCAGGCGTATTTTGTTCAGAAACCTGCGCGGAGGCCACCGCAGCAGCAGCCTGGGCCTGCCCCTTGAGGGCGGCCTCCAACCCCTGGATGGCTGCGCGGATCTGTTGCGCATCGCCACTGGCGTTGGCGGCTTCCAGGGCCTTGGAAGCGTCCAGCACCACCCGGTCGCGGGCGCTCAACTCGGTCACGGCCTTTTCACGATCGGCGGACTTGCGGTTGAAGGCCTCGTCGATCGGCTTGCGGAAAGCATCCCAGAGCTTTTGCTCATGTTTGCGGTCCAGAGGGATCGACTGGGCCTCGCCCTGCCAGCGCTGCTGCAAGGCCTTGACGGCATCGATGCGCAGCATGGCTGCCGCCCCCAGGGCCGTGGCCTCGTCGATCATGGCGTGGCGGCGGGCCAGGCTCTCTTTCTTGGCGGCTTCCAGCGGCGCCGACGCAGCAGCAATCGCCTGCTTCCACAAGGGCTGCAATTCGGCAAAGATCTTTTCGCCGACATGGCCACCTTCGCGCCAGCGGTCGCCAAACTGGTACAGCGCACGGTTGATGGCCTTCCAGTCGCCCGAAGCGGCATGCTGCTCCGCCCAGGCCTTGACTTCTTCGATCAGCCCCAGACGCTGCGCCTTGTGCTCGGCGGCTTCGGAGCGAATCTTGTCCAGCCAGGCTTCGACCACCTTATGGGCCGCATTGCAGGCCTCATCGAACTTTTTCCAGAGGGCATGGTTGGCCGCACCGCCTTGGTCAGCCTGCTTCCATTGCTCGCGGAGCATGCGCAGGGTTTCCTGCATCTTGCGCCCGCCCAGGGCCTGTCCTTCGGGGCGGTTCAGCAGATTTTCGGCCTTGGTGACCAGGTCTTCGCGCACCTGGTCGGCACTCCAGCGCTGCCAGCCTTCGAGTTCACCTGCTGCCACCAGGGCCTGGTGCACTTGCTGTTCCAGCGCTGTATCCAGGTGCTTGCCCTGGACTTTCAGCACGGCACGCAAGGCCGCGGCCGCACCGGCGCTGGCCTTGCCATGCCCTTCGGCCGTTTCTTTTTCCAGGGTGGCCAAGGCCTCGCGCACCAGCTGGGCCGCCTTGTCACGCACTTGGGGGTCGACTTTGGGCTTAGGGGCCCGGACGGGTTTGGCCTCGGCGCCCATTTCAGGGGGCAGACCGCGCGCCACGCGCAGCTCCTCGGCCCAGACGGGTACGGGGGGCAGGACAGCGGCAGCATCGTCCGCCGCCAGGATCGCCTGGGCCACGGCAGCCTGGAAGGCCTCCCACACCAACAGAAGCTGCGCCCGGGATGCGTCCAGCAAAGGCGGAAAACGCGCTTCGACACTGGCCCAGCTGGCATCACCGGTCAAGCCCTGGGCCTGCTCCTGCCAGCGCTGCACATCCGACTGCAGCAAAGCCAAGGCGGCTTGGGCATCGCGCCAGGGTTTGGTGGAAAGCACTTCGATGCGCTGGGCCAGGAGAACCGCAGCCTCGCGCTGCACCTGGACGCGGTGCTGGAGGTCTTCGATCACTTTCACGCGCTCGGCCAATTGGGCCTTGAGCAAGGAGAGCGGCTCGCGCGACAGCGGGGCCCCCGCCTTGGCCGCATCACGCTGCCAGGCCAGTGCATCGGCAATATTGAGCTTGGGCGCAGCCAGCAGCGCCTCGGCTTTTTCAGCCCATTCAGCCGCAATGGCTTCCTGGCCCTTGGCTCGGCGGATTTCATCGAGGCGCTCACGGACGGCCCGGGCGGCCCCCTTGTCACGTCCACTCAGCTCCTTGAAGACTTCCTGCAACGACTCGGGTGCAGGCTGGGTGGCCAGCCAATCACGGATGCGGGAGGCGCGCTCACCAGAGGTGGCGGCCGAAAATGCGCCGCCAGTCAGCGCATCGAGCGGGTGCGGCTCATGGGTTTTGGCGGGGGCCGGGTTCACTTCAGATGCGTCGGACATTTTGCTGCGGGAAAAAAAAGGAAACATGGATCCAATGGATAACGGGGACATCTCTCAACGAGATGCTTCAGTGGGCGAGCCACATTGCCTGACTCTCAAACAGGCGCCACGGCTGAAGCCGTATTTTCACCGGGTTCAGCCCTTGCATCGAGCAGCACGACAAGATGACTTCTGGATGAAAACACCAGAGGAGTCCCCCTCAAACGGGCCGTTGGCGACACCAACAAAGAGTTCAGACCTCTCGGGGGAAGGCCAGGCCCGCCCAGGAGAACAAGCTCCATTATCTATATGTAGGCGTCACCCCTCCCCGCAAGCCCCCACCCGGAGCGGCTGATGCGCCTTCTCAGCCCCTGCACTGCGCGTTCGGCGGAGGCATTTCGGGGTTTTATCGCCTCCGCGCACCCCACGCCACGTCCCCACGCGGTGACCGGCTTTGCACACCCCCGCCCCCAGCAAAAACCCGAAGAAAGGTAAGTTTTACCCCTTCAATTGCCTTCAAAATCATAACTTTTATATCTTAAAAACGTTTTTGTTAGTATTGACCTGGCATTTAGTGAGCTCCTAGAATCCGCCCACTGCCAAAACCTCTGGATCTTCTCCGGAAAAACCCGAACCCGTGGCCGCACTTGGCTCACTCGGTTCCCCTCTTGCTTGCAGGCCGGCGGCCTGCAGCAAACCCACGATGGGATCTCCATCTTGGCGTCCAACGCGATCGGCCCATGCCGTCACGGCCGGCCTCTGCGCCATGGACCCCGCCTCAGAAAAGGAACAGCGATGACAGCTTCCAAGCCGATCATGTCCAGTGTCAGAACTTTCGTCTCCGATGTGACCGAAGGTTTCCTGGAAATCACCCACAACAGCTTTGCCGTGATTGGCCTGGCTGTGGCCTTTGCCTTCATCACCCTGACGGCCCGGCCAGACCTGCGCCAAGCCGGCGAAGAAGCGCTCATGGGCTGGCTGCAGGCCCGGCAAGTCGCCTTGCTGGGCGTGACCGTCGACCCCGAAGCCAGCGAACGGGCCACCGCCAGCAATCCCAAGGATTTGCCCAAGGCGCAGGCTGCGGTCGCGTTCTGGCTGAGCAAGAAATACCGCGTCGCGCCCGAGCCGGTCAGTGCCCTGGTCGCCGAAGCCTTCGAAATCGGCGCCAAGACCAAACTGGAAGCCACCCTGATCCTGGCGGTGATGGCCATCGAATCGAATTTCAATCCGTTTGCCGAAAGCCCCGTGGGTGCACAAGGCCTGATGCAGGTCATGACGCGGGTGCACACAGACAAATACCGGAACTTCGGCGGCCATTTTGCGGCGTTCGATCCGGTGGCGAATCTGAGGGTCGGCGTCAAAGTACTGGAAGAATGCATCGCACGTGCAGGCTCCATCGAAGGGGGACTGCGCGCCTACGTGGGAGCCACCAACCTGCCCGACGACGGGGGCTATACCGCCAAGGTGCTGGCCGAACACGCCCGGCTGCGTGATGTGGCACGCGGACGCAACGTGCCCACCACCATGCCCACCCTGTCTACCCAGGCCCCGGTTCAATCGATCAAAACCATGGCGCCGCCCTCGGCCAAAACGGGGGGAGACGAAGTGGCGCTGCTGTAAGGGCACGCCGGGCGGCTTCGACCCGGGATACCCCCCACCCGGGCACCGCGCCAGGCCCTTCAGCTACACTTGGATGGCACGCAACTGGCGATAGGCGCGGCGGTCTCAAGGGGCTGCCTCCGCTGACGTGGAAACCAGCAAGGGATTGCCTCTTGTGAACCACTGGGGAGCGTGCCGCGGGGTTTGCCCCCGTGTTCAGCCGTTCGCCTGGGCAGCCCTTGTTTCAAGGGACACAAGTTCATAGGACTGCCATGTACCACCGCAATATTCTTGTCGAGCAAACCGACCCCGAACTCTTTGCTGCCATCCAGGCCGAAAACAAGCGCCAGGAAGAGCACATCGAGCTGATCGCCAGCGAAAACTACGCCTCCCCTGCCGTCATGTGGGCCCAAGGCACCCAGCTGACCAACAAGTACGCTGAAGGCTACCCGGGCAAGCGCTACTACGGTGGCTGCGAATACGTCGACGTGGCCGAGCAACTCGCCATTGACCGCGTCAAGCAACTGTTTGGCGCCGATGCGGCCAACGTGCAGCCGCATTGCGGCGCCTCGGCCAATGAAGCCGTGTTCCTCGCCTTCCTCAAGCCCGGCGACACCATCATGGGCATGAGCCTGGCCGAAGGCGGTCACCTGACCCATGGCATGCCCCTGAACATGTCGGGCAAATGGTTCAACGTGGTTTCCTATGGCCTGGATGCCAACGAAGCCATCGACTACGACGCCATGGAGCGCAAGGCCCATGAGCACAAGCCCAAGCTGATCGTGGCCGGGGCCTCGGCCTACAGCCTGCACATCGACTTCGAGCGCTTCGCCAAGGTGGCCAAGGACGTGGGGGCCATCCTCATGGTGGACATGGCCCATTACGCCGGCCTGATCGCCGCTGGGGTCTATCCCAACCCCGTGCCGTACGCTGACGTGGTCACCTCCACCACCCACAAGAGCCTGCGCGGACCGCGTGGCGGCATCATCCTGATGAAGGCCGAGCACGAAAAAGCCATCAACAGCGCCATCTTCCCCGGCCTGCAAGGCGGCCCGTTGATGCACGTGATCGCGGCCAAGGCCGTGGCCTTCAAGGAAGCGCTGCAACCCGATTTCAAGCTCTACCAGCAGCAAGTGGTGCAAAACGCCCGCATCGTGGCAGAAACCCTGACCGCACGGGGCCTGCGCATCGTCAGCGGCGGCACCCAAAGCCACGTGATGCTGGTCGATCTGCGCTCCAAGGGCATCACCGGCAAGGAAGCCGAGGCCGTGCTGGGCGCTGCGCACATGACCATCAACAAGAACGCCATCCCGAACGACCCTGAAAAGCCGTTCGTGACCAGCGGTATCCGGGTGGGAACCCCCGCCATGACCACCCGCGGCTTCAAGGATGAAGAAGCCCGTGCCACGGCCCACTTGGTTGCCGATGTGCTGGACAACCCCCGCGACGAAGCCAACATCGCCGCCGTGCGTGCCAAGGTGAATGCGCTGACCGCCCGTTTCCCGGTTTACCGCTAAGCCTTCGGACTTGCCTGTCGATGAAATGCCCTTTCTGCAGCCACCAGGAAACACAGGTTGTGGAGACCCGGGTGGCCGAAGATGGGGATTTCATCCGGCGCAGGCGCCAATGCGGCGCCTGCGACAAACGGTTCACGACCTACGAGCGGCCGGAAGTCAACTTTCCGGCCATCGTGAAAAAAGACGGCCGCCGCATCGACTATGAGCGCGGCAAGCTGCTCGCCTCCTTCAACCTGGCACTGCGCAAACGCCCGGTCAGCACCGAACAGATCGACAGCGCGATTGAACGCATCGAAGAAAAGCTGCTCAACCTCGGTCAGCGTGAAGTGCAGTCCAGCCGCATCGGTGAACTGGTCATGCGGGAATTGAAAAAACTCGACAAAGTGGCCTATATCCGCTTTGCCAGCGTGTACCGCAGCTTTGAAGACATCGACGAATTCCGGGCCCTGGTCGACGAAGTGCGCCAGTAAGGCCTTCGCCGGCTGCTGGCACCCCCACTGCCCATCGATCTTTTTTGATAGCGCACTGCGCTTGCCAGATAAGCCTCAGCAGGCATTTTTTCTCGTATTTTCCGGTGAAAGCCCTAGCAGCCATCCGCCAAGACGGGGGCACCTGGAGGTGCGGCTTCGGGTTCAGCGTCCACCCACAGGCTCGGGCGGCACGGAGCCCGCTGAGGGCGCGCACCGCCACAGCTTCCAGACACAGGCGCAGGCCGCACCGCTGCTGAGGGTGGCCAGGCCATAGACCACGTCCAGCCCCCAGCGCGCGCCGATGGCGCCGCCCAGCAAGCCCCCCAGCACCCCTGGCACCCCATAGGCCAGCACGGAATACAAGGCCTGACCGCGGCCACGCAGACGCCCCGGGAAATACTGCGACAGCAGCGCAATGCACACCGTGTGGTGGGCGGCAAATGTCAGTGCGTGCAGCATTTGCGCCAACAGCAGGCAGGCCAGCCAAGCCGAGCCCACCGCCGTCAGCCCCATGCGGACCACCATGGCGGCAGCGCAGACGCCCAGCCACAGCGGCAGGGGCCAGCGCGGCAGCCAGCGGCCCTGGGTCAGGAACCAGGCAATTTCCACCACCACCGACAAAGCCCACAACAGACCGATCGTGGATTTGGAATAGCCCTGCCCGTCCAGAAACAGCGAAAAGAAAACATACACGGCGATGTGCGACAGCACATGGAAGAACGCGGCGGCAAAAAACCACTGCACGGCTGGCTGGCGCAACACCGGCAGCACAGGCACATGGTGGGCCGCGGCCGCATCGCCCGCCGACTCCCGCAGGTGTGGCAGCAGCCAGCTGCTCAGCACCACGACCGCCAGGGTCAACTGGGTCCAGAGGGGAAAAGACCCCATGCCAAAGCGCTCGAACCAGGCCCCGGCCCACAGCACCGTCAGGAGAAAACCCAGCGAGCCCCACAGGCGCACACGCCCGTATTTGCGCACATCGAAACTCCCCCCCTGGCTGACCAGGTGGGCCATGGCCGCTTCGCTCATGGGCATCATGGCGCTGGTGTGCGTGAACATGAGCAAGAGCACCAGGGTCAGCCAGACCACGCCCGCTTTCCACCACAGCCCGAACGAGGCCAGCAAGGCCACGATGGCGCACAGGCGCAGCAGACGCACCCGCTCGCCCGTGCGGTCACTGAGCACCCCCCAGGCATAGGGAGCAAACATGCGCGTGGCCGACTGCACCGCCATCAACAGACTGATGGTGAACAGCGGCAAGCCCATGCTCTTGAGCCAGAGAGGCAGGTAGGGGTTGAAAAAACCGATGTGCGCAAAGTAGCTGGCCGACAAAGCCGCAAAAGGCACCAGCGGTCGGCGCCACACCGCCACGGCGGCGGGCTGTTCCAGCATGTCAGGCCGAGGCGGGAATGGACGGTATGGCGTGCACCACATCCGCGCACTGGGCGCGGTGGCGCAAGGCGTGCTCCATCACCACCAGGGCCAGCAAGGCCTCGGCAATTGGCGCGGCCCGGATGCCCACGCAGGGGTCGTGGCGGCCCTTGGTGATGACCTCGGCGCTCTGGCCGTGGATGTCGATGGATTCGCGGGGGCTGATGATGGAGCTGGTGGGCTTGATGGCCAGGCTCACCTCCAGATCCTGTCCGGTGCTGATGCCGCCGAGCACACCGCCTGCGTGGTTGGTGAGAAAGCCCTGGGGGGTCATGGAGTCGCCGTGGATGGTGCCGCGCTGGGCCACGCTGGCAAAACCCGCACCGATCTCCACCCCCTTGACGGCGTTCAGGCCCATCATCGCGTAGGCGATGTCGGCATCGAGCTTGTCGTACAGGGGCTGGCCCAGCCCCACCGGAACACCGGTGGCCTGCACGCGGATACGGGCACCGCAGGAGTCGCCGGCCTTGCGCAAGGCGTCCATATAGTCTTCGTAACGCGCCACATCGGCCACAGGGGCAAAAAACGAGTTGTGCGGGACATGCTCCCAGGACTCGAACGGAATCTCCAACTCGCCCAACTGGGTCATGCAGGCACGGAACTGCACGCCATACTGCTGCGCCAACCACCGCTTGGCCACGGCGCCAGCCGCCACCGTCGGGGCCGTCAGGCGGGCCGAAGAGCGCCCCCCACCGCGGGGATCACGCACCCCGTACTTGTGCCAATAGGTGTAGTCGGCATGGCCGGGCCGGAAGCTTTCAGCGATGGCGCTGTAGTCCTTGCTGCGCTGGTCGGTGTTGCGGATCAGCAGGGCAATCGGGGTTCCGGTGGTCTGGCCTTGGTAGACACCCGAGAGAATTTCGACCGCATCGGGCTCATTGCGCTGGGTGACATGGCGGCTGGTGCCAGGGCGGCGCCGGTCCAGGTCGTGCTGGATGTCGGCCTCGCTCAAGGGCATGCCGGGCGGACAGCCGTCGATCACGCAGCCAATGGCCGGGCCGTGGGATTCACCAAAGTTGGTGACTGCGAAAAGGGTGCCAAAAGTATTACCGCTCATGGCGGGGGATTATCCCTGAGCCCAGACCCTGTCCCGCCAAACGGACCGCCGTGCCGGCCGCGCACGAAGGGGGTTGTCGCATGGCAAGCCCCGGCCCCCCAGAAAACCGGACCGATAGATCAGGACGCGCTGGACTCATCCTTGCTGGCGTCTGCCGGCCAGTCACGGATATAGGCTTTGAGCATCTTGTTCTCGAAGTCCTGGCTGTCGACCACGGCCTTGGCCACGTCGTAGAAACTGATCACGCCCATGAGCATGCGTTTGTCCATGACAGGCATGTAGCGCGCGTGGCGGTCCAGCATCATGCGGCGCACTTCGTCCATCTCGGTTTCCAGGGTGCAGGTCAGCGGATGGTCGTCCATTGCCGAGCGCACCAGCGTGCGGCCCACGCCGCCGCCCTGCTTGGCGGCCAGCTGGATGACCTCGCGGAACGTCAGCATGCCGACCAGATCGCCATGGTCCATGACCACCAGCGAACCGATGTCTTTTCCGGCCATGATTTCTACGGCAACCGCCAGCGGCTCATCGGGTTTGACGGTGTAAAGGGTGTTCCCTTTGACGCGCAGGATGTCGCTGACTTTCATGGGGGGTATCTCCGGGGGTGCCTTGGGGGCCAAGTGAATGTTTGCGGCAAATATAGCCCACAATCGCCGGCGTACAAGACAACCCAGGAGACAAGAATGCCCGGCACCTCCGACCCCGGCTTTGACACCCTCGCGCTGCACGCAGGCGCTACGCCCGACCCGGTCACGGGCGCGCGCGCTGTGCCCATCCACCTCACCACCTCCTTCGTCTTTGAATCGAGCGACCACGCGGCCTCCCTGTTCAATATGGAGCGCGGCGGGCATGTCTACAGCCGGATCAGCAACCCGACCAATGCCGTTTTCGAGCAGCGCATGGCGGCGCTCGAAGGCGGTGCGGGGGCCATCGCCACCGCCAGCGGCCAGGCCGCGCTGCACCTGGCCGTCGCCACGCTGATGGGCGCGGGCAGCCACATCGTCGCCAGCACTGCGCTGTATGGGGGCTCCCAGAACCTGCTGCACTACACGCTGCGCCGCTTTGGCATCGAGACCACCTTCGTGGCCCCGGGCGACATCGATGGCTGGCGTGCGGCCGTCCGCCCCGAGACCAAGCTGTTCTTCGGCGAAACCGTGGGCAACCCGGGCCTGGATGTGCTGGACATTCCCACGGTGAGCGCCATCGCCCACGAGGCGGGTGTGCCGCTGCTGGTGGACTCCACCCTGACCACGCCCTGGCTGCTCCAGCCGTTCGCGCACGGGGCCGATCTGGTCTACCACTCGGCCACCAAGTTCTTGTCGGGACACGGCACCGTGATCGGTGGCGTGGTGGTGGACGGCGGCAGCTTCGACTGGGAAGGCTCGGGCCGCTTTGCCGAACTGAGCGCACCTTACGACGGCTTTCACCACATGGTGTTCAGCGAAGAAGCCACCGTGGGGGCGTTTCTGCTGCGCGCACGCCGCGAAGGCCTGCGCGACTTCGGCGCCTGCATGAGCCCGCACACCGCCTGGCTGATCCTGCAAGGCATCGAAACCCTGCCCCTGCGCATGGAGCGCCACGTGCGCAACACCGAAAAAGTGGTGGAGTTCCTGGCCAACCACCCCTTTGTGGCCAAAGTAGGCCACCCCCTGCTCCCCTCGCACCCCAGCCATGCCCTGGCGCAACGGCTGCTGCCGCGCGGGGTGTCGTCGGTGTTCAGCTTCGACCTGAAGGGCTCACGCGCCCAGGGCAAGAAGTTCATCGAAGCCCTGCAGCTGTTCAGCCACCTGGCCAATGTGGGCGATTGCCGCAGCCTGGTGATCCACCCGGCCAGCACCACGCACTTTCGCCTCAGCGATGAAGCCCTGGCCGGCGCGGGCATCACGCAGGGGACCATCCGCCTGTCGATTGGGCTCGAAGACCCGGCCGATTTGATCGACGATCTGCAGCGCGCCCTCAAGGCCGCCGAGAAAGCGGGGGCCTGACCATGGAACTCACCGTTCAAGGACACCGCAGCTACTGCTACACCGGTGGCAGGCCTTTCGACCCGGCCCAGCCCACCGTGGTGCTGGTCCATGGCGTGCTCAACGACCACAGCGTCTGGGCCATGCAAAGCCGCTACCTGGCCCACCATGGCTGGAACGTGCTGGCCGTGGACCTGCCGGGCCATTGCCGCAGCGCCGGGCCGGCCCCGCAGAGCGTGGAAGAGGCCGCCGAATTCATCGCCGCACTGCTCGACGCTGTGGGGGCGCCGCGTGCGGCGCTGGTGGGCCACAGCTGGGGTTCGCTGATCGCGCTCGAAGCCGCAGCGCGCCTGCAAGACCGCGTCAGCCACCTGGCGCTGGTGGGCACGGCCTTTCCGATGAAGGTCTCGCCCGCGCTGCTCGACGCCGCGCTGAACGACCCCGAAAAAGCCCTGCGCCTGGTCAATGTGTTCTCACGCAGCACCTTGTGCGCCCCGCCCACGGCCCTGGGGCCCGGCACCTGGGTGTATGGCGCCAGCCTGGCCCTGGGCCGGCGCGTGCTGCGCAGCAACCGCGAGACCAATGTGTTCCACCGGGGTTTCGTGGCCTGCAACAGCTACGCGAACGGCGAGGCCGCCATTGCCCGGATCACCTGCCCCGTGCTGTTTGCCCTGGGCGCACAAGACCAGATGACCCCGCCCAAGGCGGCGCAAGGGCTGATCGGGGTGGCGCGCGCGGCGGGCAAGTCGGTGCGGGTGGCGAACCTGCCCGTGGGCCACCACCAGATGACCGAAGCCCCCGAGCAGACCCTGTTCGCCCTGCGGGACTTCCTGGCCACCTGAACGCCCGCCTTGCGGGGCCGGAGGGTTCAAACAAGAGCCAAAAAGGCCTCAAAGGCTTTCAGGAATTGCTCTTCTAGCTATCGATAACAGAGCAAACTACGCCCTGAAAAACCCGGGGGGCCGGGGTCCAGCCGGGCCGGGTTCACAGGTCCTGCGCGTGCGGGGCCAGTTGCCCAAGCAGGTAGGTCAAAAAGGGCGGTACGCAGCCGACATGCGAGGCCGGCACGGCCGTGCAATCGGTCAGGCTGACCTGATCGCCAGCCCCGCGGGCCCGCATGGCCTCCAGGGTGCTCACACTGCTCACGTACGGGACGGTGCGGTCGTCCTGGCCGTGGTAGAAGCGCACCGGCAGGTTCGGTTTCCAGTCGTGCACGCTGCTGGTGCGGGCCAGCCAGGCCTCGTCATCGGCCAGG
>JAQUDN010000236.1 GCA_028685665.1 Burkholderiaceae bacterium | reverse complement strand
CGGGGTGCGGCCCAGGCCAGGGCCTGCCCAACCAGGTCGGCGCCGGCGGCAATCGCCAGGGGATCGATCGAAAACGCCGGGCCACCGGCCTGGAGCCAGTGGTGGACCTGCGCGTTGGTGGCGAGCGAGCAGCTGCCCGAGACCACGGCCTGAAAGCCGCTGGGCGGGGGCAGCCGGCTGGCCTGCGCCGCCGCACTCAGCAGGCCCCGGGCCGCCCAGTTCTGCGGCAGGCCAATCGCCACACCCGAACCCGCCGTCACCAAGGGCATGCCCTCCAGGGCCTGCCCCATGCGCAGCAGGTCGTCGTTGGTGATGGCATCGACCACCGCCACCCCGACCCCTTGCGACTGCAGGTGGGCAAAGGCCTGGCGCATCGCCTGGGGGCCGGCGGCCACGGTGGCGTGGTCCACCCGCCCCACCCGGCGGCGGGTCTGGGCCTGCATGACGCGCACCAGATTGGCGTCGGTCATGGGGGTGAGCGGGTGCTGGCGCATGCCGCTGTCCGACAGCAGCAGATCGCCCACGAACAGATGGCCCTTGAACACCGTGCGCTGGTTTTCGGGGAAGGCGGGGCAGACGATGGTGAAGCCGCAGTCGGGGCCGTGCAGCGCATCGAGCAAGGCGTCGGTCACCGGGCCGATATTGCCCTGCGGGGTGGAGTCAAAGGTCGAGCAGTATTTGAAATACAGCTGCTCCACGCCCTGGGCCTGCAACCAGGCCAGCGCCTGCAGCGACTGTTCCACCGCCTCGGCAGCAGGCAGGGTGCGCGATTTGAGGGCGATGACGACGGCGTCTGCGTCCACGGCAAGGCCGTCGGGCGGCACGCCAATCATCTGCACCGTGCGCATGCCGGCACGCACCAGGTTGTTGGCCAGATCGGTGGCGCCGGTGAAATCGTCGGCAATGCATCCAAGCAAAGGGGAACTCATGGTGTCTCGGTGAAAGTCAGGGGGCAGGCAATGGCCTCGGGGTGGCGGGCCGCATAGGCGCGGACCAGGCTCTGCACCGTGGCGTCGGGCGACAGGCCCAGGGCATGTGCGCGGCGCGTGTCGAACCGGCTGGGCCAGTGGCTGACGATGCCCTGGATCCGGGGGTCCACGCACCACTCCAACCGACCTGCCACGGCGGGGCCTGCCACCTGGGCCAGGGCCTGGGCCATCTCGCCCACCGTGGTGGTGAGCGACGGGAAATTGACCGCCTGGGCCGGCCCCCACACCGGCGCGGGGGTGCACAGTGCCGCCCTCAGGCCGCGCACGGTGTTGTCGGTCGAGGCCAGGGCCACGGCCGTCTCGGGGGGCACCGGCACCACGCAGGGCTGGCCCGCCAGGGGCTCGCGGAACATGCCGCTGAGAAAGCTGGAGGCCGCGCCATTGGGGCGCCCGGGCCGGACCGAGACGGTCATGAGCCGCACATTGCGCCCCTGAACCAGCCCCCGGCGGGCATAGTCGGCGACCCATTGCTCGACGATGAACTTCTGCGTGCCATAGCTGCTCTGGGGTGTGGGCAAGGTGTCGTCCTGGATGCGCTCAGGCAGGCTTTGGCCCGGCCCGGCACCAAACACCGCCACCGAACTGGCAAACACGAACACCGGCTGGCGCGCCTGGTGGCGGGCAGCCTGCAAGAGCGCCAAGCTGGTGGCCAGGTTGCTGCGCAAGCCCAGGTCCAGATCGGCTTCGCAATCGCCGCTCACGGCAGCGGCCAGGTGCACCACGGCATCCACGCCCTCCAGGCGCAAGTAGCCGTCTTCCAGCAAATCCAGCAGGTCGCCGGTGTAGGCCTGCACACGGGCGTCCTGGGCCAGGTCGGTGGGAGGCGCCACCCGGTCGGTCAGCCACAGCTCGCTCAGGACGCCTTCGCCCCGGCCCTCAAGATGCAAGGCCGGTGCTTGCAGCAGGGTGCGCGCCAGGCTGCTGCCCAGAAATCCGCTCCCTCCGGTGATCAAAATGCGCATGAAGTCCTCACGGGGCTGGGGGCAGTGCAATGCCCGGGAAAATCTTGATCACGGCGGCATCGTCTTCCCGGCCGTAGCCGGCCGTGGACGCCTGCATGAACATCTGGTGTGCGGTGGCCGACAAGGGCAGCGGAAACTTGCTCGCGCGGGCCGTGTCGAGCACGAGCCCAAGGTCTTTGACAAAAATATCGACGGCCGACAACGGGGTGTAATCGCCCCGGAGCACATGCTCCATGCGGTTTTCGAACATCCAGCTGTTGCCGGCGCTGTGGGTGATGACCTCATAAAGGGCTGCGGCATCGACGCCTTCGCGCAGGCCCAGGGCCATGGCTTCCGCGGCCGCCGCAATGTGCACGCCAGCCAGCAGCTGGTTGATGATCTTGACCTTGCTGCCATTGCCCGCCTGGTCGCCCAGTCGGTAGACCTTGGCCGCCATGGCTTCGAGCACGCCGCCAGCGCGGGCATAGGCCTCGGGCCGGCCCGCGGTCATCATGGTCATCTGGCCCGAGGCGGCCTTGGCGGCACCACCGGAGATGGGGGCATCCAGGTACAGCAGGCCCAGGTCGTTCAGGCGGCGCTCCAGCGCGACCGAGGCATGGGGGTCGACCGTGGAACACATCACGAACAAGGCGCCCGGTGCCATGGCAGCGGCCGCGCCGTGTTCGCCAAACAGCACGGCCTCGGTCTGCTCGGCGTTGACGACCACGCTGACCACGATGTCCGCGCCCCGGGCCAGTTCGGCCGGCGTGGCGCAGGCCACGCCGCCCTCCTGGGCAAACGCTTGCGCCGCACCGTGGCGCACATCACAGACACGCAAAGGGTAAGCCGCCCGCCGCAGCGATCCGGCCATGCCTTGGCCCATGGCCCCGAGGCCGATCACGCCTACGGTGGGAAGTTGCTTGGAAGTGGTGGTCATGGCAAAGAAACCGGTTCAGTGGAAACCCAGGGCGCGCGGCGCCCAGGTGCTCAGGGCGGGGACGAAGGTGAGCAGCGCCAGGATGAGGGCGTGCGCGATCAGGAAGGGCTTGAGCTCGCGCGTGAGGGCGGACAGCGGCACTTTCGAGACGTTGGACGTGACGAACAGCAAGCCCCCCACTGGCGGCGTCACCATGCCCAGGGTCAGGTTGAAGATCACCACCATGGCGAAGTGGATCGGGTCGATGCCCAGCTTGGCGGCCACGGGCGCCAGGATCGGCACCAGCACCATCACCCCGGGCAAGGGCTCGATGAAGATGCCGAAGATCAACAGGAAAATGTTGACGGCGATCAGGAAGGTGAAGGACGTCATCTCCTGGCGGCTCATCCAGTCGGCCAGGGCGATGGGCAAGCCATCGATGGTCAAGATCCAGGCAAAGGCGTTCGAGGTGCCGATGATGATCAGCACCGAAGCCGTCATCAGCGCCGAGCGCGAGAGGATGTTGGGCAAGGCCGACCATTGCAGCGTGCGGTAAATCCACTTGCCGCAGGCCAGCGCATAGAACACCGCCACCACCGACGCCTCGGTGGGCGTGAACCAGCCGGCGCGCATGCCGCCCAGGATCAGCACCGGCAGCATCAGGGCGGGCAGCGCTTTCCAGCTCACCCGCATCTTTTCGGCGAAGGTCTCCTGGCCCTCGGTGCCGCGGTAGTTGCGGGCTTTCGAGACGCGGTAGTTGACCACGCACATGCCGGCGGCGATCAAAATGCCTGGAATGAAGCCCGCGACGAACAGCGCCCCCGCCGACACCCGCTCGTCCTGCAAGGCATAGATGATCATGATGATCGACGGCGGAATGATGGGGCCGACGATGGCCGTGGCCGCGGTCAGGGCTGCAGCGTAGGCACGGTCATACCCGGCCCGGTCCA
>JAQUDN010000066.1 GCA_028685665.1 Burkholderiaceae bacterium | reverse complement strand
CATGGGTTAACGTGGATGGACAGACAACGCAAAAACTATATATACTGTTTATATAGTTTAATGTTGAAGAGGGCATGGTATGTCATACAAACAGTTGCAGTTTTGGGTTCAGACTTGGCTGGGCAACTGGCGCCCCCCGACCCAGGGACTCACGGAAGCCGAGCTCCTCCATCCAACCCCCCAGCCCTTGGGCATTTACACCCGGTGCATGCTGTCCCAAAGGGACTGGCCGGTCTGAAACGGGCCTGCAAGCGCAGTCGCAGATTCACACCCCGGTCAGAGAGCCATCCGATCTCGGGCGCACCGTTCCCGGCGCAAAAACCGAGGGAAGTGTTCCCGGGGGGTGTTGATCACCGCATGCAGAGGCTGTACCCCGCTGGATAGACCCCAAAATGGGGGCTCCAAATAAAAAAGCCTGCTATTTATTCAATAGCAGGCTTTTTTGCCGATACGGCTTATTTGGTGGGACGTGCGGGGGTCGAACCCACGACAAACGGATTAAAAGTCCGCTGCTCTACCAACTGAGCTAACGTCCCATCTTGGAAATAATTTTAATATTTCCAAGCCCTCTATTATAGCGTCTTTTAGACGCGTTCCTTGGCTGACGCCAATTTATCCAGAACCCACCCTGCGGCACACTGCCCGAACGTAGCGGTCACCGAGACAACGGACCCGTACCCATGGCAATTCAAACTGCCATCGCCGTCCATATCGCACGAGGCATCGGGAGGGGCTACCGGTTCACGGCTGAAGACACAGGCCACCCCTATTTTTCGCCCCTCCTTCGGGGCGCCATGGGCCTTGCGCAGGCGGTAACGGACCTGGGCCAGCAAGGGGTCGTGCGTGGTCAGCGCCAGATCCTCGATGTCCACCTTGTGGGCGAATCGCTTCCCCCCTGCAGCGCCTACGGTGATCAGCAAGGTTCCGGTGCGACGCGCCCAGGCCGCCATGGCCGTCTTGGCCTGGACCTGATCGCACGCATCGATCACGGCACTCACGGGGTGCGTCAAAAGACCCGGCCAGTTGTCCGGGCCCACGAAGTCTTCCAGGCAGACCACCTGGCACTGCGGATGGATCAGCGCAATGCGATCCTGCATGGCAAGGACCTTGGCCTGCCCCACGGTGGTGGACACCGCCTGGATCTGGCGGTTGATATTCGACTCCGCGACATGGTCCAGATCAATCAAGGTGATCTGTCCCACACCGCTGCGGGCCAAGGCCTCAGCCGCCCAGGAGCCCACACCACCGAGGCCGACGACCGCGACATGCGCACGGCGAATGCGCGCAGCACCGGCAAGTCCGTACAAACGCTCCAGGCCACCAAACCGCCGGGCCCCATCGGCATCCAGGGCCTGCTCGTCCGGGGCAGCCACGACAGGATGTTCTGCGGGACTCATTTGAGACGGGAAAGCCGCTCTTTGGCCGCAGCCGCCGCTTCCGATTGGGGATAGGCACGCACCAGATCTTCGAGGGTCTTGCGGGCCGCGCGCGGGTCTTTCAGCTCCGTCTGGCAATTGGCGATCGACAGGGCCGCCTCGGGCGCGCGCGCATGGCCGGGCGCCTGCGACAACAAGGCCTTGAAATGGGTGATGGCTTCCTTGTAGTCGCGCTCAGCGTACAGGGCATTGCCCAACCAGAAGCGCACCGAAGGCACATAGCCGCTGCGGGGGTACTGGCGTAAAAAGGCGGCCAGCACCGTCCCCGCCTCGGCGAACTTGCCGGTCCGGAAGACGGCCAAAGCGGCTTCGAAATCGCGCTTCTCGGCCGGATCGGCCTGGAATTCGATCCCATCCAAAGACACTTTGACCGGCTCGAACTGGCGCAAGCGCTCGTCGACGCCCTGGGCGATGTCCTTTTGGCGGCGCTGCAGGTCCGCGATGTCCCGAAGCTGCTGCTCGCTCTGGCCCCTCAGCTTGGCTTGCTCGGCACGCAAGGCATCGATCTGGGTCTGCAGGTCCAGCAAGCTGCGGCGCAGCTGGGCGTTATCGTCCCCGGATTTGCGCAATTCATCAGAGGCGCGTTGCTGGCTCAACTGCAGTGCATCGAACTTTTGGCGGAGCTCCAGAATGGCCCGCCGGGCTTCGCCGTCTTCAAAAATCGCCGCCTGGCTGGCAGGTGCCATCAGGCAGGAGAGCGCCAAGGCCAGGACGGTTTTCAAGGGCAACGCCCCCATGGACAGCGGCATCAGCGGTACGACAGTTCAGCGCGGCGGTTTTGCGCATTGGCATCTTCCCCACTGCCCTGCACGGCCAGCTTTTCCTTGCCAAAACTCACGGCTTCGACCTGGCTGTCGGCGACACCCAGCAAACCGAGAGAGCGGCGGACCGCTTCCGCACGCTTTTGGCCCAGGGCCAGGTTGTATTCACGGCCTCCACGCTCGTCGGTATGGCCTTCGATCATCACCTTGCGGGCGTTGTTGGCCTTGATGAAGCGGGCATGGGCATCGATCAGCGACTGGAACTCTGGCTTGATCACGTAGCTGTCGTAATCAAAATAGACAAGGCGACTCACGCCCACCGGCCCACCGGCATTGCGGGCAGACTGCCCGAGGTCCACACCGGCCACCCCGCTTTGCCCTGTCGTGCCCGCATTGGCCCCGGCCCCGACAGCGCCGCTGGTAGGGATGGCCGACTTGTCCTCGACAGGGACATCGTCCAGCTTGACACCCGAGCTGCAACCCGCCATGAGTGCGGCCACGGCGACAGCGATGGAAAGACGTTTGATCATGCGAAATTCTCCTGAAAACCCGATAAACGAAAGGATGTGAAATTCATGGCTTCTGGAACGGACCCCAATCGGGCTCACGGATATCCCCGCCCTGCCCTGCCAGCCGTGCCTTGATCTTCCCGTCCAAGGTGGCGGTCATGAGCGCCTCGCGCCCTTGCTGCAAGGTGGCGTAGACGATGAGTTTGCTGTTGGGGGCAAAACTGGGGTTTTCGTCAGCGGTGGTGTCCGTGATGGCGGCGACCGCAGAGGACGAAAGGTCCATCACATGCAGCTTGTAGGCGCCGCCCACGCGCGAGATATAGGCCAGCCAGCGCCCATCGGGGCTGATGCTGGGCGAGATGTTGTAGCTGCCCGTGAAGGTCACGCGTTCGGCGTTGCCCCCCGAGACGGGCACCTTGTAAATCTGCGGAGCCCCGCCCCGATCGCTCACAAAATAAATGCTGCGGCCATCGCCCGAGAACACGGGCTCGGTATCGATGCCGGTGCTCTGCATCAGGCGCCGGGGCTCGCCTCCGTTGGCATCGATCACGTAGAGCTGGGAGCCTCCGTCGCGGCTCAGCGTCACGGCCAGCGTACGGCCATCGGGCGACCACGCCGGGGCGCTGTTGGACCCCCGGAAATTGGCAATCAGGCGCCGCTTGCCCGTGGCCACATCGTGCACATACACCACCGGCTTGCGCGACTCGAAAGACACATACGCCAGTTGGCCACCGCTGGGCGACCAGGCGGGAGAGATGATGGGTTCCGGGCTGGACAAGGCCGATTGCGCGTTTTCTCCGTCGGCGTCCGCTACCCAGAGACTGTGCCGGCTCCCGGCCTTGGTGACATAGGCAATCCGCGTGGAAAAGATGCCGCGCTCGCCGGTGAGCTTTTCGTAAATGAAATCGGCAATGCGGTGGGAGACCAGGCGCAGATCGCCCTGGGTGACGACAAAGCCCTGCCCCCCCAGGTCCTGTCCGCGCACCACGTCCCACAAGCGGAAACGGACATCAAAGCGGCCATCCGGCAAGCGCGTGACGCTGCCCGTGGCCAGGGAATCGGCACTCTTTTGGCGCCACAAGGCGACATCAGGCCGGGCGTTTTCATCCAGGACAACCCCTGCTGTGTCGATGGCACGGAATTGGCCGCTGCGCTCCAGATCGGCCTGGACAATGGCCGAAATCTTCTGGGGCGACTGTGCCTCGCCACGGAAAGCCGCAATGGCCACAGGCAACTGGGTCAAGCCCACGCCCGTCACTTCCACACGAAATTGCGCCAACGCAGGCGCAGCGGAAGTACAAGCCAGCGCCGCCAGCACATGGCGCCGCAAAGGCTGCGGCACCGCCGCGGAAAAAGAGGAGGGGGAAATACGATCAGTGGTCATGGACAGCCAGCGAGAACCGAGCAAATGCCGGTGAACAGGCGTGAATGTTACACACTGGCAAGCCCGCTCCGTGACAAACTGTGCGGTTGCGGGACCGCGAACCTTAGAATTCCGGCCACATGCACGCCACCGCACCGGGCGCAACGCCCTCTTCCCCCCCTCCCCCACCCCGCCTGAAAACCCGTTTGGCACGGCTGACGGCTTATTTTGGCCACCACCGTCTCGCCTGGACGCTGGCCGTGGTGGCGACCCTGGTGGGCGCACTGACCGAACCCCTGATGCCTGCCCTGCTGCAGCCGCTGCTGGACCGGGGCTTTACCCAGGGCACGCTGCAGTTGTGGACGGTGCCCCTGGCCATCATGGGCGTCTTTCTGGTGCGGGGTATTGCGCAATTTGTCGCGCAATATGCGCTGGCACGCATCGCGAACGAAGGCATGCTGGCGCTGCGGGAAACGCTCTTTCAGCGGGTGCTGGCCGCCGATATGGCGCTGTTCAGCCGCCAATCGGCCAGTGCGCTGTCCAATACCGTCGTGTATGAAGTGCAGACGGGTTCGACCTTGCTGGTCCAGGCGCTCCTGGGGCTGTCCCGGGATGGTTTCACCCTGCTGGCCCTGCTGGGCTACCTGCTTTACCTGAACTGGCAGCTCACCCTGATCGTGGCGGTCATCGTGCCCGGCGTGGCCTGGATCATGCGCACGCTGTCACGCCGCCTGTATGGGCTGACCAAGAAAAGCCAGCAGGCCACGGACGAGTTGGCCTATGTCGTCGAAGAAAACGTGCTGGCCCACCGCATGGTGCGCCTGCATGGGGCCCAGGCCAGCCAGGCTGCGCGCTTCGCGGAACTGAGCCACAGCCTGCGGCACCTGGCCATCAAGTCCACCATCTCGTCTGCCTCGATGACCCCGCTGACGCAGCTGCTGGCCGCCGCCGCCTTGTCGGTAGTGATCTGCATTGCCCTGTGGCAAAGCCGGGGCGCGGTCCAGACCAAAGACGTTACCGTCGGGGGCTTCGTGGCGTTCATCACCGCCATGCTGATGCTGATTGCCCCCATCCGCCGCCTGGCCGATGTGGCCAGCCCCATCACCCGGGGCCTGGCGGCCCTGGAGCGCGGCCTGTCCTTGCTGGACGACAGCCTGGCGGAAACCGGGGGCACACACCGTGCGGCCCGCGTGGCTGGCGCCCTCGCTCTGCACGACGTGACGGTGGCCTTTGGTCCCGACCAGGCACCGGCGCTCGACCGGGTCAGCCTGAGCGTCCAGCCGGGGGAAATCGTGGCGCTGGTCGGGCCCTCGGGGGCTGGCAAGACCACGCTGGTCAACCTGCTGCCGCGCTTCATCCATCCGCAATCCGGAAAAATCCTGCTCGATGGCTGCGACCTGAACGATTGGCAGCTGGACGCCCTGCGGGCGCAATTTGCCATGGTCAGCCAGGACGTGGTGATGTTCAACGCCAGCATCGCGGCCAATGTGGCCCTGGGCAGCGACGTGGATGAGCCCAAGGTCCAGGCCTGCCTGGTGGCCGCCAACCTGGCCGACCATATTGCGGCGCTGCCCCAGGGCATGCACACCGTCGTGGGGCACAACGCCGTTCAGCTCTCCGGCGGGCAACGCCAGCGCCTGGCGATTGCCCGCGCACTGTACAAAGATGCGCCGATCCTGATCCTCGATGAAGCCACTTCGGCGCTCGACACCGAATCCGAGCGCCTGGTGCAAGAAGCCTTGCAGCGGCTCATGCAGGGGCGCACCACCCTGGTCATTGCCCACCGGCTCTCGACGATTGAGCATGCCGACCGGGTGGTGGTGATGGCCCATGGCCGCATCGTGGAGCAAGGCAGCCACAGCGCGCTGATGGCACTGGGCGGCCTGTACGCCCGCCTGCAGGCGCGCACAGAACCGCGCGACACGTCAACGCCGCCCGGCGACGGCTGACGCCGCAGCCCCCGGACCCGGACCCGCCTCCAGCCCTGCAGCGCCCCGCAAGGCGGTTTACCAGGCGCCCCGGCGGGGCTGGCGGCGGCGGATGGCCTGCGCGATCTGTTCCACCACCGATGGGCGGCCCCCACGCAAGGCAAAGTCACTGGCGCTCAGCCCCAAACCGTTCTTGAGGGTGGGATCGGCCCCGGCCTCCAGCAACAGCGCCACAACGTCCGGCGTGCCGTATTGCGCCGCCATCATCAAAGGCGTGGTGCCATTGGGCGAGGCGGCATCGAGGTAGGCATGGTGCTCCAGCAGCAAGGCCACCACCGCTGGCTGGCGCTCGGTCGTGCCAGCTGCAGCGTAGTGCAAGGGTGTCCAGCCGGGCTTGTTGACATCGGCATCGCGCGCAATAAGGGCCTGAACGGCCGGGACATGCGCTTTGATGGCGGCCAGCATCAAGGGGCTTTCATCGCGGGCATTGCGGACTTCCACCTTCAGCTGCCGAGAGGCCATCAGCGCGGCAAACGCCGCCATGGCATCGGCCTGCACGGCCAGGATCAGGCCCGCCCGCCCTTGGGCATCGCGGGTATTGGGGTCAAAACCCCTGCGCAGCAAGGCCGTGATGGCGGGGCCATCGTCGCGCTGGATGGCGGTAAAAAAATCGTCGAACGCCCCTGCCCAGACAGCCGGCGCCACGGCCCCGCAGGCCAGGGCCCAGAGCCATTCGCGCCGGCGCCTCATGCCACCACGCCCCGGAACAGCTGCTCGAAATTGCGGCTGGTGGCCTCGGCCACCGCCTCCAGGGCCACCCCCTTGGTCTGCGCCACCTGGCGCGCCACCAGGGGTACATACGAGGGGTTGTTGGTCTTGCCACGGTAGGGGACCGGGGCCAGATAGGGGCTGTCGGTTTCGATCAGCAGGCGGTCCAGGGGCACATAGGCCACCACCTCGCGCAGCTCCTGTGCACTCTTGAAGGTGACGATGCCCGAAAACGAAAGGTAATAACCCAGGTCCAGCGCGGCCCGGGCCACGGCCATGGACTCCGTGAAGCAATGGAACACCCCGCCCGCCCGATTGCCCGCACCGTCTTCCCCTTCCTCGCGCAAGATAGCCAGGGTGTCATCCGAGGCGCTGCGGGTGTGGATGATCAAGGGCTTGGCACAGGCGCGGGCCGCGCGGATATGGGTGCGAAAGCGATCGCGCTGCCATTCCAGGTCGGCCACGCTGCGGCCGCCTTTGCGGTCTTCCATGCCGTAGTAGTCGAGTCCGGTCTCGCCAATCGCCACCACGCGGGGCAAGGCGGCACGGTCGAGCAGGTCTTGGACCGAAGGCTCCTGCACCCCTTCGTTATCGGGGTGCACGCCCACCGTGCTCCAGAAATTGCCGTGCGCCAGGGCCAGCGCGTGCACGTCGCCAAACTCCTCCAGCGTGGTGCAGATACACAGGGCGCGATCGACCTGGGCTTCGGCCATCGCCTGGCGGATGGCGGGCAACTGGTGCACGAGATCGGGAAAGGAGAGATGGCAATGCGAATCGACAAACATACGGTTTCCAAACAACAGGACCAGCCGGCCAGGGACCACCGGCCCGGCAACAGGGCTTCAGAGGGTGTGGGTAGGGCGCCCCGAGCCCAGCGCGGTGCCCAGGATTTCTTCGATTTTCAGCTTCAGCAGGCGCGATTTGTCGTCCTGCGGAAACTGAATGCCCACCCCCTGCGGACGGTTGCCCGTGGCATGCGGCGGGGTCACCCAGGCCACGCGGCCCGCCACGGGATAGCGCTGGGTGTCGTTGGGCAAGGTGAGCAAGACATACACATCGTCCCCCAGCCGGTACTCGCGCTGCGTGGGGACAAAGATGCCGCCCTCGGCAAACAGCGGGATATAGGCCGCGTACAGGGCCGCCCTTTCCTTGAGGGCCAATTGCATGACGCTGGGGCGCGGAGAAGAAAGAGGGCTGTTCATGGCGGGGGCAGGGGCAGACTAGCGGGAGTGTAGGGTGTTTCGCGCCCGGGCCACCAGCGCCTCCAGCATCAACCCGGCATTGAAAGGGTGCTCGGCCGTGCGCGCCTCCTGGACCAGCGCACGGGACCAGCGGGCCAGCGCCGCCAGGGTGGGCGGCGGGGGCAGATCGGCCACGCCAAAGTAGCGCGGGGCAGCGCCCACGCCCACCGCAAGCAGGTCGTGGCAGAGCTTTTGCAGCGCCTCCACGGCCTGGGCGGGTGTCCAGTCGCCCAGCGCGCTGACGTCGCCCCGGGCCATGGCCTGGGGCAAGGCCGACCAGGCCTGCGGACTGCGGCCGGAGCGCGCCAGCGCCAGGGCATCGTCCGGACGCCCCCCGGCACAGCGCAAAAAGCCCTGCGCCGCCGCGCGCGCCACCCCCTGCCCGGCCAGCCAGTCCAGCATGGCCTCCTCCGCGGGCCAGACCATGGTGTGGCCCAGGCAACGGCTGCGGATGGTGGGCAGCAACTGGTGCGCGGCCTCGCTGGCCAGCACAAAGCGCACATCACCCGGAGGCTCCTCCAGGGTCTTGAGCAAGGCGTTGGCGGTGATGGGGTTCATCTGCTCGGCGGGATAGACCAGCACGGCCTTGCCCCGCCCGCGCGCGGAAGTGCGCTGGGCAAACTCCACGGCCTCGCGCATGGCTTCGACCCGGATTTCACGGCTGGGCTTGCGCTTTTTGTCGTCGATATCGGCCTGGGCCTTTTCCGACAAAGGCCAGCCCAGGGCCAGCATCTGCGTCTCGGGCATCAGCACGCACAGATCGGCCTGGGTGCGCACCTCGATGGCATGGCAGCTGCCGCACTGGCCACAAGCCCCCTGCGCGCCGGGTGCATCGCAGAGCCAGGCCCGCACCAGTTCCAGGCCCAGGGCGTACTGCCCCAGGCCCGAAGGCCCCTGCAAGAGCCAGGCGTGGCCCCGCTGGGCCAGCAAGGTGGCGCGCTGGGCGGCGATCCAGGGGGCCAGGGGCGCCGCGCTCATGGCCGGGCGTCCGCGGTGGAGGCGCTGGCAGCCAGCCAGCCCCGGGCCACCAGCGCCGCGCACAATTGCGGCCAGACCTGCTCGCGCGCGGGGGCCGCATCGATCCGGGCGAAACGCTGGGGCGCCGCCGCAAAGCGGTCGGCATACCCTTGTGCCACGCGGCGGAAAAACGCCACCGGCTGCGCCTCGAACCGATCGGGCACGCGCGCACCGGCCAGGCGCTCGGCCGCCTGCTCGGGGGGCAGATCAAACCACAGGGTCAGATCAGGTTCACGCATCAAATCAGGGTCTGGGGCAAGCCCAGTCTGCGCCAGGCGCTCCAATAAAGTGAGCACACCCCGGTCAAAGCCCCGCCCCCCGCCCTGGTAGGCAAAAGTGGCGTCGGTGAAGCGGTCGCACAACAGCACCTCGCCACGGGCCAGGGCCGGCTCGATGACCTTGTGCAGGTGGTCGCGGCGGGCGGCAAAGATCAGCAGCGACTCGGTCAACGCATCCATGGGATCGTTGAGCACCAGCGCACGCAGCTTTTCGGCCAGCGGCGTGCCGCCGGGCTCGCGGCTGACGGTGACGGTGCGGCCCTGGGCCCGAAAGGCCTGGGCCAGGGCCTCGATGTGCGAGGACTTGCCGGCCCCGTCGATGCCTTCGAAAGTGATGAACAAGCCCCGTGCTGACATAAAACCCTTTATTGACCCCGCTGAAAGCGGTTGACCGCGCGATTGTGCTCATCCAGCGAAGCACTGAAATGGCTGGAGCCATCGCCCTTGGCCACGAAATACAGCGCCCGCGTGCGCTCGGGCTGCACGGCGGCCAGCAGGGCGGCCTTGCCCGGCATGGCGATCGGCGTGGGCGGCAGGCCGGCCCGGGTGTAGGTGTTCCAGGGCGTATCGGCCTGCAGGTCACGGCGGCGCAGATTGCCATCGAACTTCTCGCCCAGGCCGTAAATCACGGTGGGGTCGGTCTGCAGCAGCATGCCCACGCGCAGGCGGTTCACAAACACGCCGGCAATCTGGGCGCGGTCGCTGGCACGGCCGGTTTCCTTTTCGACAATGCTCGCCAGGACCAGGGCCTGCTCCGCGGTCTGCAGCGGCAGGTCGGGTGCACGCTGGGCCCAGGCGGCGTCCAGCCGCCGGTCCATCGCGTGCAGGGCGCGGCGCAGCAGCGCCACATCGCTGGACCCCTTGGCGTAGGTGTAGGTGTCGGGGAAAAAACGCCCTTCGGGCGGCACGCCGGGGCGGCCCAGTTGCGCCATCAGGGCCTCGTCGCTGAGGGCGGCGGAGTCGGGTTTGAGCTGGTTTTCCTTGACCATCGCCTGGCGCACCTGGCGGAAATTCCAGCCCTCGACCAGGGTCAGGGCGCGCAGGCTTTCTTCACCGCGCACCAGCTTTTGCAGCAGGCTGCGCGGCGTGGTGCCGGGCAGGAGTTCGTAGTTGCCCGCGCGGATCAGGCGGTCTTGTCCCGAGACGCGAAACCAGGCGTACAGCCAGCGGGCATCGGTCTGCACCCCGGCAGCGACCACCTCGCGCGCCACACCCCGGGGCGTGGTGCCGGGCTCGATCGCCAGGTCCAGGGCCCCCGCCCCCCAGTGCAGCGGACGGTCCAGCCACGCCCAGGCCACGCCGCCTGCGGCACCCGCAGCGATCACCGCCACCAAAACCCATGCCAATAAACGTCGCACAACCCTGCTGCCTGTATGTAAGGGAGCGAGGATGATAATTGAGGGATGACCCAGCTTCTGAATGGCATTGCCCCCCTCCACCACCTCGGCGTGATCCGCGTGCAAGGCGCAGACGCCGCCACCTTTTTGCACGGCCAGCTCACGCAGGACTTCGCCCTGCTCGGTTTGCAGGAGGCCCGCCTGGCCGCCTTCCTGTCCGCCAAGGGCCGCATGCAGGCCAGCTTCATTGGCTTGAAGCGCAGTGCCACCGAGGTCCTGCTGCTGTGCAGCCGCGACCTGCTGGCACCCACGCTCAAGCGCCTGTCGATGTTCGTGCTGCGCGCCAAGGCCCAGCTCAGCGACGCCACGGCAGAGTTCGCGCTCTACGGCCTGGCCGGAGACGCTATTCAATCCATAGCAGACAGCGCACAACCCGCTTGGTCCAAGGCCGATAGGGGCGAGATCAGCATCGTCCACCTCTACCCCGCCGATGGCCAGGCCCGGGCACTCTGGATCGCCCCCACCGGCACCCCCGCCCCCGCGGGCGCCCCGCTGGATGCGGCCCTGTGGGCCTGGAGCGAAGTGCGCAGCGGCGTGGCCACGCTCACGGCCCCGCTGGTGGAAGCCTTTGTGCCCCAGATGCTGAATTACGAATCGGTCGGCGGCGTGAACTTCAAGAAAGGCTGCTACCCCGGCCAGGAAGTCGTGGCGCGCAGCCAGTTCCGCGGCACCCTCAAGCGACGGGCCTACCTGGCGCACGCCGAAGCCCCGCTCACCGTGGGCACCGAGGTCTTTACCGCCCACGATGCCGAGCAGCCCTGCGGCACCGTGGTGCAGGCCGCCCCTGCGCCCCAGGGCGGCTGGGATGCCATTGTCTCGCTGCAAACCGCGGCGGCCACCGAAGCCCTGCAGGCCGGCCCGGAGTCCGGCACCGCCCTGCAACTGCAGGCGCTGCCCTACGCCCTGCTCGAAGACCTCTGACCCCCGTCCCCAAGGAGCCCCCATGCACTGGAGCTTTCTCTGCCTGCTGTTTTCGGGCCTGCTGCCCGTGGTGGGCGCCGGCATCGCCAAGGCCGGCCTGCGCGATTTCGACAACCATGCGCCACGCGAGTGGCTGGCGCGGCAATCCGGCTACCGCGCCCGGGCCAACGCCGCCCAGGCCAACAGTTTCGAAGCCTTCCCGCTGTTCGCCGCCGCCGTGCTGCTGGCCCTGCAGGCCGGCGTTGCCCAGAGCACGCTCGACACCCTGGCGATTGCCTTCGTCCTGGCCCGGCTGGCCTACATCGCCAGCTACCTGGCCGACCGGGCCACCCTGCGCTCGCTGTGCTGGTTCATCGGCCACGGCTGCGCGGTGGCGCTGTTCGTGCTGGCCCTGCAAGCCGCCTGACGCGGCCCGCACCAGGGCCCCTCTCACCGATCCGGGCTGCGCTGGCAGCCGGGGCCCGGCTCAGGCCAGAGCGCGCTCCATGGCCCGGCACCTGCGGCCAACCGCCTCGAAGGGCTCGCCGCAGGCCGTGAAGCCAGCGCGCTGAAAAAAGCCCTCGGCGCTGTGCGGGGTCTGCAGACGCAGTTGGTGGTCGCCCCGGGCCCGGGACGCCTGGACCAGGGCGTCCAGCAACTGGCGCCCCCATTGCGCGCCGCGCAGCGACCGGTCCACGGCCAGGCGTTCGATGCGCCCCACGCCCGGGGCCTGCTGCACCAGCCGGCCCGTGGCCACGGGCATGCCAAGGCGGTTGAAGACCACCGCGTGGCGGGCCGAGGCATCCAGGGCATCGGCCTCCTGGTCGGCGGGGATGCCCTGCTCGCGCACAAACACGGCCGTGCGCAAGCGGCCCGCCGCGCGGCCCAGGGCGTTCCAGTCGCCGGTACGGCACTCGACGGTGCCTGCGCCCGCCTCGTAGTCCTGCAGCAGGGCCCGCAACGCCGGGGGCACAGGCTGGGGCTTCTGGGCCACCGGGTCGGCAAACACATAGACCAGCTCGACCGACACCAACAAGCGCTCCCCGCAAAAAATACCGGCCTCGAAACGGCAGGATGAATTGCCCACGCCGGCACAGCGCAGGCCCACCACCAGGCCATCGTCCATGCGGGCCGAGGCGTGGTATTCCACCGTGGCCTTGCGCACAAACATCTCTCCCGCCAGGGCCTGCATGCTGGCTTCGTAGGGCAGCGCCAGGGCACGCCAGTAGGCGTTCATGGCGATGTCGGCGTAGCCCAGGTAATGCGCATTGAAGACGATCTTCTGGGGATCGACCTCCGACCAGCGCACCCGCAGGCGCTCAGTGCAACGAAACTCCGCGAGCTGCATGGCTCAAGCCTCTCCAAAAGCAGTGCGCAAGGCACGGGCGGCATCGGCATGGGCCTGCAATGCCTCGGGAATGGCGCGGCCCATCTTGATGAACTCGTGGGTCACGCCGCGGTAGATTTCCAGGTCCACCGGCACGCCGGCCCAGCGCAGCTTGTCGGCATAGTCGATGCCTTCATCGACCAGCGGATCGCATTCGGCCAGACCGATCCAGGCCGGGGCCACGCCCTCGACATCGGGGGCGTGCAAGAGGGCAAAGCGCCAGTCCTCGCGCTCGGCGCGGCTTTGGACATAGTGGCCGAAGAACCAGCTGATGGCCGGGGCTTCGAGCACCAGGCCCTTGGCAAAGGTGGTGTGCGAGGGCGTGTCCTGGTGCGCCGCACAGCCGGGGTAGATCAGCAGCTGCAGGGCCAGCGGCAGGCCGGCATCGCGCGCCAGGATGGCATTGACGGCGGCCAGCGTGCCCCCGGCACTGTCGCCCCCCACGGCCAGGCGGGACGGATCGGCGCCCAGCGTGTGTCCGTGTTCGGCCAGCCAGGCCAGGGCATCCCAGGCGTCGTGGCTGGCGGTGGGGAAACGGTGCTCGGGCGCCAGCCGGTAGTCCAGCGACACCACCATGCAGCCGGCCAAGCGGGCCAGCTCACGGCACAGGATGTCGTGCGTGGCGATGCTGCCAATCGTGAAGCCGCCGCCATGCAGGTACAGCAAGAGCGGCAGGCCGGCCGCGGCCGAGGGGGCATACAGGCGCGCCGGCAAGGCCTGGCCATCGCGCGCGGGGAGGGTGAAATCCTCCACCCGCGCCAGTGCGGCCTTGGGCACTTCGAGCACGCCCGATCCGGCTTCGTAAGCCACGCGGGCCTCGGCAGGCGAACGGGTGTGCAAGGGCGGATGCCCGGCCCGCGCCATGCGGTCGAGCACGCTGCGCATCTGCGGGGTCAGGCGGTGGTGGTGGAGGTGGTAGGCGCTGTGGTCGGTCACGGAGGCGGGGCAGAGGCTGCGCGTTATTCAAAAGAAAGCTGCACCGGCACGGCGCCGGGCAGGCCTGGGTAGCGCACCTGCACCTGCAGGCCCGGCTTGGGCGGCAGCAAGGGCGAGAAAGACCCCAGGCTGACCAGGTCGCCGGGCTGCAAGGCCAGGCCCTCCTGCGCCAGCGCCTGGGCCAGCCAGACCACGGCGTTCAGCGGGTGCCCGAGGATGTCGCTGCCCTTGCCCTGCCCCAGGGTGGTGCCCAGGCCGTCGGTCACCACCACCTGCATATCGCGCAAGGCGTCATGCAAGGCATAGCGCTCGGCCCGGGTGACGGGAACCGGCAGGGGCTCGCTGGCCACGCCCAGACGGGCGCCCACGTTGATGGCGGCCACGCCCGGGCCGTTGAGCTGGGGCGGCGCCTGGACCAGCAGGTCGGGCAGTTCGACCAACGGAATCACCTGGTCGATGGCGTCGATCACCTCCATGGGCGTGCGCGCCTGGTTGATGGCGGCGCTTTTGACGCGCACCAGCATGTCGGCCTCGAACAGCGGGCGCGCGCCAAAGGCGGCGGGCACGGTGGCCCCGTTGGGCTGGACCATGCCCGCATAGAGCTTGCCCCACACGGGCTTGTCGGTCTTGAAGCGCTGCTGCACCGCCGGATTCGTCAGCCCGGCCTTGTAGCCCACCACCGGGCGCCCCTGCTGCGCCAGCAGCGCATTGAACTTGGCGCGGGTGCAGGCGCCCTCGGCGTCGGTCATGGGGGCGAAATTCGGGGCCGGCGTCCTGGCCTGGTAGTGCGCGGCAAGCTCGGCCACCTGGGCATCGTTCAGGCAGGCCGCCTGGGCGCTTGTCACGCTGGCGACGGCCCAGAGCAGGGCTCCGAGGGTTTGCGGTGTTGTCATGTCTGCCTCCAAGGATTAATTTGGCGCCATCGTAAACGCAAGACTCCCCTCTTTCACCGCACTCTTCCACCATGGCCTTGATCCACTACATCACCCAGATCCAGTTCGAATTCGGTGCCCTGCAGCTGCTGCAGCAGGAATGCGCCCGCGCCGGCATCCAGCGCCCCTTGCTCGTGACCGACCCCGGCATCAAAGCCTCCGGGCTGCTGCAAAAAGCGCTCGACGCCCTGCCCGACCTGCCGGTGGCCGTGTTCGACCAGACCCCGGCCAACCCCACGGAAGCCGCTGTGCGGGCAGCCGTCGCGGTCTACCAGGCCCAGCGCTGCGATGGCCTGATCGCCGTGGGCGGGGGCAGCTCGATCGACTGCGCCAAGGGCATCGCGATTGCCGCCACGCACGAAGGGCCGCTGACCCGCTACGCCACCATCGAGGGCGGCTCACCGCGCATCACCGAGCGCGTGGCCCCCTTGATCGCGGTGCCGACCACCGCCGGCACCGGCAGCGAAGTGGCGCGCGGCGCGATCCTGATCGTCGATGACCACCGCAAGCTGGGTTTTCACTCCTGGCACCTGGTGCCCAAAACCGCGATCTGCGACCCCGAACTGACCCTGGGCCTGCCCCCCCACCTCACGGCCGCCACCGGCATGGACGCCATTGCCCATTGCATGGAAACCTTCATGTCCGCCGCCTTCAACCCGCCGGCCGATGGCATTGCCCTCGATGGCCTGGCGCGCGGCTGGGCGCACATCGAACGGGCTACGCGCGATGGCAGCGACCGCGAGGCCCGCCTGAACATGATGAGCGCCAGCATGCAGGGCGCGATGGCGTTTCAGAAAGGCCTGGGCTGCGTGCACAGCCTGAGCCACAGCCTGGGCGGGGTGAACCCGCGCCTGCACCATGGCACGCTGAACGCCCTGTTCCTGCCCGCCGTGGTGCGCTTCAATGCCGAAGCGCCCTCGGTGCAGAAAGAGCGGCGCCTGGAACGCATGGCCCAGGCCATGGGCCTGGCCCAGGCGGCGGACATTCCCGAGGCCTTGCGCGACATGAATGCCCGCCTGGGCCTGCCCACCGGCCTGGCGGCCCTCGGGGTCACGCCCGCGGAATTCGATGCCGTGATCCGGGGCGCCCTGGCCGACCATTGCCACCTGACCAACCCGCGCACCGCCACCGCCGAGGAATACCGCGCGATGCTGCAGGCGTCCCTGTAAACAGCGCATAAACGGCGCACCCTCCACAGCG
>JAQUDN010000235.1 GCA_028685665.1 Burkholderiaceae bacterium | reverse complement strand
GTGGTGCACGTAGTCGAAGCCAAAACGCCCCTTCACGCACAAACGCCCCTGGTTGGCCGGGCCCTCGCGGCCATCGACGCGCACGATTTTTTCACCGCGCACCTGGTAGGTGATCTGGCAGCCCACACCGCAGAAAGGGCACACCGAGTCGACCTGGCGGTCCACGCGCTGCGAACCGATCAGGGTCTTGGCGCTCAAGGCGCCGGTCGGGCAGGCCTGCACGCACTCGCCGCAGGCCACGCAACTGCTGTCCTGCATCGGATCGCCCAGGTCGAACACGATGCGGCTGTGGGCCCCGCGGCCAGCCACGCCGATCACCCCGTTGACCTGCTCCTCACGGCAGGCGCGCACGCAGCGGTTGCACTGGATGCAGGCATCGAGGTTCACCGCGATGGCGGGATGCGACAGATCGGGCGCGGGCGGCTCCCGGCGCAGGGCCTGCAGGGCCGGCCGCACCGACACCCCCAGGCGCTGCGCCCAGGCGCTGAGTTCGCCGTGCGGGCCCGCCCCGGCAGCGGCGGGGGGCGATGAAGCCTCCAAAAGGCCTGCAGGGCTTTCTGGATCTACCCCAGAAGCTATTAAATCAGGAGCATTTCCCCGGGCATAAGCCTGTGCGGGGCCGGCATCGTTCCAGCGGTAGCCCTGCTCGGGCAGGTCGGACAAGAGCATCTCGACCACCATCTTCTGGCTCTGGCGCGCCCGCGCGCTCTGCGCCTGCACCTGCATGCCGGGCGTGGGCTGGCGGCAGCAACTGGGCGAGAGCGTGCGCTCGCCGGCAATCTCGACCACGCAGGCGCGGCAATTGCCGTCGGGACGCAAGCCCTCGCGGTGGCACAGGTGCGGAATCTCCACCCCCTGGCGCTGGGCCACCTGCCAGATCGTCTCCCCGGGGCGGGCCTGCACGGCCTGGCCGTCGAGCAGGAAATCGACCATGTCCAGGCCTTCGGACGCCGCAGACTGCGGCAGGACGGGGGCGTTCATGGCATCACCTCGTGCGAAAAATACTGCAGCACGCAGCGGATCGGGTTGGGCGCGGCCTGCCCGAGGCCGCAAATGGACGCATCGCCCATCACCTGGGCCAGGTCCTGCAGGGTGGCCACATCCCAGACCGGCGCCGCCATGAGCCGGGCCGCCTTGTCGGTGCCGACGCGGCAGGGGGTGCACTGGCCACAGCTTTCATCGGCAAAAAACCGCATCACATTCAGCGCGGCCTCGCGGGCGCTGTCGTGCTCGCTGAGCACGATGACGGCGGCCGAGCCAATGAAACAGCCGTGTTCGGCCAGGGTGTCGAAATCCAGGGGCAGCTGGTTCAGCCGCGCCGGCAAAATGCCGCCCGAGGCCCCGCCGGGCAGGTAGGCATAGAGCCGGTGGCCGTCGAGCATGCCGCCGCAGTATTCGTCGATCAGCTCCTGCACGGTGATGCCCGCCGGCGCCAGCTTGACGCCCGGCTGCCGGACCCGCCCGCTGACGCTGAAGCTGCGCAAGCCCCGCCGGCCATGGCGCCCCAAGCCCGCAAACCACTGCGGGCCGCGCTCGACGATGTCGCGCACCCAGTACAGGGTCTCGAAGTTGTGTTCCAGCGTGGGCCGCCCGAACAAGCCGACCTGCGCGATGTAGGGCGGGCGCATGCGGGGTTCGCCCCGCTTGCCCTCGATGCTTTCGATCATGGCGGACTCTTCGCCGCAGATATAGGCCCCCGCCCCCCGGCGCAGCACGAGGCGCGGCAAGCGGCCGGCGCCCCCGGGCGGGTCGGCCTGCAAGTCCGCCAGCGCGGTGTGCAGCACGGCCCGGGCGCCGTGGTATTCGTCGCGCAGGTACAGATAGACCGCCTCGCAGCCCACGACCTGCGCGGCCACCAGCACGCCCTCCAGGAAGCGGTGCGGGTCGCGCTCCAGGTAGGTGCGGTCCTTGAAGGTGCCGGGCTCGCCCTCGTCGAGGTTCACGGCCATCAGGCGCGGCGCGCTCTGCGCGCGCACGGTGCGCCACTTGCGCCCCGCCGGAAACCCCGCCCCGCCCAGGCCGCGCAGGCCCGAATGCTCCAGGGCCTGCAGCACCTCGTCGGCGGAACGCGCACCGCTGGCCAACGCGGCCGCCAGGGCATAACCGCCGTGCGCGCGGTAGGTGGCGATGTCTGTGACGGCGGGGGCCAGCGCCGCCACGCCCGAGGTGACACCCAGGGGTGCGGCCTGCGCCACATCAAAATACGCAGCAGCCAAGGCAGGCGGGTGCTGCGCCAGAGCCCGATTCGGCATCCGATCCAGGGCGGCCAGCACGGTCTCGGGCGTGGCCTGGGGCAGCGGGCATTGGTGCAGCACCGCCACGGGCGCCTGCTCGCAGCGGCCCACGCAAGGCACGGCCTGCACCGGCACATCGCCGTGGCCCGCTGCACGCAAGCGCGCGGGCAAGCCGTCCAGCAAGGTGCGCGCGCCAGCCAGCGTGCAGCTCAGGCTGTCGCAGACATGCAGGCGCAGGCGCGGCACCTCGGCCGCGTCGGGCACGACCTCGAAGTGGTGGTAGAAGCTTGCCACCTCATAGACCTCGGCCATGGGCAGGTTCATCCGCTGCGCCAGCGCCACCAGGTAGCGCTCGGGCAGCGCGCCCAGGTGGTCGTTGAGGCGGTGCAGGAACTCGATCAGGCCATCGCGCGCAAAGCCCTCGGCCGGGCGCTCGCCCAGCAAGGCATCCACCTCGGCCAGGGCGGAGTCTTCGGGCTGGCGGCCCTTGAGGTGGCTGCTGCGGCGCAGGCTGGCCCGCACGGCCTCCACGGAAGTGACGGAAACGACAGGGGCAGAGGGCAAAGCGGGCATACAAGGCAGAGAAAACAAGGCGAAGGCAGTGTGGCGGCGGGGCGGCACCGCGTCAAGACAAGGCCCGCCGCAGCGCACCCCGGCGCTGACACGGGACCGATTTACTTATGCGTTTTTTGACGCCAAACGGCCACAAACTTGTGTTCAAATCACGAACGTTGCCAGTTTGTTACTGGATAACACAAAGTAACCAACCCTCTTTTAGGACTTCACCATGTCGATCCAAACTCTGAACCACGCTGAAACCCAACAAGTCGCCGGCGCTCTGTCGATCGCTATCGACGCATCCCCCGTTCTGGCCACTGCTGTGACCCTGAACCCCAATGGCGTGGCTCCCCTGGTGACCGGCCTGCTGGGCGGCCTGACCGGTGGTCTGAACCTGGGCGGCCTGACTGGCGGCGCAGCGGGTGGCCTGAATCTGGGTGGCCTGCTGGGCGGCCTGACCGGCGGCGCTGCCACCGGTGGCCTGAACCTCGGCGGCCTGCTGGGCGGCCTGAACCTGGGTGGCCTGCTGGGCGGCCTGAAGCTGGGCGCTTAATACCCCCCGGATGGGACTGCGCTCCTCGGAGCCCTTTTCCAAAACCGCACAAGGGAGCTTCGGCTCCCTTTTGCATTGGGGAAAAGAAAAAGGACGCGGCCTGCAGGCCCGGGACCGGCCGCCCCACCGGCCCCCGGCCCTGCGCGGGGCGTGCCCGCGCTCAGGTGCCCTTGCTGACCGTGATCGTCGGAAACTTCGAAGAAAAGTCCTTGGCCTGCTGCGCGATCTTCACCGCCACGGTGCGCGCCACCTGCTTGTAGATCTGCGCCACCTCGCCCTCGGGGTCGGCCACCACCGTGGGCTGGCCGCTGTCGGCCTGCAGGCGGATCTGCATATCGAGCGGCAGCGCGCCCAGGTAGTCCATGCCGTACTCCTGCGCCATCTTCTTGCCGCCATCGGCGCCGAAGATGTGCTCCACATGGCCGCACTGGCTGCAGACATGGGCCGCCATGTTTTCCACGATGCCCAGGATCGGCACACCCACCTTTTCAAACATCTTGATGCCCTTCTTGGCGTCGAGCAGCGCGATGTCCTGCGGGG
>JAQUDN010000065.1 GCA_028685665.1 Burkholderiaceae bacterium | reverse complement strand
GGCCCCGCTGCTGGCCATGCGCCGTGCGGTGCTGGGCTTGCGTCTGAAGCCGGTCATGGTGCTGGTGGATGGCAACCGCCTGCCGCTGCTCGACGTGCCGGCCGAAGCCATCGTCAAGGGCGATGCGCTGGTTCCCGCGATTTCTGCGGCGTCGATTCTGGCCAAAGTCCACCGGGACCGCTGGTGTGGTCAGGTGCACGAGCAGTTTCCGCAATACGGTTTTGCCGGTCACAAGGGCTATGGCACGGCCCTGCACATGGCGGCCTTGCAAGAGCATGGTGCGTGCATTTACCACCGGCGTTCCTTTGCCCCGGTGGCCCGACTTCTGGCCTGAAGGCTGCCCTGATGACTTCCTCTCCCATTACCACCCTCCATTCGCGTGACAACGCTTTCGTGAAAGAGCTGCGCCGCCTGTCCCAGGACAGCACGGCTTACCGCAAGCAAGGCCGTGTCTGGCTGGAGGGCGACCACCTTTGCCGGGCGGTGCTGGAACGCGGAATGCGGCCCGCCATCGCTGTGTTTTCTGAGTCATTTTGGCCCTCAGTGCCCGCGGAATGGGCGCAGGCAGCTCACAAAATCATCGTCTTGTCAGACGCCTTGTTTGCCGATATCAGCGGCTTGGAGTCGCCGGCCCGCATGGGTTATCTCCTGGATCTGCCGCCAGCGGCGCCCCTCCAGCCCGGTGTGGCCACCGTGGTGCTGGACCGGGTGCAGGACGCGGGCAATGTCGGCTCCATCCTGCGCAGCGCTGCGGCTTTTGGTTTTCGCCAGGTGGTGGCGCTCAAGGGCAGTGCCGCCTTGTGGGCTCCCAAGGTGCTGCGCGCGGGCATGGGCGCCCATTTTGCCCTGGCCTTGACCGAAGGTGTGGGCCTGGACGCCCTGCAGTCCCTGGACCTTCCCTTGCTGGTGACCAGCTCCCATGCCGGGGACTTTTTGCACCGCAGCCGCTTGCCCTGGCCCTGTGCCTGGGTACTGGGGCACGAAGGGCAGGGCGTTTCGCCAGAGATCGAGGCCTTGGCCAGCGGGCGTATTCGCATCGCGCAACCGGGCGGCGAAGAGTCGCTCAACGTCGCCGCTGCTGCGGCCATCTGCCTGCATGCCAGCGGGGCCCTGTCATCGTAAGGTGACCGTCAGCGGCTATAATCGGGAGCTTTTCTCGCAACAGCGTCGCCCGACCGCCCCCAAAGCAACAACCTATCTGAGAGCAGCCGCTGGCACTCCCTTGCGAGTGGTCTGCAGGCGCCGGGCGACCGTAACCATCCGGAGTACCCAGTGCTTTTGTCTCTACAGGGAAGCTTCCCGCCCGCCATCCTGGCGCTCGCAGACGGCACGGTCTTTATCGGCAATTCGATTGGTGCCACCGGCACCACTGTCGGCGAAGTGGTGTTCAACACCTCGCTCACCGGCTACCAGGAAATCCTCACCGACCCCAGCTATTGCCAGCAGATCGTGACCCTCACGTACCCGCACATCGGCAACTACGGCGTCAACCCCGAGGACATCGAAGCCGACAAGGTCCATGCCGCAGGCCTGATCATCAAAGACCTGCCTTTGCTGGCCAGCAATTTCCGCTCCACGGAAACGCTGTCCGCCTACCTGGTGCGTGAAGGCACGGTGGCGATTGCCAATATCGATACCCGCAAGCTGACCCGCCTGCTGCGCAGCCAGGGGGCGCAAAACGGCGCCATCATCGGCCTGGCTGCCGGCCAAACCGTGACGCAAGCGCTGATCGACGAAGCCCTGGCGGCTGCCAAGGCGGCCCCCTCCATGGCCGGCCTGGATCTGGCCAAGGTGGTAACGACCGCAGCCTCTTATGCGTGGTCTGAAACCGAATGGCAGCTGGGCGTGGGTTACGGCCAGCTGAGCGCTCCCCGCTTCCGTGTGGTGGCCTATGACTTTGGCGTCAAGAAAAACATCTTGCGCATGCTGGCCGAACGCGGCTGCGAGGTCACCGTGGTGCCGGCCCAGACGCCCGCCGCCGACGTGCTTGCCCTGAACCCCGATGGCGTGTTCCTCTCGAACGGCCCTGGGGATCCACAGCCTTGCGATTACGCGATCGAGGCGGCGCGCCTCCTCATCGACAGTGGCTTGCCCACGTTTGGCATCTGTCTGGGCCACCAGATCATGGCCCTGGCCTCGGGCGCCAAGACCTTCAAGATGCAAAACAGCCACCATGGCGCCAACCACCCTGTCAAGGACCTGGACAGCGGCCGTGTGAGCATCACCAGCCAGAACCACGGTTTTGCGGTCGAGCTGGAGTCGCTGCCTGCGACCCTGCGCCCTACGCACATCAGCCTGTTTGATGGCACCTTGCAAGGCCTGGAGCGCACCGACAAGCCGGCGTTCTGCTTCCAGGGGCACCCAGAGGCCTCGCCTGGCCTGCACGACATTGCCTACCTGTTTGACCGCTTCACGGCATTGATGGCCACGGCCCAGGAGAAGAAATAATGCCAAAGCGCACAGACATTCAAAGCATTCTCATCATTGGCGCCGGCCCCATCATCATTGGGCAGGCCTGCGAATTTGACTATTCGGGCGTACAGGCCTGCAAGGCGCTGCGTGAAGAGGGCTACAAGGTCATCCTGATCAACAGCAACCCTGCGACGATCATGACCGACCCGGCCACGGCCGACGTCACCTACATCGAGCCCATCACCTGGCAGACGGTCGAGAAGATCATCGCCAAGGAGCGCCCCGACGCCATCCTGCCCACCATGGGCGGCCAGACCGCGCTGAACTGCGCGCTCGACCTGTGGCACCACGGCGTGCTGGACAAGTACAAGGTGGAATTGATTGGCGCGACCCCCGAGGCCATCGACAAAGCCGAAGACCGCCTGAAGTTCAAGGACGCCATGACCAAGATTGGTCTGGGTTCCGCGCGCTCGGGCATTGCCCACAGCATGGACGAGGCCTGGGCCGTACAGCGCAGCGTCGGCTTTCCTACCGTGATCCGCCCCAGCTTCACGCTGGGGGGCACCGGTGGCGGCATCGCCTACAACCCGGAAGAGTTCGAGACCATCTGCAAGCGCGGCCTGGAAGCCTCGCCCACCAACGAGCTGCTGATCGAGGAATCGCTGCTCGGCTGGAAAGAGTACGAGATGGAAGTGGTGCGCGACAAGGCGGACAACTGCATCATCATCTGCTCGATCGAGAACCTGGACCCCATGGGGGTGCACACCGGGGACTCCATCACCGTGGCCCCGGCACAGACGCTGACCGACAAGGAATACCAGATCATGCGCAACGCCAGCCTGGCGGTGCTGCGTGAAATTGGTGTGGACACCGGCGGCTCCAACGTGCAGTTCTCGGTGAACCCGAAGGACGGTCGCATGATCGTCATCGAGATGAACCCCCGCGTGTCGCGCTCTTCGGCGCTGGCTTCCAAGGCCACCGGTTTCCCGATCGCCAAGGTTGCGGCCAAGCTGGCCGTGGGCTACACGCTGGATGAGCTGAAGAACGAAATCACCGGCGGTGCCACACCGGCTTCGTTCGAGCCTTCGATCGACTACGTGGTCACCAAGATTCCGCGTTTCGCGTTCGAGAAATTCCCCACGGCCGACAGCCGCCTGACGACCCAGATGAAGTCGGTCGGCGAAGTCATGGCCATGGGCCGCACTTTCCAGGAATCGTTCCAGAAAGCCCTGCGCGGCCTGGAAGTCGGCGTCGATGGCCTCAATGAAAAGACGCAGGACCGTGAAGTGCTCGAAAAAGAGCTGGGCGAGCCCGGACCTGAGCGCATCTGGTATGTGGGCGATGCCTTCGCCATGGGCCTGTCGGTCGATGAAGTGTTCGAATTGACCAAGATCGACCGTTGGTTCCTGGTGCAGATCGAGGAAATTGTCAAGATCGAGCTGGAGCTTGACCAACTGGCGGCCGACAAGGGCGAAGCCGCCTTGGCCGCTCTGGACGCTGACACCCTGCGTTCCTTGAAGAAGAAGGGTTTTTCGGACCGCCGTCTGGCCAAGCTGCTCAAGACCCCTGAAAAGGCCGTGCGTGAAGCCCGCCGTGCCCTGAAGGTGCGCCCGGTGTACAAGCGCGTGGACACCTGCGCGGCCGAGTTCGCAACCAACACCGCCTACATGTACTCGACCTACGAGGACGAGTGCGAAGCCGAGCCCACCACCAACAAGAAGATCATGGTGCTGGGCGGTGGACCCAACCGCATTGGCCAGGGCATCGAGTTCGACTATTGCTGCGTGCACGCAGCCCTCGCCATGCGCGAGGATGGCTACGAAACCATCATGGTCAACTGCAACCCCGAAACCGTGTCCACCGACTACGACACCTCGGACCGTCTGTACTTCGAGCCCGTGACGCTGGAGGACGTGCTCGAGATCGTGGACAAGGAAAAGCCCGTCGGCGTGATCGTGCAGTACGGTGGCCAGACGCCCCTGAAGCTCGCCTTGGGTCTTGAAGCCGAAGGCGTGCCGATCATTGGCACCAGCCCCGACATGATCGACGCCGCTGAAGACCGCGAACGCTTCCAGCAGCTCTTGCACACGCTGGGCCTGAAGCAGCCGCCCAACGCCACAGCGCGCGCAGAACCCGAAGCGCTGGAAAAAGCCGCTGCCCTGGGTTACCCCCTGGTGGTGCGCCCCAGCTACGTGCTGGGGGGTCGCGCCATGGAAATCGTGCACGAGCAGCGCGACCTCGAACGCTATATGCGCGAGGCCGTCAAGGTGAGCAACGATTCGCCCGTGCTGCTGGACCGCTTTCTGAGCAATGCCATCGAGTGCGATGTGGACTGCGTGCGCGATGCCGCGGGCCAGGTGTTCATTGGCGGCGTGATGGAGCACATTGAGCAGGCTGGCGTGCACAGTGGCGACTCTGCCTGCTCCTTGCCGCCTTACTACCTGTCCAAGGCCACGGTCGACGAGATCAAGCGCCAGACGGCCGCCATGGCCCAGGGCCTGAACGTGGTGGGCCTCATGAACGTGCAGTTTGCGATCCAGGAGGTCGACGGCCAGGATGTGATCTACGTGCTGGAAGTGAACCCCCGCGCCTCGCGCACCGTGCCGTTTGTCTCCAAGGCCACGGGCATTCAGCTGGCCAAGGTGGCTGCGCGCTGCATGGCGGGCCAGACGCTGGCTTCGCAAGGGATCACCAAGGAAGTGACGCCACCGTATTTCAGCGTCAAGGAAGCGGTGTTCCCCTTCGTAAAGTTCCCCGGTGTGGACACCATCCTCGGTCCCGAGATGAAGTCCACCGGTGAGGTCATGGGCGTGGGCAAAACCTTTGGCGAAGCCTTCGTCAAGAGCCAACTCGGCGCCGGCACCAAGCTGCCCACGTCGGGCAAGGTGTTCTTGACCGTCAAGAACAGCGACAAGGCCCGTGCTGTGGAAATTGCACGCCAGCTCGCAGCCCTGGGCTTTGAGTTGGTGGCGACCAAAGGTACGGCAGCGGCGATTGCGGCTGCCGGCGTGGCTGTCAACACCGTGAACAAGGTCACCGAGGGCCGCCCACACATCGTGGACATGATCAAGAACAACGAGATTGTCATGGTCATCAACACGGTGGAAGAGCGTCGCAACGCGATTGCCGATTCGCGCGCCATTCGCACCTCGTCCTTGCTGGCCCGCGTGACCACTTTCACCACCATCTTCGGTGCGGAAGCGGCTGTGGAAGGCATGAAGTACCTCGACAAGCTGGACGTGTATTCGGTCCAGGAACTGCACGCCCAGCTGGTGGCGTGATCCTCCGCGAGGGCGGCATAATCGGCGCCTGAACAGACACCGCCGCGCGGCAACGTGCGGCGGTTTCCTTTTGTAGGGGGCAAGCCGGCGGTGTACGCTGGACAGCCCCGGGGCCCTGCCACAGCGCAGATCCCCGAATCCATGGAGATTGATGCATGACCACCATTCCTTTGACCAAGCGCGGCGCTGAAAAGCTCAAGGAAGAGCTGCACCGTTTGAAAACAGTCGACCGCCCCTGGGTGATCAACGCCATCGCCGAAGCACGTGCCCAAGGCGATCTGAGTGAAAACGCGGAGTACGAGGCCGCCAAAGACCGCCAAGGCTTTATCGAAGGCCGTATCCAGGAAGTCGAGGGCAAATTGTCTGCCGCCCAGGTGATCGATCCCTCGACGCTGGACGCTGGCGGCCGGGTCGTGTTTGGTGCCACGATCGAACTCGAGGACGAGGAGTCGGGTGACAAGGTCACATACCAGATCGTTGGTGAAGACGAGGCCGACCTGAAGCTGGGCCTGATCAACGTGTCCAGCCCGATTGCGCGGGCCCTGATCGGCAAGGAAGAGGGGGACACTGCCGAGGTCCAGGCTCCTGGCGGTGTGCGCCGCTACGAAGTCGTCTCGGTCAGCTACCTCTGAGCCTCAGCGCCATGCGCGTTCGCGGGCCTGTGTTGCTGGCTGCCCTCTGGTGGGGCAGCCTGAGTACGATCGGTTTTCTGGTCGTCCCCTTGCTTTTTGTGCATTTGCCCTCGCCAGCCCTGGCCGGGCAGATGGCTGCCCAGCTTTTTGCCGCCCAGACCTGGGTGTCGGTCGCCTGCTGCTTGCTGCTGTTGATGATTTCCAGGCCCAAACATGCGATAGAGCAATACCCATGGGCGCAGTCTGCTATGGTTTTTGTACTGGCTGGCATGTTGTTGGCCTTGGTGAGCCAGTTTGGCGTGTCTCCACGGATCGTGGCTCGCCAGGACCTGCGTTTATGGCACAGCGTGGGCAGTGGGATGTACCTGCTGCAATGGGGCTGTGCCTTGGCCGTGCTGTGGCGCACTGCGCGCAGCGAATCCATGGCTTGATCGGACCGATTTTCTGAAAATGCACAGGACGGCGGTGCGCCGCCGCCCGTCTTTATTCGCGCCAGTGCTCTGCCACCCAGGTGGCGGGGCGGATGTAACGGAATCTCCGGTTGCGCCGGCCTTCAAGGGCGTCGGGTGGATTGCATTCCCCATGGAAAATGACAATGCGGGCGCCCGCAGGCACTTGTGGTGTTTTCCAATAGTTGCTGGGCCAGCGCGGAATGGCGTGGTATTTGAAGCTGGGGCACCAGTGGGCAGGCCAGTACTGCAACTTGCCCTGCCGGTGCAGAAAGTCCGAAAGGTAGGCCTGTTCGTTGCGGAATTGCTTGCGCACGGCCTCGAAGTGGCTGCGGAAGTAGTCGAGCACATCCGGGTGCGCACCCAACTCGAAGCGGTACACCGAGGAGTTCCCCGTGATGCGCCAGGGCCGTTTGTAATCGTGAATGATCAAAAATGGCCCGGGTTGGGTAAAGAAATCGTCCAGCGGGCCGGTGATCACGACGTCGACATCCAGAAACAAGGCCGTTCCGCGCAAGCCATGCAGGTCCGCACTGAAAGACGCCAGCTTGGTCCAGCCGCGCTCTGGAATACCGGGCGGCAGGTCCAGCGCAGGAATCGGCAAGCACTGAACCTCTGGGCGGATACCCGTGCTGTCGTCCGTGAGGCAGACAAAGCGGAAATCACCGCTCAGGTGACGGCGCACCATCGCATAGAGGCGGTTGACGTATTCGGGGCCGTATTTACGGCCCCACTTCATGCAAATGATGTGGCGTTCAGTGGCCCCTGCTGCGCTGGACGTCATGGGTTTCAGTCGGCTTGGCGTTTCTTGATGGATTTTTGCTTGGGCTTGGCACGCTTGATCTGCCCACCGGAGGTGAGGCGCTGGTTGCCCAGAACCCGCAGTTGCTTGATTTCAGGGCGTTGACCACCGCGTTTGCTGTATTTGAGGACCTTGACATCGCGGGGGCCGGGCATGCGGTCTTCGTCCAGGGTGCGTTCCTTGACAGGCTGGGGGCGCCACAGAATGAAAAGCTTGCCGATGTGCTGGATGGGGGCCGCGTTGAGTTCTGCTGCAATCTGTTGGTACATCAGTTCGCGGGCGGTGCGGTCGTCATTGAAAACGCGCACCTTGATGAGCCCGTGGGCATTCAGGGCGGCATCGATTTCTTTTTGAACCGCAGGTGTGAGTCCATCGCCTCCGACGAGGACCACGGGGTCCAGATGGTGGGCTTGGGCGCGTTGTTCCCGGCGCTCAGCGGGAGTCAGTTGAATTTGGGGCATGGCCCGTATTATCGAGGCAGGAAGAAAACACAATGAAAGTTAAAACCCAAAGCAAGAAGGTCAACAAGGCGTGGTTGAACGACCATGTCAACGACACCTATGTGAAATTGGCCCAGAAAGAGGGTTACCGGGCACGTGCGGCCTACAAGCTCAAGGAAATTGATGAACAGTTTGGCTTGATCAAACCGGGCCACAGCGTGGTCGACCTCGGTTCGACGCCGGGAGCCTGGAGCCAGTATGTGCGCCGGCGTCTGTCCCCCACGGGGGCAGCCGCCGGCCAGCTCAATGGCCAGATCATCGGGCTGGACATTCTGCCGATGGAGCCCATTGAAGGCGTTACCTTCCTGCTCGGCGATTTCCGCGAGGCTGACGTACTCCAGCGTCTGGAGGCGTCTTTGGGAGGGCGGCCCCTGGATGTGGTGGTTTCCGACATGGCGCCCAATCTCTCGGGCATCGAGTCGGCGGATGCCGCGCGCATTGCGCATCTCGTGGAATTGGCGGTTGATTTTGCCTGTCACCATCTCAAGCCGGAGGGGGCCTTGGTGGTGAAGCTCTTCCATGGGAGCGGGTATACCGACCTGGTCGCGCTGTTTCGGCAGACCTTCAAGGTGGTCAAGCCGGTCAAGCCCAAGGCTTCGCGTGATAAGTCCTCCGAGACGTTCCTGGTGGGGATAGGGCTCAAGCAGCCTGTGCCGGCGAAGGCTTCAGAGGTAGGGCGCGAATAGCCGGCTCAATTCCCGTGCTGTGTCCATGGCCGCTCCACCTTGTAAAAAAGGGGGAGTACCTTGAAACACCTAAAATGGGTCATACCTTAGCTATGACCGCGTCATGACCGTTTTTCTCCTTCTAGACTGGAGCCCCGCTTGAACAATCAGTGGTTTTCTAAAGTGGCCATATGGCTGGTGATCGCCATGGTGCTGTTCACGGTGTTCAAGCAGTTTGACACCCGTGTTGGCGCGAGTGCCGGTGCTGTAGGGTATTCCGAATTCCTGGAAGAGGTCCGCAACAGCCGCATCAAGAGCGCGACGATCCAGGAAGGGCAGGGCGGCACCGAGATTGTCGCCGTGACCCATGATGACCGCAGAATCCGCACCACGGCCACCTACCTCGACCGTGGTTTGGTGGGCGACTTGATCAACAACAACGTCAAATTCGACGTGAAGCCTCGTGAAGAGGGTTCCTTGCTCATGACCCTCCTCGTCAGCTGGGGGCCCATGCTGCTCCTGATTGGGGTATGGGTCTACTTCATGCGCCAGATGCAAGGCGGTGGCAAGGGGGGGGCCTTCAGCTTTGGCAAAAGCAAGGCCCGCATGCTGGACGAGAACAACAACCAGGTCACTTTTGCGGATGTGGCCGGCTGCGATGAGGCCAAAGAAGAAGTCAAGGAAGTGGTCGATTTCCTGAAGGATCCTCAGAAATTCCAGAAGCTGGGGGGGCGCATTCCACGTGGTCTTTTGCTGGTCGGCCCTCCGGGTACCGGCAAGACCCTGCTCGCCAAATCGATTGCCGGCGAGGCCAAAGTGCCTTTCTTCAGCATTTCCGGCTCTGATTTTGTCGAAATGTTCGTCGGGGTGGGCGCGGCTCGCGTGCGCGACATGTTCGACAACGCCAAGAAAAACGCGCCTTGCATTATCTTCATCGACGAAATCGATGCGGTCGGGCGCCAGCGCGGTGCCGGGGTCGGCGGCGGCAATGACGAGCGCGAACAAACCCTCAACCAGATGCTGGTCGAGATGGATGGCTTTGAGACCAATCTGGGGGTGATCGTGGTCGCAGCCACGAACCGCCCGGACATCTTGGATGCCGCCCTCTTGCGTCCCGGTCGTTTTGACCGCCAGGTGTATGTCACGCTGCCCGACATTCGGGGCCGCGAACAGATCCTGAATGTGCACATGCGCAAGATTCCTGTCGGTCAGGATGTGGCGCCCGGCATCATTGCCCGTGGCACGCCCGGCATGAGCGGCGCGGATCTGGCCAATCTCTGCAATGAGGCCGCCCTGATGGCGGCCCGCCGCAACGCGCGTACGGTCGAGATGCAGGACTTCGAGAAGGCCAAAGACAAGATCCTCATGGGCCCTGAGCGCAAAAGCATGGTCATGCCCGAAGAGGAGCGTCGCAACACCGCCTACCATGAGTCGGGCCATGCCCTGATCGGCAAGCTCTTGCCCAAATGCGATCCCGTGCACAAGGTCACCATCATTCCCCGGGGCCGGGCCCTGGGGGTCACCATGAGCCTGCCTGCGCAAGATCGCTACAGCTATGACCGCGATTACATGCTGAACCAGATCAGCATGTTGTTTGGCGGACGCATTGCCGAAGAGGTCTTCATGAACCAGATGACCACAGGCGCGAGCAACGATTTCGAGCGGGCCACCCATATTGCGCGCGATATGGTGACGCGTTATGGAATGACCCAGGCCTTGGGACCCATGGTGTATGCCGAGAACGAGGGGGAGGTTTTTCTGGGCCGCTCGGTGACCAAGACCACCAACATGAGCGAACAGACCATGGAAAAGGTCGATGCCGAGGTCCGCCGCATCATTGATGAGCAATACAGCCTGGCGCGTCGCCTGATTGAAGAGCACAGCGACAAAATGCACGCCATGGCCAAAGCGTTGCTGGAATGGGAAACCATTGATACCGAGCAACTCGATGACATCATGGCTGGCAAGCCACCCCGTCCTCCCAAGGACTGGACACCACGCACGCCACCTTCATCGGGCGGCGATGGTGCCAGCGGTGGTACGCCGGCGGTGACCACCGACACAGCACCTTCTGCCGCTTGAGTGCAACGGTTGCATTGTCTGTACGGGGCCTTGTGCCCCGTTTTTCTTGGGCCTGAGTCCTGGTCCAAGCCCCTTACGTATTCCCTGCTCCATGTTTTGGCAAACTTCCCGCTTCCGCATCGACCTTGAGAGCCCCCGGGTGATGGGCATTGTCAATGTGACCCCCGACTCTTTCTCGGATGGAGGGCACCACGCCACCGTGCGTGAGGCGCTTTCCCATTGCGAGCAGCTGATCCAGCAAGGTGCCCACATTCTGGATATCGGGGGGGAATCCACCCGCCCCGGAAGCCCTGCGGTCAGTTTGGCGGATGAATTGGCCCGCGTACTGCCCCTGGTGCGCGAAGCCGTCAAGCTGGGCGTCCCCATCTCGGTGGATACCTACAAACCCCAGGTCATGCAGGCCGTTCTCGATCTGGGGGCGGACATCATCAATGACATCTGGGCCTTGCGGCAGCCTGGCGCTACCGATACCGTGGCTGCGCACCCCCAGTGCGGTGTGTGCCTGATGCACATGCACCGAGATCCTCAGACCATGCAAGCCGTACCCATGCAGGGCGATGTGTTGCCTCAGGTGCTCTCATTTTTGGAGCATTCCACGCAGTCCCTGATTGCTCTGGGGGTCGAAAAGCCTCGAATCGCACTGGATCCCGGCATCGGGTTTGGAAAATCCGTGGAGCAGAATTTTGCTTTGTTGGCGCGCCAGTCAGAACTGTTGGGCGGGGGGTATCCCTGGCTGGTCGGGTGGTCGCGCAAGTCGTCACTTGGTGCCGTGACGGGCTTGCCTGTGGACCAGCGCATGGTGCCCAGTGTGGCGGCAGCCCTGCTGGCAGTCGAGCGTGGAGCCCAGATTGTGCGTGTTCATGATGTGCGTGAGACGGTAGCGGCCTTGGCGGTTCGCCAAGCCCTCTATGCATCGCACGCCCCCGCCATACCTTGATTTCGAGCCTGAGAGAACCCACCATGACACGCAAATACTTTGGCACCGATGGCATTCGAGGCACCGTAGGCCGTCCACCAATCACCCCCGATTTTGTGCTGCGGCTCGCCCATGCGGTCGGCCGTGTGCTTCGCCGTGCCGAGGAGCGACCGACGGTTCTGATCGGAAAAGACACACGGATTTCCGGCTATATGCTGGAAAGTGCACTGGAGTCGGGCTTCAATTCGGCGGGGGTGGATGTGGTCCTGCTGGGGCCTCTGCCGACCCCGGGCGTGGCCTACTTGACGCGTGCGCAGCGTGCCAGCCTGGGCGTTGTGATCAGTGCCAGCCACAATGCGTACCCTGACAATGGGATCAAATTCTTCAGTGCCCAGGGAACCAAGTTGCCCGATGAATGGGAATGTGCCGTCGAGGAGGCCTTGGAGGAGACGCCGGTATGGTCTGATTCCGCCAGTTTGGGCAAGGCACGCCGTTTGAACGATGCCGCTGGCCGCTACATTGAGTTCTGTAAGAGCACGTTCCCGCATGAACTCACCCTCAAGGGGCTCAAAATCGTGGTGGATGCAGCCCATGGAGCGGCCTACCAGGTTGCTCCCACGGTTTTCCATGAGCTGGGTGCCGAGGTGATTGCGATTGGATGCTCCCCTGATGGGTTGAACATCAACGACCATGTGGGGGCCACGCACCCCGAGGCCCTGGTCAACGCGGTGCGGGCTCACCACGCGGATTACGGTATTGCCCTGGATGGCGACGCCGATCGCCTGCAAATGGTGGATGCCTCCGGCCGCTTGTTCAATGGTGATGAACTGCTTTATTTGATGGCCATCGATCGGATGGGGCGTGATGAGCATGTGCCCGGTGTGGTGGGTACCTTGATGACGAATATGGCCGTCGAGTTGGCCTTGAAATCCCGCGGCGTGAAGTTGGTACGTGCACGGGTGGGCGATCGCTATGTCTTGGAGGAGCTGACACGCCACCACTGGATCCTCGGAGGGGAGGGCTCCGGTCATTTGTTGGCGCTGGACCGCCACACCACGGGCGATGGCTTGGTCAGCGCTTTGCAAGTCCTGCAGGCATGTGTCCGCAGTGGGAAAACCCTTTCCCAGTTGTTAGCGGGTTTGGTCCTTTTTCCCCAGGTCTTGCTCAATGTCCGGATGCAGCCGGACCACGACTGGCAAGCCAACCCGGCCTTGCACGCAGCCACCTTGGCGGTCGAGGCGCAGCTTGGCGATACCGGGCGTGTCTTGATTCGGGCCAGCGGCACTGAGCCCTTGTTGCGTGTGATGGTCGAGGCCCGTGATCTGTCTCAGGCAGAGGCCGCAGCCCGTTGCCTCGTCGCTGCCGTCAGTCCTGTCTGAGTCTGGATCGACCCACTGAGGGGCCGCTCAACAGCCTGTAGCCGGAGCACAACTGCGTTGAAATGGTCTCTCCTGAGCGGAGCGCGGGCTTGCAGTCCGTCCTGCACAGGCGCTGCGTCACGGATTTGACCTGGATTTGACATCTTTTTGTCAAACTCCGCTTTCATACTTGGGGCCCATAGGAGGCAGGGATCGGGTCACGGTAGCGTCCTCCTGAAGACCACCGCCATGTCCCAAGGAGTTACCCCATGAACGAGCTGCCGAGCACTTTGCTGCCACCTGCCCCTGTCCTTTCTGGGGAGGCTCTGCACGGCCATGCCAAGGTCTGTGTTGCGCCGCAGCCAGAGCCTCCGTCCGCGGGCATCCAGGTGGCCTGGGCCCGTCACCTCGACGAAGTTCGTGAAGCCCAGCGCCTGAGGTTCGAGGTGTTTGTCGCTGAAATGGGTGCCCGTTTATCGACCGTGGTTCCTGGGCACGATATTGATTTGTTTGACGACTACTGCGAGCATTTGCTGGTCCGTGACGCGCACACACAGCAGGTGATTGGCACCTACCGTGTCTTGACCCCAGCCCAGGCACGCCGGGTCGGAGGGACTTACAGCGATACAGAGTTTGACCTGACCCGCTTGCGCAGCCTGCGGTCTCGCATGGTGGAGTTGGGTCGAAGCTGCGTGCATCCCGAGCATCGCCACGGGGGGGTCATCCTTGCATTGTGGGGCGCGCTTGCGGATTTCATGGTCCGAAATCAGCTGGACACCATGATCGGCTGCGCCAGCATTCCCATGCTGCACAACGGAGTGGTCAGTGGGGATGTCGCTGCGAGTATCTGGCGGCAACTGCGCCAAACCCATTTGGCACCGATCGAGCACCATGTGTTGCCACGTTTGCCCCTGCCAGTGGACCAACTGGATGCTTCTTTGACCGTAGATCCTCCTACTCTGATCAAAGGCTATTTGCGTTTGGGGGCCCGCATCCTGGGTGCACCCGCGTGGGATCCAGACTTCAACACCGCAGATTTGCCGATGCTGATGCGCATTGCGGATTTGCCATCCCGTTATCGCAAGCATTTTTTAGGCGCCTAATAGGTCTGAATCCTTGTCATGAGGTGGGGGGCAGAGCTCCGTCACCTCCCATAGATGGGGATCATCTATTTGATAATGGGGCAACAGCCTCAGTTCATGAATAGAGGCTGTCCCTGCATCAGGAAAAAAACTTGTCCCATACCGTCGATAGCGAGCAGCGTGGCATGGAGCCCGCGGGCCCGCAGCATGATGTCAACAACGCCATAGAGTCGCCCGCAAAAGCGGTGAAACATCTTGCATTGTTGGATCGAGATCACAGCATTTTGGATTTCAATGCCCGGGTCTTTGACTGGGCCGTTCGCTCGGATGTTCCCTTGCTGGAACGTCTGCGCTACCTGTGCATCGTTTCTTCCAACCTGGATGAATTTTTTGAGGTCAGGGCGGCGCCCCATATCACCGCTGCCATGGCTGGCGAAACCAAAGGCCTGTATACGATCGCTTCGTTTGAGTCGTTGTCGGCCAAGGCGCATGGATTGGTCGAGCGCCAATACGCCCTGTACAACGATTTTCTAGTCCCCGCTTTTGCCGAGCACGGTATCCGCATCGTTTCGCATGGAGATCGGTCCCCTGCCCAGCGGCGGTGGGTGCATGAATATTTCGTGCGCGAAGTGCAGCCCCTGTTGATTCCTGTAGGGCTGGACCCTGCACATCCCTTTCCCCAAGTTGCGAACAAGTCTTTGAATTTCATTGTGCGTCTCAAGGGTAAAGACGCATTTGGTCGTGAAAACGAAATTGCAATTGTGAAGATTCCTCGCGTCTTACCCCGCTTGGTTCGCATGCCATCCCACGCCGCGTCGCATGAAGCGTTGTTCGTGAGCTTGTCCAGCATTGTCCGTGCACATCTGGATGACCTCTTTCCCGGACGGGAAGTGACCGAGTTTTCACAATTTCGTGTCACCCGACACTCCGACCTGGCTTTGGATGAAGAGGATGTGCGCAATCTGAGAACTGCTTTGCGCCAGGGCCTTCAGCACCGGCATTACGGCCAAGCCGTTCGCCTGGAGGTGTCTGCAGGATGCTCCACTTTCTTGGCGGATTTTCTGCTCAGGCAATTTGGTTTGCCAGAACAGGCTCTTTTCAAGGTTCATGGCCCCGTGAATCTGGTCCGACTGAACCAATTGGTCGATTTGGTGAATGAGCCCGCTTTGCTCTTTCCACCCTGGCGGCCTGCATGGCCCCACCAGATTCAGCAGGGCACCTCCATCATTGAGCAGCTGCAGTCGCGTGATATCTTGATGCACCAGCCTTTCGAGAGTTTCGACGGTGTATTGGCCTTTCTGCGCGAAGCTGTCAATGACCCTCAGGTTTTGGTCATCAAGCAAACGATTTACCGGACTGGGTCAGACGCTGCACTGATTGACTTGTTGTCCGAGGCGGTTCGTCGTGGCAAGGAAGTCATGGCGGTTGTGGAGCTCAAGGCGCGTTTCGACGAGGAGGCCAATATCAATTGGGCGGAAGCCCTGGAGGCCATCGGTGCCCAGGTGGTTTATGGGGTGGTAGGGCTCAAAACCCACGCCAAAATGCTGTTAATCACGCGGCGGGAAGGGCGGCAACTCAAGCGCTATGGTCATTTGTCCACGGGTAATTACAACCCCCGTACGGCCCGTCTTTACACCGACCTGAGCTATTTGACAGCCGATAGGGATATCACCAGCGATATGGATGGTGTGTTCAGCCACCTTGCCAGCCAAAATCGTCCCCCCAAACTTCGCCAACTGCTGTTGGCGCCTTTTCACCTTCAAAGGCGCATGGTCGAAAAAATTGAGCAAGTGGGGCTGGCGGCCAGTCGGGGGGAAGATGCACGCATCGTGGCAAAGATGAATGCTTTGACCGACGAAGCACTCATTCGTGCCTTGATTCTTGCAGGGCAAAGGGGAGCGCGGATTGATCTTGTGATCCGTGGCGCCTGCATGTTGCCCGCCCAGGTGCAGGGAGCGACCGACAATATTCGTGTGCGCTCGGTGATTGGCCGGTTTCTGGAGCACACCCGTGTTTTTTATTTTCGCGCCGGCAATCAGGAGGACTTGTACCTTTCTAGTGCCGACTGGATGAATCGCAACATGATGCGGCGTGTTGAGTTGGCATGGCCTGTCACCCATCCTCGATTGCGCCAGCAAATCGTCGACGAGTGTCTGGTCGCGTATCTGCATGATGATCGGGATGCCTGGTCCCTGTGTGCTGATGGAACATATGCGCCTCCTCTGCATCCCCAGACAGGGCTCGGGGCCCAGAACGCATTGATGGCCCGTTACGCGCGTGCCGCCACCCGTGTTGTGAAAACACCAGCACCATGATGGATCTCATTCTGTGGCGCCATGCAGAAGCTGCAGACATTGCCGGCGAGGCTGATGACTTGACGCGGCCTTTGACCACTCGGGGTGAATGGCAGGCTGCCCAGATGTCGGCTTGGTTGAATCGCCATCTACCAGAGGGGCTGCGTGTGCTGGCCAGCCCTGCGCTGAGGACAGAGCAAACCGCGAAGGCTCTGGGGCGCAAGTTCAAATTGCGCGCTGAACTGCTCCCCGGTGCAAGCCCTCAAGAATTGCTGGAGCTCGCCCATTGGCCCCACGGCAAGGGGG
>JAQUDN010000234.1 GCA_028685665.1 Burkholderiaceae bacterium | reverse complement strand
GGTAACCCAGCGCTGACCCCCCGGGCCCGCAGACCGCCCGCCGGTCCGCCGGGCCCGCCGCCCTTGCCCCCCGGGCTTCGACAGCCCCTCACCTGGGACCTTTTCCATGTCTGATACCCAAGCCACCGTGCTGGTGGTCGGCGCCTCTGGCGTCATCGGCCAGGCCGTGCTGCGGCATTTTTCCCGCCTGCCAGGCTGGCGTGCCGTGGGCGTGGCCCGGCGCACGCCGGTGGACGTGCAGAACGCGGAGCTGCTGTCGCTCGATCTCACCGACCGCCAGGCCTGCGAGCAGGCCCTGGGCCACCGCCGCGACATCACCCATATCGTGTATGCCGCGGTGTACGAAAAGCCCGGCGGCCTGGTCGAAGGCTGGGCCGATCCGGCGCAGATGCAGGTCAATCTGTCGATGCTGAAAAACGTGGTCGAACCCCTGGAAAACGCCGGGGGAGCGCTGCAGCACATCCTGGCCCTGCAAGGGGGCAAGGCCTACGGCATCCACCTCGACCCCTGCATTCCGGTGCCGGCCAAGGAGCGCTGGCCCCGCCATCCGCACGCCAACTTCTACTGGCTCCAGGAAGACTTTCTGCGCGAGCGCCAGCCGCGCAAGGGCTGGCATTTCACCCTCCTGCGCCCACGCGTCGTGCTGGGCGATGCGCTGGGCAGCCACATGAACCCGATCCCGGCCATCGGCGTGTATGCCGCCCTGCGCAAGGAGGCCGGACTGCCGCTGGCCTTCCCCGGCGGCGCACCCCGCCTCTACCAGGCCACCGATGCCGACCTGATCGCCAGCGCCTGCGCCTGGGCGGCCACCGCCCCCACTGCGCGCAACGAAACCTTCAACCTGGACAACGGCGACATCTTCGTCTGGCAGAACATCTGGCCGGCCATCGCCGAGAGCCTGGGCATGGAGGTCGGCGCTCCAGAACCCCTGTGCCTGGCCGAGGCCCTGCCCGGCCGGCAGGCCGAATGGTCGGCCCTGGTGCGCAAATACCAGCTGCAATGCCCCGAGCGGCTGCAGGACTTTGTTGGCCAGGGCTTTGCCTATACCGACTTCCAGTTCGGCTACGGCAAGAACACGCCCCAGGCGCCGGTCCTGGTCAGCTCCATCAAGATCCGCCAGGCCGGGTTTGCCGGCTGCATCGATACCGAAGACATGTTCCGCAAATGGTTCCAGCGCTACCAGGACCTGCGCTGGCTGCCACCGCCCGATGGCAGGCCCGGCAGGCCCCCGGCTGCACCCGCCCCCCGTCCCCCAGGCAGCGGCCCCGCCCTTGCCCTTTAGCCCAAGCCCGATGCCGGCTTGCCCCCTCCTCGCCACCCCAGAAAGCCATGGGCATGCCCCCTTCCACCGCCACCGTTCTCCTGTCCAGCCCCCGCGAGAGCCCGCCTTCGTCCGTCGAGCGGGCGATCCGGATTCTGCGGGTCATGTCGGACGGGTCCAAATCGCGGCTCACCGACATTGCCCTCGCCGCCGGGCTGGACAAGGCCACCGCCTTGCGCCTGCTGGAGGTGCTGGAGCGCGATGGCTTCGTGGCCCGCAACCCGCAGACCAAACTGTTCACCCTGGGCCCTGAGCTGCGGGTGCTGGGTGCGGCGGCGCTCCAGCGTTTCGACCCCCGCCCCGTGGTGCGCCCCAGCCTGATGCGGCTGACCGGCGCCTTCCAGGACAGCGTCGTGCTCTCGATTCCCAGCGGCTCCGAATCCCTGTGCATCCATGTCGAAGAAGGCAGCTACCCCATCCGCGCCAACTACCTGACCGTGGGCAGCCGGCGCCCCCTCGGGGTCGGCGCGGGCAGCCTGGCCCTGCTGGCCTGGATGACGCCGGCAGAGCGCGAGGCCGTGCTGGAAGTCATGGCGGGCCAGCTCGGACGCTACCCCCGCATCACCCCGGCTTTGCTGCAAGAGCGCATCGCACAAGCCCGTGAGCGGGGCTACGCCCTGCTGCTGGATGTGGTGGTGGAACGCATGGGCGGCATGGCCGTTCCCATCCTGGATGCGGACGGGCACCCCGTGGCCGCCATCAGCATCACGGGGCTCAACGACCGCATCCTGGCCCGGGAGGCCGCCATGGCCCAGGCCCTCAAGCGCGAGGCCACGGTGTGCCAGGTGCTCTGGTCCGAAGCGACGCGCCCCGCAGCCACCGAACCCCGCCCGGCCCGCAAAGCCGCCCCCCGCGCCACCCCTGCCCCCCGACCATGACCCCTTCCCCCACCGCGTACCTCAAGGGCGTCGGCAGCACGCCGTTTGGCCGGCACGACGGGCGCAGCGCGCTCGATCTGATGGCGGCGGCCGCAGAACAGGCCCTCGCCTCGGCCCAGCTCACCCGCCCGGAGGTGGATGGCGTGCTCTGCGGCTACGCCACCACCCTGCCGCACCTGATGCTGTCCACCCTGTTTTGCGAGCGCTTTGCGCTGCGCCCGCGCTACGCCCACAGCCTGCAGCTGGGCGGCGCCTCGGGCGCGGCGATGCTGATGGCCGCACGCGAACTGGTGCGCAGCGGACGCTGCCGCCATGTGCTGGTCGTGGCGGGCGAAAACCGGCTGAGCGGCCAGTCACGCGACAGCGCAATCCAGACCCTGGCCCAGGTGGGCGATGCCGATTTCGAAGTCCCCAATGGGGCCTCGGTGCCGGCCTACTACGGTCTGCTGGCCTCGCAGTACCTGCACCAGACGGGCGTGAACGCCGCCGACCTGGCCGAATTCGCCGTGCTGATGCGCCGCCACGCCGCGGACCACCCGGACGCCCACCTGCGCACCCCGATCACCGCCGAGGAGGTGCTGGCGTCCAAGCCGATTGCCGAGCCCCTCAAGCTGCTCGACTGCTGCCCGATCTCGGACGGCGCAATGGCCCTGGTGGTCTCGGCCGAAGCCAGCCCCCACGGGGCCGTGGCCCTGGCGGGCGCAGGCCAGGCCCACCGCCACCAGCACCTGAGCGCCATGGCCGACGTGCTGCAGTGCGGCGCCGCAGACGCCGCGCAGCAGGCCTTCGCCGAAGCGGGGCGGACGCTGGCCGATGTGGATTACCTGGGGATCTACGACTCCTTCACCATCACCCTGGTGATGCTGCTCGAAGAAATCGGGTTTGCCCCCCGCGGGGGTGCGGCCCGGCGGGCCCGCGCCGGCGACTTCGCAGCCCACGGCCCTTTGCCCCTGAACACCCACGGCGGCCTGCTGTCCTTCGGCCATTGCGGCGTGGCCGGGGGCATGGCGCACCCGGTGGAGGCCTGGCGGCAGATGACCGGCCAGGCCGGGGCGCGCCAGATCGCAGCCCCCCGCCTGGCCTTCATCCACGCCGATGGCGGGGTGATGTCGTCCCATGTCAGCCTGCTCCTGTCGCGCGAGGACTGAACCATGACCCCCTCTTCCCCCTTCCCTTCCCCCTTGCCCTCCCCTGCACTGGCCGCGCCATTCACCCAGGGCCTGGCCGCCCGGGTGCTGCGCTACCAGCGCTGCACCTCCTGTGGCACGGCACAAACGCTGGCCCGCTATGCCTGCCAGCACTGCGGCGCCCCCAGCCTCGACTGGCATGAGGCCCAGGGCACGGGCCGGGTGCAGGCGGTCACGGTCGTGGGACGGGCCCCGTCCGACAGTTTTCGGGCGCTGGTGCCCTACACCCTGGTGCTGGTCCAGCTCGACGAAGGCCCGCGCCTGATGGCCCATGCCCAGCCCGGCGTGCAGATCGGCCAGCGCGTGCAGGCCGGATTTTTCGTGCACGACCAGACCACGCTGGTCCGTTTCAGCCCCCAGCCCGGCTGAGCCCCCCTGTTCAAAGGAGACCTTTCCATGCCCGCCTTGCCCCCCCTCCCCCTCGGTCCCCGCCGCCGCTGGCTCCAGTGGACCTGCGCTGCGCTGTGCGCAGGCACCGCCGCACTGGCCTGGGCCCAGGATTACCCCCACAAACCCGTCAAGCTGGTCGTGCCTTACCCCCCGGGCGGCCCGACCGACATCGTGGCGCGGGTGGGGGCGCAAAAACTGCAGGAA
>JAQUDN010000064.1 GCA_028685665.1 Burkholderiaceae bacterium | reverse complement strand
GGCCCCCAAGAACTTCCGTACGCGGGACGATCACGCTGCAAGGATGTATGCGCACATGCCACTGACTGAACGCCCATTGACACTGTCCAAGCTGTACGGGAACCCGATCTTCCAATCGGAACAGCGGGCGGAAACGCATGAGGAGGTCAGCAAGGAGCTCACAGACCATCTCCTTCGCTGGAAGCGCGGCAAGGTCGATGCCATGATGTGCAAAGGCCAGCTCAAGGCGCTGCGGATGTACATCCTGCGTTACGGGGCAGAAGTGGAGGTCAGGCCCCGCCCGTTTGAAGACTTCTCCTTGCTGCACACCTCGCTGAAGGGAGGTGCAGAAATTGAAGTGGATGGCAAGCTCCTGTATGTGGCAGAAGGTCGCGCGGCATTGCTATCCCCCCGGCAAGACATCCGGCTGCGATGGCACGCAGGCACCGAACAGCTGATTCTGCGGGTGCCGCACGCGATCATGCGCGATGTCGCCGCATTGGAGCCCGACGCCCCCTTGTGCTTGTCCCCCGGCATGCTCCTGGGAAAAGAACAGACCGTGCACTGGGAATTGCTGTCGCAATGCCTGCTCAGCATCCTGCAAACCGCTGAGGCATCCCCATTCCACGGTGCCTGGGTGGACCACTTTGAACGCAATGTGGCACTTTTTCTGCTGGCCCAGCAATCCAGTGCCTCCGAACGCCCCCCAGCCCCGCCCCCTATTCAGGAAGTACGGCAGCACCCGCTACAACGGCCTGGCAGCAAGGGCCAAATGGAATCGCTCATGGAGTTCATCGATCTGCGGATTTATGCCCCAATCTCGCTGGAAGACATGGCGAACGTGGCGGGGGTGAGTCCGCGCATGCTGAATGTCCTGTGCCATCAGCACCACGGGGTGTCGCCGATGGCCTTGCTGCGCAAGCTGCGCTTGGATGCCGTGCGGACGAAACTCCTGCTACACCCGGACGCAAACATCGGTGAAACCGCCTTGGCGCTGGGATTTGGCCACCTGGGAAGGTTTGCGCGTTACTACCAGGAGCGATTTGGAGAACGGCCGACCCAAACCCGGGATCGGCAACGTTAAAGCCCCCCAAACGACAGGTCAGAAGGCGGTCCCGCCCCCAGCGGACCACAGGATTGCCCCGCGCTCCACGCCCCCCTCTCCATCAGGCGGGGGCCAGGACAGGCTGGCGGGATACCTGCGCCGATTGGCGCATGCTGAACACCAGCATGGCCACCGTCGCAACGGCGCCTGGCACGGCAAAAGCCATGAAGTTGTATTGCAAGGGCAAACTGATACCCACCAAAGCCCCACCCAAAATCGGGCCCACGATGGCCCCATTGCGGCCAATGCCGGAGGCCCAGCCCAAGCCCGTGGAACGGATCGCCAGACTGTAGAACTGCGCACCGCAGGCATACAGCAGAATTTGCGAGCCAATCGTGGTGGCCCCGGCGATGGCGATCAAGGTGTAGAGCAGCCAGGTCGGGCTCTTGAAACCCAACAGACTGATGGATGCTGCAGCAATCGCAAAAAACACCGCCAAAACCCGGGGCAGATTGAGCTTGTCACCCAGCCAGCCGCCGCCGACCGCACCAAAGATGGCGCCAAAATTCAGAATCAGCAAAAAGCTCAGGCTCGAACCCAGGCTGTAACCCGCCTGCGCCATCAGTTTGGGCAGCCAGGAGTTCAGGGCGTACACCATCAACAGGCAGCAAAAGAAGGCCACCCAGAGCATGACCGTCTGCAAGGCACGGCCTTCACGGAACAGTTGCAAGAGCGGGGTGCCATTCGCCTGGATGGCGGGCATTTCCAGCGTATCGCCAGGCTGGACACGGAAACCGGGCTGGACACGCTGCAGAATGCGCGTGGCCTCTTCATGGCGGCCCTGGCGCAGCATGAAGCCCACCGACTCGGGCAAAAAGGCCATGATCAAGGGCAGCAGCAGCAAGGGGATACCCGCCACAAAGAACACCGATTGCCAACCGTAGCTGGGCAACAGGACCATGCCCAAACCCGCAGACAGCATGCCGCCCACGGAATAGCCGCTGAACATGATGGCCACCAAGGTGCTGCGGATTTTCTTGGGAGCGTATTCGCTCATCAAAGCCACCACATTGGGCATCACCCCCCCGATGCCCAGGCCCGCGATGAAACGGCACACACCGAACTCAAGCGGACTGCGGGCCAATCCGTTCAAAACCGTGAATCCACTGAACAGCACCACGCACATGGTGATGGCCTTTTTGCGCCCGATTTTGTCGGACAAGGGGCCAAAGATCAGCGCGCCAAACATCATGCCAAACAGGGCATAGCTGCCCAAGGCACCAGCTTGCAAAGGGGACATGCCCCATTCCTTCATCAGCACGGGCAAAACCACGCCGTAGATCACCAGGTCGTAACCGTCAAAAATAATGATGAGAGCGCACCAGAACAGCACCGTCCAATGGAAGCTGTTGAATTTCGCGTCATCGATGATTTTGGGTACATCGATCTTTTTCATGCTTTGTTTCTCTTGTCTGAACAGGGCAAAGGAGCGCGTTGCCGCTTAGCCAAGGTCACCGCCGCCCACAGGCAAGGTGACACCGGTGATGTAGGACGCGTCATCGGATGCGAGGAACACAATCGCCCCGACCTGTTCGTCGATCGTGCCGTAGCGCTTCATCAGACTGGAGGAAACCGTCTGATCGATGATCTGCTGGTACCAGACCTTCTCCTGCTCGGACTGCTCCGCCGCGTTGCGGGGAATGCGGCGCGGCGGGGCTTCGGTGCCCCCCGTGGCAATCGCATTCACACGCACGCCCCGCTCTGCGGTTTCAAAGGCCAGACACGCGGTGAGCGCATTGACGCCGCCTTTGGCTGCGCCATAGGGCACGCGGTTGATGGCCCGCGTGGCGATCGAGGACACGTTGACAATCGCCCCTTGGCCCTGCTCCAGCATGTAAGGGAGGGCCGCATGGCAGCACCAGAGCGTCGGGAAGAGCGAGCGGCGCACTTCCGCTTCGATCTCGTCTTCCTGGTAATGCTCAAAGGGCTTGGCCCAGATCGTGCCTCCCACGTTGTTGATCAGGATGTCCAGACGGCCAAAACGCTCGATGGCGGATTGCATGACGCGGCGGCAATCCGCGCTTTTCTCCATGTCGGCGGTCAGCACCAGCACTTCGGTATCGGGATACGTGGCCGCCAACTCGTCGCGCAGCTCAAAAATCAATTCGGAACGGTCAACCAGCACCAGGCGGGCACCTTCGGAAGCCAGACGCAGAGCCACACCGCGGCCAATGCCCTGGGCAGCCCCCGTGACCACAGCCACCTTGTTTTGAAAACGTGGATTCATGATGAAACGTAAAAAAAGCCCGCAGGACACGGGCTGGTGGAAAGGAAGGTGAAATCGATCTCAGGCGCTGGCTGAAAACTTCTCGTAGTAGAAGTTCACCGGCTGAACGCTCTTGTCTCGCATGTACTGGTTCACGGCCTCCACCATGGGCGGGGGGCCGCACAGGTAGATGTCGACCTCGCCTTCATTCAAGTGGGTCGGCGCAATGTGCTGGGTCACATAGCCCTTTTGGGGATAGGTACTCTCCGCACTCGCCACGCAGGCAGCGAAGGTGAACTGGGGAATGCGGGCCGCAAAAGCCTCCAGCTTGTCCATGTCCACCAGATCGGCATCATGGGTCACGCCATAGATCAGATGCACAGGGTAGGCGCTGCCTTGCTCCGCGATCTTTTCCAGCATGGCGGTGAACGGTGCCAAACCGGTACCGCCAGCGAGCATCAACAGGGGCCTCTTGATTTCACGCAGATAGAAACTGCCCAGCGGCCCGGCCAAGGTCATTGGATCACCCGGCTTGGCTTGCCCGGTGAGGTAGCTGCTCATCAAGCCGCCCGGAACATTGCGGATCAGAAACGAGACGGCGCCATCGCGGACCAGCGAGCTGAACGAATAGGCGCGCGTCTGGTCCGTGCCAGGCACTTGCAGATTGACATACTGGCCTGGCAAAAACGACAGCTTGTTCAAGGCATCGCTCTGGATCGACAAGGCAATCGTGCTGGGCGATACCTGGCGCACTTCGCGAATGGCCGCGCCATAGCTCGAGCGCTGGGTGCCGCAGACAACCGACGAAGCAGGCACGCGGATCACGCAATCGCTTTTCGCGCGCATCTGGCAGGTCAGGACATAGCCTTGCGCGGCCTCGTCATCGGTGAGTGCATCCTCGATGTACTCGCCCATGCTGTACTGGCCGGATTCGGCAAAGCACTTGCAGGTCCCGCAGGCGCCATCCCGGCAATCCAGCGGAACGTTGACGCCCTGACGGTAGGCCGCATCGGCGACCGTTTCGGTCGGGGTGGCATCGATGAAGCGGGTCACGCCGTCTTCAAATTGAAACGCAATGTGGTGGGTCATGGCAGTTCACTCAGGCCAGGGCAAGCCCGGCCCTTTCTTCAAAGGTGATAGACGTCAATGACGTGGTGGATGTAATCGTTCTTCAGCACGATGTACTTGCGCTGGATGACGGGCTGCTCGCCCGACACATCCAGCGTGTAATGCGAGGTGCCAAAGTAGCTGTCGGTCATGTTGTACCGATAGCTCAGGGTGTGCCAGTTGAAGCGCACCTTCACTTCGCTGCCTTCTTGCGACACGATCTCCACGTTGTGGATGTTGTGGCCGGTCCGTGGCTCGGGCGTGCTGGCGGCCGAGCGTTCGGTCTTGATGCGGAACACACGGTCTTCCAGACCACCCCGGTTCGCGTAGTAAATCAGGGAGATTTCGCTCTGGGGGTCGCGGGTCATTTCCCCATCGTCGTCCCAGGCCGGCATCCAGTACTCGGCATCTGGGGCATAGCAGGTAAGCCACTCGTCCCATTGTTTGTCGTCGAGCAAACGGGCTTCGCGGTACAGGAAGGCTTGAACTTGGTCAATCGTCATGGTCATGGCAGGCCTCTCAGACTTATTTCGATTCGGCGGCAACAGCGCGCTGCATGGTTTCGAGCCAATAGCGGTGTTGTTCGGTGTAGAGACCTTCGTCTTCGGTCTTGACGCCACTCAGGGTGGGGTGCAGATCGATTTCCTTGGCGGCCGCATCGGGGCCATGGACCCAGTGGGTCGAACCACGGCACATATCGTTCCAGGGCAGGGAAATACCGGCATAGCCTTGCTGGCAGGCGCGGAACTCTTCCAGATCGTCCGGGGTGGCCATGCCGGTGGCGTTGAAAAAGTCCTCGTACTGGCGCACCCGGCGTGCACGCGCTTCTGGCGCCTCCCCCTTGGGGGCAATGCAGTAAATGGTGACCTCGGTTTTGTCCACGGCAATGGGGCGCAGCACGCGGATTTGCGAACCGAACTGGTCCATCAGGTACACATTGGGGTAGACGCACAGGTTGCGCGAGTGGTTGATCATCCAGTCGGCACGGGCCTGGCCAAACTGCCCGATCAGCTTGTCGCGGATGCCGTAGGCTGGACGGTCTTCAGGATTGGCCCACTTGGTCCACAACAGCATGTGGCCATGTTCGAACGAATAGAAACCGCCCCCTTGCTTGGCCCAGCTGCCCGCATCCATCGCTTTGATGGTGTCGCCGGCTTCGCTTTGCTTGCGGTGGTTGGTCGTGGCCGCATAGTTCCAGTGCACCGAGCTGACGTGGTAGCCATCGGCACCGTTCTCGGTCTGCAACTTCCAGTTGCCATCGTAGGTATAGGTGGATGCACCACGCAGCACTTCCAGGCCTTCGGGGGACTGGTCCACGATCATGTCGATGATCTTGGTGGCTTCGCCCAGGTATTCCGTCAAGGATTTGACATCGGCATTCAAGCTGCCAAACAGAAAACCGCGGTAGCTTTCAAAGCGTGCAATCTTCTTGAGATCGTGGCTGCCGTCCTTGTTGAAGGACTCGGGGTAGCCCGCTTCGGTACCGTCTTTGACCTTCAGCAGCTTGCCGCTGTTGTTGAACGTCCAGCCGTGGAAGGTGCAGGTGAAATTGCCCTTGTTGCCCTTCTTGTGGCGGGCCAAGGTGGCACCCCGGTGCGAACACGCGTTGATCAGTGCATTGAGCTCGCCCGCTTTGTTCCGCGTGATCACGATCGGCTGGCGACCGATGTAGGTGGTGAAGTAATCGTTGTTGTTGGGAATCTGGCTTTCGTGCGCCAGGTAGATCCAGTTGCCTTCAAACAGGTGCTTGACTTCCAGCTCGAACAGCTCGGCGTCGGTAAACGCAGCGCGGTTGAGGCGGTAAATCTGCTGCTCCTGGTCTTCGACCAGCATGCCATCCAGGCGCTCTTGAACGCTGGGATTGTGCGTAGGGGTGCTCATAAAAGATCTCCGTTTGTGCCCAAGGGCATGGAACCAATGTGAATGTGCGTGACCAGGGAAATCTCCACAGCACGCTTGCGTGCTGCCAACCCGCCAAAGGGGGCAGAGGGAGAACAGACGACGGCGCCTGCCTGACTGCGGGATACACCGGCGGAGCGCGCAAGCGGGGTGCGCGACAGCCATCGCTTTCTGTCCATGGTTGTCTCCTTCAGCAAGGCAAGGGGTTCTTGCGTCTGTTGCGACCTCTTGGCAAACCATCTGCAGCGCATCCGAACGCTGGCAAGACGGGTTTTGGGGGGTGCTCTTTTTTACTTCAGGTCGCCATCTTAAGAAGAAAAGACCATGAATATCCAAGACTGTTTTAGACTCACTCCATACCCAAAGAGTATGAAATGGATTTCAGACATCTCAAATATTTTGTGGCCGTGGCCGAAGAAAGCAGCTTCACGCGGGCTGCGGAGCGCCTGCACATTTCCCAACCTCCCCTGAGCCGCCAGATCCAGCAACTCGAAGACGAAATCGGCATGAAACTGCTGGAGCGTGATGCCAGGCCCTTGCGCCTGACCGAAGCCGGCCGTTTTTTCTATGCCCGTGCCGTCCGCTTGCTGGAGCAGGTTCAGGAAACGGTGTCCATGACACGGCGCATCGCCCAAATGGACCGGCGCCTGGTGATTGGCTTTGTCCCCTCGACCATGTATGGTGCCCTGCCACGCATCGCGCGAATGTTCCGCGCCGCCCGGCCGCAGACCGAACTGGTGCTGGTCGAAAAGTCCTCGGTGGAACAGATCGAGGCCCTGAAAACGGGGCGCATCGATGTGGGATTTGGCCGCATCCGGCTCGACGACTCCAGCGTGCGGCGCGAGGTGCTGCGCGAGGAGCCCCTGGTCCTGGCCATACCTTGCGAGCATCCCCTGGCGAACTCCACGGCCCCCCTGAGCCTGCTGGACGCCGCACCTTACCCCCTGCTGATCTACCCCCGATCGCCCCGGCCCAGCTACGCCGACCATGTGCTGTCCATGTTCCGGGACAAGGGGGTCGAACCCATGGCGGTGCATGAAGTCCAGGAAATGCAGACGGCACTGGGCCTGGTCGCCTCGGGCATGGGACTGTGCGTGGTGCCCGTGAGTGCGCAGCGATTGCGGCGCGAAGAGGTGATGTACCGCGCGCTGCTCGAGCCCAGCGCGGTCTCTCCCATCATCATGAGCACGCGCCTGCACGACCAGTCCTCGGACATCGTGCTGATCCGTGCACTGATTGACGATATTTACCGCGCCCAGGCGGCTGAAAAGCTGCTCGCGCCTCCTTCAGACACCCCTCTGCCGATGGACCCGCCGTAAGAGCCTGTTCATGGTCTTTTCAGGGGGTCCGTTGCTCCATGCCGGCGGTGGGTGCAAGGCGCAAACCGCAGCCGGGCTGGTGGCCCGGCGAGGATTGGCAACGCCGCAGCCGCCGCGGGCATGGAGCAACCCTGCGGGCAAGGCGGCAAAACACCGCACTCCGCGTTGCCCGCCTTGTCCAGGCACCCGCCTGGCCTGCGGCGGGCGCCTCGATTGCGGCGTTTTGCCACCTTGCGGACGCCATGAAAAGACCATGAACAGGCTCCCCCCCCCCGCTGCGCGGGCGGCGTGCCCTCCATCAATCGGCCTGGATATTGGCCGCACGCACCACCTTGCCCCATTTGGCGATTTCAGAGCGCAGGATCTTGCCCATCTCCTCGGGCGTGGTGGGGGCCGCCTCGGCGCCGGCCTCATAGAGGCGCTGCTTGACATCGGGCTGGTTGAGGGCCTTGCCGATCTGGGCGCTCAATTGGGCCACGGTGTCTTTCGGGGTCCCCGCAGGGGCCACGATCGCGGCCCAGGAATACGCCTCATAGCCCGGCAGACCGCTTTCGGCCACCGTCGGGACGTCGGGCAGGAGCGTGGAACGCTGGAGACTCGCCACGGCCAGCGCACGCACCTTGCCGGCACGGATCTGCGGTAGCGCCGTGGGGGCATCACTGAACATGATCTGCACCTGATTGCCAAGCAAATCGGTCATGGCGGGCGCACTGCCCTTGTAAGGCACATGCAGCAAGCGGGTGCCAGCCTGCATATTAAACAGCTCTGCCGCCAGGTGGGTGCCTCCGCCGTTGCCCGCCGAGCCATAGCTCAACATCCCGGGCTTGGCCTTGTCCAGTGCGATCAATTCGGCCACGCTGCGCACGGGCAAGGAAGGGTGCACGACCAGAACGACCGGAAAGCGGGCGCCAAAACTCACCGGAACGAAATCCCGCTCGATGTCGTAGTTCAGTTTGGGCTTGAGGCTGGGGATCACCGAATGGTGGATGCTGCAGACGAACAGGTGGTAGCCATCGTTGGGCGCCTTCGCGGCGATCTCGGCCCCCACAATCCCCCCCGCACCGGCCTTGTTGTCCACAATGGCCTGCTGCCCCCAGACCTCGGTGAGCTTCTGGGCCAGGGCGCGCCCCACGGTATCCACGGGTCCCCCCGCAGGAAAAGGCACGATGAAACGCACCGGGCGCGCGGGATAGGCCTGCGACCAGCCGGGCTGGGCCCACGCGAGCAGCGAGGCGCCAAGCCCCGCCAGGCACTGGCGGCGCTGCCAACCTTGCGGCGCCGGGGAAGTGATCGAAATACGCATGCTTGTCTCCTGTGATGAATGGCCAACACCTTTCAGGCGGGGATCTGCTCCAGCAGGCTGCGCTTGAGGATCTTGCCGCTGTGCGTCATGGGCAGGGCCTCCACCACGATGACGCGGCTGGGGCGCTTGTACGGGGCCAGCTGGTCTGTCAGATAGGCCTTGAGGGCGCCCTCGTCCAGGGGCTGCCGCCCCACGGTCTCCACGAACGCAAGCACCTCCTCATTCCCATCGGCCTGTTTGCGGCCGACCACGGCGGCCCGCTGGATCCGGGGGAACTGGGTGAGCACCGACTCGACCTCTCCGGGGTACACGTTGAACCCCGAGCGAATGATCATTTCCTTCAGGCGCCCCACGACATACACCGCACCATCGGCATCCTGGCGCCCCAGATCGCCGCTGGCATACCAGCCGCCCGGTCGCATCACCTGCGCCGTGCTCTCCGGGTCGCGGAAGTAGCCCGGCATCAGTCCGACACCGCGCATCCAGATTTCGCCGCGCTCGCCCAACGGCACATCCTGCCCTTGGGCATCCACGATGCGCAGCTCGCCCCCTTCGACTAGGTAGCCGGCCGAGGTGTCCTCACGCCGGCTGCCCCGGGGGACCAGGGCCAGGGCCCCGGCGTATTCCGAGAGCCCGTAGCCGTGGTGCAAGACCTGGCCAAAGCGCGCCTCCACGGCCCGCTTCAGGGCCAGGTCCAGCGGTGCGGCCCCGGTGTAGATGTAGCGCAGCGCCGGGGCCTGCGGGTGTGCCATCCCCTGGGCATCCAGCCAGGCCAGCAAGCGCGTGTACATGGCCGGGGGGCCCTGGAGGTTGGACACCCCGTGGTGCGCCAGCGCATCGAACAGATCTGCCGGATCGAAATGGGTGCGCATCACCAGGCTGGCGCCGGCATACAGCGACGCCATGAGCACCGTGGCCAGACCAAAGATATGGGTCATCGGCACATAGGCATAGGAGCGGTCCTGGGGGCCCAAGGCCCGGGAGGTGCTGGACACGCGGGCAAACTGCAGCAAGCCCTCGTGGGACACCAGCACCCCCTTGGGCGCCCCCGTGGTGCCCGACGTGAAGATCACCGCCGCCACCTGCTGGGCCAGCGGCGCGGGCTCCGGCACCGCCTGCGCGCGCGCCAGACTGCGCGACAACCCTGGCAGCACCGAGGGCACGGCCTGCGCCTGGCGCGCATGCCCGGCCGCAGCCTCCGAAGCCGTGCGGGTGAAATACACGAGGCGCGGATCGGCTTTCTGGACAAAGGCCTCGACCTCGCCCCGGGCCATGCGGGCATTGACGCCACAGGACCAGGCCCCGACCCGGCTGCAAGCCAGAATCAAGGCCACATGCTCGGGACAGTTTTCGGCCACGGCCAGAACGCGATCGCCCTCCTGTACCCCGTGGGCACGCAGCTCATCGGCCAGGCGTTCCACCCAGCCCCCCAAGGTGGCAAAGTCCACGTCCCCTTCGGGCGTGTGCATGAACACCTGTTGCGGGGACTGCGCCAGGCGCTGGTCAAACAAGGCATGGATGCGCGCAGGCGCTGGACAGGCAGTGGAATGGGGCATGGCTCAGTCCAGTTGGATGCCTTTGGTCACCGTGGCCCACAGGGCCCTTTCCCGGAGGGCCCGCTCGGTCAGCAAGAGGGGCGCTCCGGTCCACAGGTCGTAACCTTGTTCCAGCAGCTTGCTCTTGATCTCGGCCTGGCCCAGGGCACGCCGGGCCGCCTCGTTGTACTTTTGCACCCCTTCGGCGGGGAGCTTGGCCGGTCCATACAGGCCATACCAGCCTGACACGTCGTAGTCGGGAATCCCGAGCTCGCGCAGGGTCGGCACCTCGGGCATGGACGCATTGCGCTCCTTCGAACTCACCGCCACCGCCCGCACCCGCCCCGTCTGCACGTAATTGCGCCCCGTGCTGATGATGTCGAACATCATCTGGATCTGCCCCCCGATCACATCGGTCATCGCGGGGGCATTGCCACGGTAGGGCACATGGTTCAGATCAATGCCCGCACGCTGCGCAAAGAGCGCGGCACTCAGGTGATTGGACGACCCGATCCCGGCCGAACCATAGGCCAGCTTGCCCGGATGGGCCTTGGCATAGGCGACCAGCTCCGGCAGGCTCTTGAACGGCTGCTCCTTGTTGATGACCAGCACATTGGCGTAGCTCAGGATCGGGGCAATCGGCGCCAGGTCCTTGGCCGGATCGAAAGGCATGCTTTTGAGCACGTTCGGGCTGATCGTGATGGTCGGGCTGGCCGCAAAATAAAGCAGCAGGCCATTGGGGGCGGCCTTGGCGACCGAGTCCCCGCCAGTCACGCCACCCGCCCCCGGCCGGTTCTCGACCAGCACCGTCTGGCCCAGTTCCTTGCCAAAGGCCACCGCGAACAGCCGGGCGGCCGCATCGACGGGCCCGCCGGCGGCATAACCCACCACCAGGCGGATCGGTGGATCCGACGCAGGGGTTTGCGCCGATGCAGCGCCACAGGCCAGGGCCAGGGCGGTGGTGAGCCACAGGCGGCGCGTGCGGCTTCCTTGCCGGGCCGGTTTTTTCGAAAAAGGCATGGGGAGGTCTCCTGTCATAGGGGTGCGATCAAACTTTGACGTAACGAAAAGTGCCCATCGCACGGGCCACCACCTCACCGTCTTCATCGACGATGCGGGCTTCGCAAAAGCACACCGACTTGCCACCGCCCTGGGCGCTGGCGTGCGCCACCAGGCGGCCCCGACCCGGCTTCTGGAACGCGGTGTTCATGTCGATCGTGACCACCGCTTTCTGAAACCCGGTGGCCGACAGGGCCGCACTGGACATGGCGCTGTCCAGCATCGACATCAACACGCCGCCGTGCACGACGCCAAAGTTGTTGGTCAGTTCCTGGCGCGCTTGCAGCGACAGGCGGGCCACCCCGTTTTCGGCAAACTCGCGCTGCAGCCCCAGCAGGTGGTTGAAGGCCACCTGGGCAAAAAGCCGGGAAGTGTCTGCCGCCTCGCCGTCGCCCGTGGGGCGCAGGGACGGGGCGGCCGTTGGAGTCATGTCCATGGTTTGTTCCTCTGGGAAATTCAGGGTGCGGCCCAGCGGCTTGCCTGGGCCAGGTGGGCACGGCAATCGGCCACCATGCGCTCGATCAGGTCGGCGCAGCGGGGGATGTCGTCAATCAAGCCGACCACCTGGCCTGCGGCAATCGAGCCCCCCTGGGCGTCGCCCCGGGCCAGCGCATCGCGCCCCCGTGCACCGGCCACGAGGTGGCGCAGGTCTTCGAACTGGCAGCCCTCGGGGCGGTTTTCGAGGGCCAGCACCTCTTCCGACACCGCATTGCGCAACACACGGGTGGTGTTGCGCAGCGTGCGCAGCACCAAACGGGTGTCGCGTTCGCTGGCATCGACCAGCGCCTGCTTGATGTGGGCGTGCACCGGCGCTTCCTGCGTGGCAAAAAAGCGGGTGCCCATATTGATGCCCTCGGCGCCCAGCGCCAGGGCGGCCGCCATGCCACGGCCATCGGCAATGCCGCCCGAAGCGATGACCGGGATCTTCAGCGCACGCACGGCCAGGGGAATCAGCACCAGGCCGGGCACATCGTCCTCGCCCGGATGCCCGGCACATTCAAAACCATCGATGCTGACGATGTCGACCCCGTTGCGCTCGGCCGACAAGGCATGGCGCACCGTGGTGCACTTGTGCACGATGGTGATGCCGTGGTCCTTCATGCGCCCGATGAACTCCACGGGGCTGTTGCCGGCGGTTTCGACCACGGGGACGCCTCCATCGAGGAGGGCCTGCAAATAGTCGGCGTAGGGCGGCGGGTTGATGGTGGGCAGGATCGTGAGGTTGACGCCAAACGGCTGGTCGGTCAGGGCGCGGGTGCGGGCGATCTCGCGCGCCAGGTCCTCGGGGGTGGGCTGGGTCAGCGCGGTCACCATGCCGATGCCGCCCGCATTCGAGACCGCCGAAGCCAGCTCGGCCTTGCCCACCCACTGCATGCCCCCCTGGACGATGGGATAGCGGACCTTGAGCAGCTCCGTCACACGGGTTTTCATGGGATGTCTTCCTTCTGTTGGGGATCGCACTCAACCCACGCGGCGCGAGTGGCCAGCCCAGTAGGGTTCACGCAGGTTGAACTTGAGCAGCTTGCCGGCCGCCGACAGCGGCAGCTCGGTACGGAACTCCACGCTGCGCGGGCATTTGTAGCCCGCAATGAAGGCGCGGCAGTGGGCCGCAATGTGGGCCTCGTCCAGGACGGCCCCCGGGCGCAGCACGATCACGGCATGCACCCGCTCGCCCCAGCGGGCATCGGGCACGCCAATGACGGCACACATCGACACCTGGGGCAAGCGCGCCAAGACGTTCTCGACCTCGGCCGAATACACGTTCTCGCCCCCGCTGACGATCATGTCCTTGATGCGGTCCACCACATACAGATAGCCCTCCTCGTCGAGGTAGCCGCTGTCCCCGGTGTGCAGCCAGCCCCCCCGCAAGGCTTCGGCAGTTTCGGCGGGCTTGTTCCAGTAGCCCTGCATGACCATCGGACCCCGGGCACAGATTTCACCGATCTGCCCCGTGGGCAGCTCGCGGTCTTCGGGATCGACGATGCGCAGCTCGGCGATCGGCACGGCGCGGCCGGCCGAGCGCAGCCACCGGGCCTGGTCCGGCCCGGGCAGGTGTTCGTCCGGACCCACGGTGGACACCGTGGGCGAGAGTTCGGTCATGCCGTAGGACTGGCTGAACTGCACGCCCGGGAACGCCGCCATGGCCTGGGACAGCAAAGTGGCGTCAATGGGCGCTGCGCCATACGAGATATTGCGCAGACTCGACCGGTCGAAGTCCGCGAAGCGCGGGTGCTCAATCAGGCGCTTGACCATCGTCGGCACCAGGAACAGCTCGGTCACGCCCTCATCCTGGAGGGTCTGCAACACCTGGACCTCCTCGAAGGCCGGCAGGATGACCTGCGGGAACAGGCGGCGCATCAGCTGCAGCGACAGGGCACAGCCCGCCACATGGAACAGGGGCGAGACCACCAGGCCGACGCCGCCCGGCCGGCGGGGCGAGGCCGCAATCCCGCTGAGGGTGCCCGTGTAGAAATTGGCCTGCGAGAGCATCACCCCCTTGGGCTGCCCGGTGGTGCCGCCGGTGTACATCACAGCGGCCAGATCGTCGCCCTGGCGCAGCGCATCGGGCACGGCGGGGGCAGCCGCCAGCAGGGCCTCGTAGGACAGCATGCCGGTCGGCGCGGGGCCCTCACCGCAATACACCAGGGTCTGCAGCGAAGCCGACAGCCCCGGCAGGGTTGCGGCCAGCGCCGCGAAATGGGCATCCACCAGCAGGATGCGGGTATCGCAATCGTCCAGCGAATAGGCGATCTCGCGCGCGGACCAACGGGTGTTCACCGGGTTCACCACGCCGCCGCCCCACCAGGTGCCCTGGAAGAACTCGACCGAGCGCACCCCGTTCTGCGCCAGCATGCCCACGCGGTCGCCCGCCTGCATGCCCAGGCCCTGCAGGGCGCCCGCCAGGCGGGCCACCCGGTCCTGGAACTGGGCAAAGGTCCAACGCAGGCCCTGGCCCACCACGGCCACCGCCTGCGGGCATTGGCGCACGCCTTTGTGCACGCACTGGGTCAGGTACATGGCGCGCTCCTGGCGTTGCCCCTCGAAAGGACGGGATTCATTGGGTCAGCTTGATGTTCGCGTCCTTGATGATCCGGGCGTAAATACCGGCATCGGTGCGCAGGGTCTGGGCGAAGTCTTCGGGCTTGCCACCGCCCGGCACCATGCCCATGCTCTCCAGCTTGGCGAGCACATCGGGCAGGCGCAGGATGCGGTTCACTTCCTCGGCGTACCTGGCCACGATGGCCTCGGGGGTGCCCGCCGGCAGCAGCAGGCCGAACCAGCCATAGGGGTCGAAGGAGTGGTAGCCCAGCTCCTGGAAGGTGGGCACGTCGGGCAGCGCGGCCATACGCTGGGTGCCCGTCACGGCCAGGGGACGGAAGGACTTGAGGTGGGCGCGGCCCGAGGCGCTGTCCACGAAAGCCGCCTGCAGCTGCCCGCCCACCAGGTTGGTGATCAGCGGTGCAGCGCCCTGAAAAGGCACATGGACCATGTCCAACCCCGCCTGCAGGTTCAGCAAGGCCCCCTGGAAATGCGAGGACGTGCCCGCGCCATAGCTGCCATAGCTGTATTTGCCCGGGTTGGCTTTGACCAGGGCCACCAGGTCTTTCAGGCTCTGCGCGGGCGAGTTCTGCGGCACCACCACGTAGCTGCCGACCTTAGCCACCAGCGAGACCGGGGCAAAGTCCTTCAGCGGGTCGTAGGGCAAGGTCATCAGCGGGGGCTGCTGGATCAGCGCGGTGATCGCCATCAGCACCGTGTGGCCGTCCGGCGCGGCCTTGGCCACCGCGTTGTTGCCGATGGTGCCGCCCACGCCGGGCCGGTTCTCCACCAGCACCGACACGCCCCAGGCCTCCTGCAGCTTCTGGCTGAACAGGCGCGCCAGGATGTCGGTGGCCCCGCCGGCCGGATAGGGCACGACCACCTTGATGGTCTGCTTGGGAAAAGCGCTGGAAGCCGGCGCCTGCGCCTGGGAGGCTGCGGATGCCAGCCCCCAGAGGGCCGCGGCCGCAGCCGCCAGAGCAGCACGGCGGGAAAGAAATCGAACCATGGTGTTGTCTCCTGAAGGGTGGAATGGGGTGGGGGTTTCTATGCCCCCCTGGCCCTGGCTCGTCGAAAAAATCAGCCACCGGCCCTGCGGCCGTGCGCTCAGCCGCGCGCCTGCTTGACCAGGGCGCGGCCAATGATGAGTTGCTGGATCTGGGTGGTGCCCTCGTACAGGCGGAACAGGCGCACGTCGCGGTAGAAGCGCTCGATGCCGTACTCGGCCAGGTAGCCCGCGCCGCCAAAGACCTGCACCGCCCGGTCGGCCACGCGGCCGCAGGCCTCGGAGGCGAACATCTTGGCGCAGGAGGCCTCCAGGGTCACGTTCAGGCCGTCGTCGCGCCGGCGGGCGGCGTCCAGCACCATGCACTCGGCGGCGTACAGCTCGGCCTTGCTGTCGGCCAGCAGGGCCTGGACCAGCTGGAACTCGCCAATCGCCTGGCCGAACTGCTTGCGCTCGACGGCATAGCGCAGTGCATCGTCCAGCATGCGCTGGGCCACGCCCACGCAGACGGCGGCGACGTGGATGCGGCCCTTGTCCAGCACCTTCATGGCGGTCTTGAAGCCCTGGCCTTCCTTGCCGCCGATCAGGTTCTCGGCCGGCACGCGCACGTTGTCGAAGATCACGTCGCAGGTGTGGGCGCCCTTCTGCCCCATCTTCTTGTCGATCTTGCCCAGGCTGATGCCGGGCGAATTCGCGTCGACGATGAAGGCCGACACCCCGCCCGCGCCCTTGTTGCTGGGGTCGGTGCGCGCCATCAGCGTGAAGATCTTGGAATGCGGCGCGTTGGTGATGTAGCGCTTGGTGCCATTGACCACGTAATGGTCGCCCTCGCGCAAGGCCGTGGTGCGCAGCGAGGCGGCGTCCGAACCGGCATCGGGCTCGGTCAGCGCAAACGAGGCAGACAGCTCGCCCGTGGCCAGCCGCGGCAGGTACTGGGCTTTTTGTTCCTCGGTGCCATCCATCAGGATGCCCTGGGAGCCGATGCCCACCGTGGTGCCGATCACCGAGCGGAAGGCGGGCGAGGTCTTGCACAGCTCGAACAGCAGGCGCACCTCTTCTTCCATCGTCAGTTCCAGGCCGCCGTAGGCCTCGGGGATGGTCAGGCCGAACAGGCCCATCTCGCGCATCTCCTGCACGATGGCGGGCGGGATCTCGTCGGTCTCGGCGACTTCGTTTTCGGCGGGCACCAGGCGCTCGCGCACAAAGCGGCGCACGGAATCGAGCAGCGCTTCAAAGGTTTCAGGGTCTCGGATCATGCAAATTTCCGGGTCAGAGGCCGGTACAGGCCAAACCAAGGTCCCCGGGCGTCACCCCGAGGCGGATGGGAACGATTTTGGGGATTGC
>JAQUDN010000233.1 GCA_028685665.1 Burkholderiaceae bacterium | reverse complement strand
CGGGCACCGGGTGTTCACCGACTCGGCGCCGGTGCTGGAGGCCGAGCTGGCCACGCGCAGCGGCCAGGGCTGGCGCGGCAAGCACACGCTGGTGCTGAACCGCGAGGCCGGCTCGATGTTCTTTCTGGGCGAAATCTATGTGGACCTGGCCTTGCCGGAGACGGCCCCGGCCAGCGGGCATTGCGGCCGCTGCAGCGCCTGCATCGACCTGTGCCCGACCCAGGCCATCGTCGCGCCCCACCGCCTGGATGCCCGCCGCTGCATCTCTTACCTGACCATCGAGCACGCCGGGCCGATTCCGCTCGACTTGCGCCCCTTGATCGGCAACCGCATCTACGGCTGTGACGATTGCCAGCTGGCCTGCCCCTGGAACAAGTTCGCCCAGGTCAGCCGCCTGCCGGATTTTGACGAGCGCGCCGGCCTGTCGAGCCCGCAACTGGTGCATCTGTGGGCCTGGGACGAAGCCACTTTTCTCGCCCTCACCGAGGGCAGCCCGATCCGCCGCATCGGCCACGAACGCTGGTTGCGCAACCTCGCCGTGGCCCTGGGCAACGCCCTGCGCGCGACCGGGGACGGGGCCTTGCGATCGGCCCTGCTGCAGCGTGCCGACGACCCGAGTGCCCTGGTGCGCGAACATGTGGCCTGGGCTTTGGGTTCTTTTTAAGCAAAACAGGCTCCAGGCCCCGCCCGATAAGCGCTGGTTGCTATCTCAACAGGAGTTCTCGGCCCCGGTTCAGCGCAAAACCGCCAGCGCGAAGGGCAGGCTCAGCACGCCCAGCAGCGTCGAGAGCGTGACCAGGCCCGCCACATACGGGCCGTTGTAGCCCATGCGGGCGGCCAGGACATAGCAGGTCGAGGCCGTGGGCAGTGCAGAAAAAGCCAGCAGGATGGTGGTCTGTGTCGCATCCAGCTGCCACAGCCAGGCCATCAGCGCAGCCACCAGGGGCTGGACCAGGTGGCGGATCGAGAGCACGGCCGCGCTCAGCACCTTGCTGCGCGCCATCAGCCCGAACTGCATGCCCGCGCCGGCCGCCATCAGGCCCAGGGCCAGCGAGGCCGCGCTGATGCGGCTCACGGTGGGCTCGATCCAGGCCGGAATCTGAAACCCCAGCAGGTTGGCCACCAGCCCCGAGGCCGTGGCCACGATCAGCGGGTTGCGCACCAGCTCGCGCAGAAAACCGCGCTCGCCATGCCGGGCCATGGGCCAGACGGCGGCCATATTGAACAGCGGCACACACACGCCGATCAGCACGGCCATCAGCAGCAGGCCTGGCCCACCGGCCAGCCGCTCGGCAATGGCCAGGCCGATGAAGGAGTTGAAACGAAAGCCGACCTGGGCGCTGGCCGCATGGTCGCGCCGCTCCAGGTGCGGCCCCAGCCAGGGCAGGCGGGGCAGGCTGTACGCCAGGGCGATCCCGACCAGGCCCATCAGCACGCCCGCCGCCATGAAGCTGGAGGTGGCGCCGACATCGATGGGGCTTTTGACGATGGACTGGAACAGCAGCACCGGGAAGAGCAGGTAGTACACCAGGCTTTCCACCGGCTGCCAGACCGAGCGGTCTAGAGGACTGAAGCGGCACAGGAGATAGCCGCAAAGAATCAGGGAAAAATCCGGAAAAAGAAGCTGTGCGTAGTTCACTGGTCTCAGAATACCCCAAAGCCTGCCCCCGGTTTGTCATCCGCAGGACACCGTTTGCCCGGTCCGAAGGCGGCGCACACCTTGCCAGGGGAGGGGCTTTCCCATCGACTTTTACAAGGACTTGTTATGTACCGTCGCCATTGCCTGTCTTGGATGCTGATCGCTGCCGCAGGGTCGGCTGCGGCCCAGGCCTATCCCACCAAAGTCATCAAACTGCAAGTCCCTTTTGCGCCGGGGGGCACCACCGACATCCTGGCCCGCGTGATTGCCGATCCCCTGGGCCGGGCCCTGGGGCAGAGCGTGGTTGTCGAGAACAAGGCCGGCGGGGGCGGCGTGGTGGGGGCCAGCGAAACCGCCCGCGCCGCGCCCGATGGCTACAGCCTGGGCATTGCCACCGTGTCCACCACGGCCGCCAACCCGGCGATCAACCCCAAGATTCCCTACAACGCGCAGACGGATTTCACCCCCATCATCAACATTGCGGCAACGCCGAACATCATTGCGGTACACCCCAGCTTTCCCGCCAAGGACTACAAGGCCTTTGTCGCCGAACTCAAGCGCTCGCCCGGCAAGTATTCCTACGCTTCTTCGGGCACCGGCGGTATCGGGCATCTGCAGACCGAGCTGTACAAGAACCTCAGCGGCACGTTCATCACGCACATTCCCTACCGGGGGGCTGGGCCTGCGCTGAACGACACGGTGGCTGGCCAGGTGCCCATCATTTTTGACAACCTGCCTTCCGCCTTGCCCTTCATCCGCGAGAACCGCCTGGTGCCCATCGTGGTGGCCTCGTCCCAGCGCGTCGCAGCCCTGCCCCATGTGCCCACGTTCAAGGAGCTGGGCCTGGAGCCCGTCAACCGCATGGCCTATTACGGCATCGTCGGGCCCAAGGGCCTGCCCAGGGACATCGTGGACAAGATCAACGCCGCGGTGCGCAAGGCCCTGGAAGACCCGGCCGTGCGCAAGCGCATTGAAGACACCGGCGCTCAGGTGGTGGGCAACACCCCCGAGCAGTTCGCGGCCCAGATCCAGGCCGAGTTCGACATCTACAAAAAGGTCGTGGACCAGCAAAAGCTGCGCCTCGACTGACCTTCGAGGGCCTTGTTTCCCCTGGCGGCCGGCCTGCATGCGCCCCCGGTCGCCCTCTGGGCCCCTTGGGCCGTGCGGGGCCACCCGCGTCTTTGTGTCAGGATTTTGAATGCCGATGTCTTTGAAGCGCGCGCTGCGCCGCTGTTCCCTGATGGCCCTGGGCCTGTCCTTGGGGGCCTCGCAGGCCTGGGCCCAGGCCGGTGGTCCGGCCTGGCCCACCAAGCCCGTGCGCCTTGTGGTGGCCTACCCGGCCGGGGGCGTCAGCGACACCGTGGCCCGGGCCCTGGCCGACAAGCTGGCGGTGCAACTGGCCACCCCCGTGCTCATTGAAAACAAGGCCGGCGCCAGTGGCAGCCTGGGGGTGGACGCCGTGGCCAAGGCCGCCCCAGACGGCCACACCCTGGGCTTTGCGGCGATCAGCCCCTTGGCGCTGAATCCGCACCTGGGCACATCGCCCTTCGATCCCTTCAAGGACATCGCGCCCGTGGTCAGTGTCATGTACTCGCCGGTGCTGCTCCTGGCCACGCCCGCCAGCAAGGTGCGTGATTTTCGCGATCTGCTGGCCCTGGCCCGCCGCCAGCCCGGCGCGGTGCGCTGGGCCACGTCGGGCCAGGCCTCGCTGGGGCACATCATGCTGGAGCAGATCCAGGCGGCCAGCCGGGTGCAGGTGACCCACATTCCCTACAAGGGCGGAGGGCAGCAGATGAACGATGCCCTGGGCGGGCAGTTCGAGGTCCTGTCCACCAACGCCGGGGCGGCCGTGCTGCAGCACATCCAGGCCGGCAGGCTGCGTCCGCTGGCGGTGGGGGCGCCGGCCCGCATCGACAGCCTGCCCGAGGTGCCCACGTTGGCCGAACTGGGTTTTCCGGCGGCGAACGTGTCGTCCCTGTTTGGAATCTATGCCCCCGCCAAAACCCCGGCGTCCGTGCTGGAGCGGCTGAACAGCGAAATCAACCAGGCCCTGGCGGCCCCGGACCTCCGCAGCAAGCTGGACGCCACCGACAACGTGCCCACGGGCGGCAAGGCGGCCGACTTTGCCCGCCAGATCGCGCAGGAGTCCGAGAACCACCTGCGCATCATCCGCGCCGCAGCCATCACGGCACACTGAGCGCCTGCCGCGAGGCCGCGACAGACCCTCGGGGGGCGCTTCACGCTTCCAGGTGGTCGGCCCAGGCCAGGGCCTGCAGGTGCGCCCAGTTCACCTGCCGGTTGGACAGTTGCAGGGCCTCGGCGGCCTGGGCAAAGGCGATTTCTTCGCCACTTTCGCAGGCCTTGGTCAGCTCCAGGAAGGGGGCAAA
>JAQUDN010000232.1 GCA_028685665.1 Burkholderiaceae bacterium | reverse complement strand
CGCTCACCTTCCACACCCCAGCCGGTTCGTCGCTGGAAACCACCGAGGCCAAAGCCCGCCAAGTGGAGGCCATCGTGCGCGAATTCCCTGAAGTGCGCTACACCCTGGCCACGCTCAACACCGGCACGGCGCAGGGCAAGATGTACGCCAGCCTCTATGTGCGCCTGGTGGACCGCAAGGACCGCGAGCGCAGCGTCGATGCCTTGTCGCAGCAGCTGCGCGAACGCCTGCAGCAGGTGCCGGGCATCACCGTCACCCATGTCGGCCTGCTCGACCCGGTGGGCGGGCAAAAGCAGATCGAGTTCTCGCTGCAGGGCCCGGACCTGAAAGAGCTGGAGCGCCTGTCCCGCCAGGTCAGCGCGCAGCTCCGCGGCATTCCCGGCCTGGTGGACCTGGACACCAGCGTCAAGGCCGACAAGCCCGTGATCGCCCTCGACATCCACCGCGATGCGGCCTCCGACCTGGGCCTGAACGTGGCCAGCCTGGGCGCCCAGCTGCGCACCCTGGTCGCCGGCAGCACCGTGGGCAACTGGCGCTCCCCCGACGACCAGACCTACGACGTCAACGTGCGCCTGGCCCCCGAGGTGCGCACCCAGCCCGAGGACCTGGAGCGCCTGCCCTTTGCCCTCACCGCGGCCGATGGCAGCACGCGCACCGTGCGCCTCCACCAGGTGGCCCAGGTGCGGGCGTCCACGGGCGCCAACCAGATCAACCGGCGCGACCTGACGCGCGAAGTGGCCCTCAATGCCAATGTGTACCAGCGCTCGGCCGGCGAGGTCTCGGGCGATGTGAAGAAGGTGCTGGACAGCATCGCTTTTCCGCCGGGCTACCGCTACCAGTTTGGCGGCTCCACCAAGAGCATGGCCGAGTCCTTCGGCTACGCCATCTCGGCCCTGGTCCTGGCCATCGTGTTCATCTACATGATCCTGGCCAGCCAGTTCAAGAGCTTTTTGCAGCCGCTGGCGCTGATGACCTCGCTGCCCCTGACGCTGATCGGCGTGGTGCTGGCGCTGCTGATGTTCCGCTCGGCGCTGTCGATGTTTTCCATCATCGGCGTGGTGATGCTGATGGGCCTGGTCACCAAGAACGCCATCCTGCTGGTGGACTTTGCCATCCGGGCCCGCGAAGACCACCTCAACGAGGCCGGCGACACCGTGCCCGGCCTGCCCCGCACCGAGGCCCTGCTGCTGGCCGCGCGCGTGCGCCTGCGGCCGATTCTGATGACCACGCTGGCCATGATCTTCGGCATGGTGCCGCTGGCCTTTGCGCTTTCGGAGGGGTCCGAGCAGCGCGCGCCCATGGGCCAGGCCGTGATCGGCGGGGTGATCACCTCCTCGCTGCTCACCCTGGTGGTCGTTCCCGTGGTGTATTGCTATATGGACGACCTCGCACGCTGGGCCTTTCGCCGTCTGCGTGGCCAGGAAGCCCCGGCCGCGCCCCTAAAATCCAGCGTTTGACCTGACCGCCCTCCCCGGAGTTATTCCATGAACATGCCCCTGAACACGTCCGCCAACACCAGCGATCCTGTCGAGCAGGCCCGCTACAACATGATCGAGCAGCAAATCCGCCCCTGGAATGTGCTCGACGCCGACGTGCTGGACCTGCTGAACACGGTGCGCCGTGAAGAATTTGTGCCCCCGGCCCTGCGCAGCATGGCCTTCATGGACATGGAACTGCCCCTGCAGGGCGCCCCCGAAGAAGCCCTGCGCCTGGGCCACTGCATGCTGCCGCCCCGGGTCGAGGCCCGCATGCTGCAGGACGTGCAGATCCAGCCCACCGACCGGGTGCTCGAAATCGGGACGGGTTCGGGCTATATGGCCGCCCTGCTGGCCCACCGCGCCAACCGCGTGGTCTCCCTGGAAATCGAGCCGGCCCTGGCCGACCTGGCCCGCAGGAATCTGCAGCGCGCCGGCATCACCAACGTCGAAGTCCGCGAAGGCGATGGCGCCCGCGAGGCCGTGTCCGAGGGACCGTTCGATGTCATCGTGCTCAGCGGCTCGGTGGCCAGCATTCCGCAAAGCCTGCTCGACCAGCTGCGCGACGGGGGCCGCCTGGCCGCCATCGTCGGGCACGAGCCCATGATGCGCTTCACCCTGGTGCGCCGCACCGGCGCGCAGTTCGAGACCACCCAGCCCTGGGACACCATCGCCCCGCGCCTGGCGCACTTTGCCGAGCCGTCCCGCTTCAGCTTCTAAGGACCAGGAACCTTCCATGATTGCGCATATTCACCCCGCCCAGTTGAACGACTGGCTCGCTGGCGCCCCTGCCGACCACCCGCCCCTGGTGCTGGATGTGCGCGAACCCTGGGAACTGCAGACCGCCAGCGTGCGCGCAGAAGGCTTTGAGCTGGTGGCCATTCCGATGGGCGAGTTGTCGGGGCGCCTGGCGGAACTCGACCCCGAGCGGCCCACGGCCTGCCTGTGCCACCACGGCGCGCGCAGCCTGCGCGTGGCGGCCTTCCTGCAGCACCACGGCTTTGCCCAGGTGGTGAACCTCTCCGGGGGCATCGAGGCCTGGTCGCTGGAACGCGACCCCAGCGTGCCCCGCTACTGAGATTCCCCAGACCGCCTTTTCGACGCACCGCCTCCCCTGCGAAAGACCTTCATGCACCTGTTCCGGCTTCTTCCCCTCTCCCTGGCGCTGGGCGCCGCCCTTTGCGCGCCTGCCCAGGCCCAGAGCCTGCTGGACCTGGTCGAAGCCGCCCGCCAGTACGACTCGGCCTTGCAATCCGCCAAGGCGCAGCGCGACGCCGCAGCGCTGCGGGCCGACCAGGCACGCGCCGGGCTCCTGCCCAGCGCTGCGCTGTCTTCGGGGGTCACGCGCACCAACACCGACATCTCGCGCCCGGCGGCGGTGCGCAACACCACCAGCCAGACGGTGGGCGTCAACGCCACCCAGCCGCTGTACCGCCCGGCCAACCGCATCAACCTCGACCAGAGCCAGCGGGCCATCGACATTGCCCAGGCCCAGTACGACCAGGCGCACCAGGACCTGCTGGTGCGCGTGAGCCAGGCCTATTTCGACGTGCTGGCCGCCCAGGACACCCTGGCCTTCGTGCGGGCGCAAAAAGCCGCTGTCTCCGAGCAACTGGCCGCCGCCAAGCGCAACTTTGAAGTCGGCACCTCCACCATCACCGACACCCGCGAAGCCCAGGCCCGCTACGACCTCGTGATCGCCCAGGAAATCGCCGCCGAAAACGACCTGCGCGTGAAAAAGCTGGCGCTCGACCAAACCGTGGGCCAGACCGGCACACAACCCCAGGCGCTCGGCCTGCCCGTGGCCTTGCCCAGCGTGCAGCCCGACAACGTGGCCACCTGGGTGCAGACCGCGCAGGACCAGCAGGCCGGCGTGCGCCAGGCGCAGATCGCCCTGGACATCGCACGGATGGAAACCCGCAAAGCCCAGACCGGCCACCTGCCCACGGTGGACCTGCAGGCGGGCTACAACATCACCCGCAGCCCCTTCGGGACGGTGATCACCCCCAACCTGAACACGCGCAGCAACGCCGCCAGCGTGGGCGTGGCACTGAACCTGCCGCTGTTTGCCGGCTACGCGGTGCAAAACCGCGTCAAGGAAACCCTGGTGCTCGAAGACAAGGCCCAGGCCGACCTGGACACCGCGCGCCGGACCGTGGCCCAGGCCACGCGCGCCGCCTTCTTTGGCGTGCAGTCGGGCGAAGGCCAGGTCAAGGCCCTCGAAGCCGCCGAGGCCTCCAGCCAGAGCGCCCTGGACGCCAACAAGCTCGGCTACCAGGTGGGCGTGCGCATCAATATCGACGTGCTCAACGCCCAGAGCCAGCTGTTCCAGACCAAGCGCGACCTGGCCCAGGCCCGCTACAACGTGCTGCTGGGCACGCTCAAGCTGCGGCAAGCGGCAGGCACGCTGAGCCAGGACGATCTGCAAGCCATCAATGCCCTGCTGGTGCGCTGAGCCCGGGCCCGCCCGGACCGCCTGCGCAGTGCCCGGCACCGGCCACCGCACACCCGGGGCACTCGCCTGCCTGCTGTGGCTGGCGCAAGAGGTGGCGTCCGCACAGCCCCTGCC
>JAQUDN010000231.1 GCA_028685665.1 Burkholderiaceae bacterium | reverse complement strand
AACTCCTGCTCGACCGCCCCCTCGGTGTAGGCCAGCGCGGTGATCGTGCCGCCGTGGCGCACCGGATCGCTGCCCACCCCCCCGGTCGCTACGCCAATCCGGATGACCTTCAAGGGCTCGGCGGCCGGGCCCAGCCCGCTCACCAGGCCCAGCAGGCCCCCCAGAAGCAGCGCACGCGCCGACGCCCCGATGTGTTTCCCCTGTTTCATTGCAAGCTCCTTGAGATCGTTTTACAAATAACCCAACGGAATTTAAGAAGCCTGAATGATTTCAATAAGGAATAAAAACAGATAAACAAAGCCGCATTTTTCCAACTATGGATATGCCGATTGCTTCGTTCGCACCGGAACAGGGCCTGCCTACAGTGAAAACCCCCTTCACTGACCGACCGTCCTCCAGGAGCCTCCGCATGTCCCAACTCAACGACCTGGCCCAGCCCTACACCCGTTTCGGGGTCGAGCCTTACACCCCGACCATCGGGGCCGTGGTCCATGGCCTGGATCTGCGCGAGCCGCTCGATGCCCAGGCCCAGGAAGAGCTGCGCCAGGCCCTGGCCCGCCACGAAGTCCTGTTTTTGCGCGACCAGCACATCACGCCCGAACAGCAGATCGCCTTCACCCGCGCCTTCGGGGACGTGGCGGAAGTCAAGGCCTTCTTCCCGCGCCTGGCAAGCCACCCGGAAATCGAAATCGTCGAGAGCACCCCCGAGCGCCGCTATTCGGCCAGCAACTGGCATGCCGACATCACCTGGCGTGAACAACCGCCCCTGGGCACCAGCCTGTATGCGCAGGTGGTGCCGGCCCACGGCGGCGACACCCTCTGGGCCAGCCTGACCGCAGCCTATGCGCGGCTGCCGGCCGATTTCCAGGCCTACCTCGAAACGCTCACGGCCGTGCACACCTGGGAAATCAGCGGCTGGACCGAGTACCTGCTGCGCAAGGACGCCAGCGGCGAAGAACTGCGCGAAGCCCGCGCCAAATACCCGCCCGTCGAGCACCCCGTGGTGCGCACCCACCCCGTCACCGGCAAGAAGATCCTCTACGTCAACAGCACCTTCACCAGCCACATCAAAGGCCTGCCACGCGCGCAGAGCGATGCCCTGCTGACCCAGCTGTTCGACCTGCCCAAGGTGCCCGAAGTCCAGGCCCGCCTGCGCTGGCAGGAAGGCACGCTGGCGGTGTGGGACAACCGCTCGACCCAGCACTACGCGGTGGGCGACTACTTCCCGCAGCACCGCAAGCTGCACCGCATCACCATCACCACCGAGCAGACGTTTTAAGCCCCACCGGCAGGAGAACCCCCATGGCAGAACGCCAATTGCGCCTTGGCGCCTTCCTGATGGCCACGGGCCACCACATCGCGGCCTGGCGCCATCCCGGATCGCAAAGCGATGCGGGCACCCACATCGACCACTACATCCGCCTGGCCCAGACCGCCGAGCGCGGCCTGTTCGACCAGGTCTTCGTCGCGGACTCGCCCGGCATCGGCTACCAGGGCGGCGAGGAGTCGTTCAGCCGCCAGGGCCGGGTGTCCTACTTCGAGCCCGTCACGCTGTGGGCCGCACTCTCGACCGTCACCCAGCACATCGGCTTTGTGGCCACCGCCTCCACCACCTACGAAGACCCCTACCTGCTGGCGCGCAAGTTTGCCTCGCTCGACCACCTCAGCAAGGGCCGCGCCGCCTGGAACGTGGTGACCACCAGCGCCGAGGCGGTGTATGGCAATTTCGGCTTTGAGGCCCACCCCGAGCCCTCCGTCCGCTATGAAAAGTCCCACGAATTCGTGGACGTGGTGAAGGGCCTGTGGGACAGCTTCGACGACGACGCCTTCCTCCGCGACAAGGCCTCGGGCGTGTACTTTGACCCAGACAAGCTGCACACCCTGAACCACGTGGGCAAGCACCTGAAGGTCAAGGGCCCGCTGAACATCGGCCGCTCGCCCCAGGGCCATCCGGTGATCGTGCAGGCCGGCTCGTCCGAGGACGGCAAGGAGCTGGCCGCCGCCACGGCCGAGGCCATCTTCACCGCCTGGACCAGCCTGGCCGAAGCCCAGGCCTTCTACCAGGACGTCAAAGGCCGTATGGCCAAGTACGGCCGCCGCCCCGAAGAACTGCTGGTGCTGCCCGGCATCTCGCCGGTGATCGGCCGCACCGAGGCAGAAGCCCAGGCCAAATGGGCCGAACTGCAGGCCTTGATCCATCCCTCGGTGGGCCTGGACATCCTGGCCCCCTACTGGCGCGGCGAAGACCTGGGCCGCTGGGACCTGGACGCGCCCCCGCCCTACTACCCCGCCTTCCCCCAGGGCGTGAACAGCCGCGCCCATGTGGTGCTGGAGCTGGCCCAGCGCGAGAACTTCACCGTGCGCCAGCTCTACGAGTACCTGGGCGGCGCGCGCGGCCACTGGGTCGTCATCGGCACGCCCGCAACCATTGCCGACCGCATGCAGGAATGGTTCGAGAACGGCGCGGCCGACGGCTTCAACGTCATGCCCCCGGTGCTGCCGCAGTCGCTGGACGAATTCGTCGATCTGGTGGTGCCCGAGCTGCAAAAGCGCGGCCTGTTCCGCACCGCCTACGAAGGCACCACCCTGCGCGAGAACCTGGGCCTGGAACGCCCGGCCAGCCGCTACGCCACGCCCCTGTCCCAAGCCGCCTGACAAACCGCCCCCAGGCCACGGCCACGGCCTGGGGGGGCTGCTGCGGCCCGGCAGGGTAGGATGGCCGCCTCCTTCCCGCCCCACCACGGTGCCGCCCTCCCCTCCAGCGCGCCGTTCTTTCGATGCAGCGCAACTGGCCCCCTGTCTTCTGGATTTCCTTCTCGATGTGCGTCGGCGTCATGGGCACCGCCCTGGCCAGCCCGCTGTACCCGCTCTACCAGGCGGCCTGGGGCCTGAAGCCGAGCGACATCACCCATATCTTTGTCGTCTATATGTTCGGGGCGCTGGCCAGCCTGCTGTTTCTGGCCCGGCTGAGCGAACGCTTCGGCTTCTTGCCGATCTTGCGCGCGGGCTTGGGCCTGGTGACCCTGGGCGTGCTGCTCTCGGCCATCGCCTGGAACGTGCCCTCGTTCATGGTGGCGCGCGCCGCCATTGGCCTGGCCTCGGGGATGATCACCACCTCGGCCTCGGTCGGGCTGGTGCAACTGCGCCGCGGCGGCGATGCCCAAAAAACGGCCGCGCTGACCAGCGTGGTCATGACGCTGGGCTTTGGCCTGGGGCCGCTGGCCGGGGGCCTGATGGCGCAATGGGCGCCCCGCCCCTTGCTGAGCACCTACCTGCCCACCCTGGCGCTGGGCCTGCTTTCGATCTATGCCCTGTTCCGCTTGCCGCAGATGCCCCCGGTGGCCCCCGCGGCCCGGGCCACCGCCCGCCCCCCGGGCTGGGCAGCCCTGGCCCGGTGGCTGCCCCGCATCACCCTGCCGCCGCCAGACCGGCGCCGGCCTTTCTGGCTGGCCAGCCTGGGGGCGTTCAGTGCCTTCGGCATGTTCAGCCTGTATGCCTCCCTGGCGCCCAGCTTCATGCAGGAACTGCTGCCCTGGCACGGCCCTGCGGTCAGCGGGCTGTCGATTGCCCTGATCCTGTTCCTGTCCTCGGCCTTCCAGTTCCTGGCCCGCAAGTACCGCACCCGGCAGGTGGTGGTGGTCAGCGGCGTGGCCCTGGCCAGCTGCAACCTGCTGCTGGTCTGGACCACCTACAGCCATGCCGCCCCGCTGTTCGCGGCCAGCGTGCTCGTCACCGCCCTGGGCCACGGCCTGGCGAACGTGGCGGGGATGGGCGTGGTCGGCAAACTCACCCGCCCCGAGGCCCGCGCGGGCCTGCTCGCCTCCTACCTGATCGTGGGCTACCTGGGCACCATCGTGCCCATCCTGGCCGTGGGCTGGCTCTCGGACCACCTGGGCCTGGACCGCGCCCTGGTCGTCTTCTGCTGCGCCATGGCCACCCTCAGCAGCGTGGTCACCTTCCTGGCCGCGCGCACCCCCGAGATTCCCGTGCCAGGGCATGCGCCCTGAGCGCGGCGGCCGGTGCGGCAGAAACCCTTGTCCAGATCGG
>JAQUDN010000063.1 GCA_028685665.1 Burkholderiaceae bacterium | reverse complement strand
CACCTGGTGCCGCTGGTCGAGGTGGTGCTGGGCCCCCACAGCGATCCGGCGCGGGCCGAATGGCTGTGCGGCCTGATGCGCGGCTGCGGCAGCGTGCCGGTGCTGGTCAAGAAGGACAAGCCCGGCTTTCTGGCCAACCGCATGCAGCACGCCCTGTCGCGCGAGGCGTTTGCCCTCATCGACGAAGGCATTGCCTCGCCCGAAGACGTGGACGCCGCCGTGCGCTTTGGCTTCGGTTTCCGTTTTCTGGCGGCCGGGCCGGTGCTGCAGCGCGACCACGCGGGCATCGAAATCCACACGGCGGCCGCCGCCACCATGTACCCCACGCTGTCCAACACCGACACCCCGGCGCAGGCGCTGCGCGAGCGCGTGGCCCGCGGCGACCTGGGCATGAAGACCGGCAAGGGCTTTTTCGAGTGGACCGAAGCCACCCAGCAGGCCGAACGCCTGCGCTATGACACCCTGCTGCGCAAAGGCCTGGCCCTGCTGGCCAGCGAACTCCCACCCCTCCCCGGCAGCCCCCAGGAAACGCCATGAACCCTCTCGCCGCGCCCCATACGACCGCCTCGTCGCAGTGGACCGATCCGCTGATCGTCACCGTGGCCCCCAACGGGGCCTACAAACAGCCGGCCGACCACCCGGCCGTGCCCATCACGCCCGAAACGCTGGCGGCCACCGCCAAGGCCTGCAACGAAGCCGGCGCGGCCATGCTGCACATGCACCTCCGCGATGCCCAGGGCCGGCACAGCCTGGACGTGGAGGGCTACCGCGAGGCCTTGCGCGTGGTGCGCCAGGCCGTGGGCCCGGCCATGGTGCTGCAGATCACCAGCGAAGCGGCCGGCGTGTACCGTGCCCCTGCGCAGATTGCGATGGTCGAGGCCCTGCGGCCCGAGGCCGTGTCGGTGGGCCTGCGCGAAGTGGACCAGCCCGAGATCGGCGAAGCCGGCCTGGAGCGCTTCTTCGCCGGCCTGGCCCGCGAGCAGGTGATGACCCAGGTGATCCTGTACGACACCGCCGACCTGCGCCGCTGGCAAGACCTGCGCGCGCGCGGCGTGGTTCCCGAGGCGCCCTGGTTCCTGCTGTTCGTGCTGGGCCGCTACAGCGCCGGCCAGCGCTCCAGCCCCCGCGACCTGCTGCCCTTCCTGAACGCCCACGAGGGCAATGAGCCCTGGGCCGTGTGCGCGTTTGGCGCCACGGAAAACACCTGCATCACCGCCGCCACGGCCTTTGGCGGCCATGCCCGGGTCGGTTTCGAAAACAACCTGCTGTGCAAGGACGGGAGCACGGCCCCCGACAACCAGGCCCTGGTGCGCCAGGCGGTCGAAGCCGCCCAGGCCCTGGGCCGCCCGCTGGCCACGGCCGACGATGTGCGGCAACGCTTCGGCGGGCGCTGAGCCTTTTCACCACCCCACCCTGCCTTTCGATCACAACAACGGCTTTTGACAGCCCCCAGGAGACACCCCATGCAACAACGACGGATGCTGCCCACCCTGGCCGCCACAGCCCTGGCCACAGGCCTGCTGGGCGGCCTGGCCCAGGCGCAAACCAGCGCGCCCTTCCCGAGCAAGACCATCCGCTTTGTGGTGCCCTACCCCCCGGGCGGCCCCACGGACCTGATGGCGCGCATGCTGCAGCCCGAGCTGCAAAAGCGCCTGGGCGTGACGGTGATCGTGGACAACAAGGGCGGGGCCGGGGGCAATCTGGGCAGTGGCGAAGTGGCCAAGCAGGCCCCGGCCGACGGGCACACCCTGCTGCTGGCCGCCAGCGGCCCCATGGCCGTGAACCCCTCGCTCTACAAGAGCATGACCTTCAACCCGCTGACCGACCTGGCACCCGTGGTGCAGATCTCGGCCTTCCCGCTGGTGCTGGAAGTGCATCCCTCGCTGGGCGTGAAAAACATGGCGGAGTTCCTGGCGCTGGCCAAGACCGGCAAGCCCCCGCTGAGCTTTGCCTCGGCCGGCAACGGCACGCCGCAGCACCTGGCGGGCGAGCTGTTCAACACCGTGGCCGGCACCCAGCTCGGGCATATTCCCTACCGGGGTGCCGGCCCCGCGCTCAACGACCTGATCGGTGGCCAGGTGAACCTGATGTTCGACATCGTCGGCAGCTCGCTGCCGCACATCCAGGCCGGCAAGCTGATCCCCCTGGCCGTCACCTCCAGGGAGCGCGCCAAGGTGCTGCCCAACGTGCCCACCATGGCCGAGGCCGGCATCGCGGGCTACCAGATCACGGGCTGGCATGGCATTGCGGTGCGCGCCGGCACACCCCAGGCGGCCATCGACAAGCTCAACAGCACCGTCAACGCCATCTTCAAGGAAGCCGACTTCCGCACCAAGTGGGAAGCAATAGGCACCCCCGTGGTGGCGGGCACGGCCGCAGACTTCGGCGCCCTGATCAAGACCGATGCCCAGCGCCTGGGCAAGCTGGTCCAGGACGCCGGCGTGACGCTCGATTGAGCCCCGGCCATCCCAAACCCGGCCCGGGGCGCGGACCTCAGTAGCCCAGGGCGGGGTCCACCATCCCCGCGATCGGCTCACCACGCTCCAGCGCCTGCACCTTGCGCACGATCTGGGCCACGCTTTCATCGCGCAGGGTGCGCGCCGCGGTGTGGGGGGTGACCGTGATCTGGGGGTGCTGCCAAAAGGGATGGTCTGCGGGCAGGGGCTCGGTGCGGAACACATCCAGCGTGGCCCCGCTCAGGTGGCCGCTGTCGATCAGCGCCAGCAGGTCGTCCTAGACCAGGTGCTGGCCGCGCGCCACATTGATCACATAGCCCCCCGGCTGCAGGCGCGAGAGGGTGTCCCGGTTCAGCAGATCCTGGGTTTCGGGCGTGAGTGGCAGCAAATTGACCAGCACCCGGCTGGCCGCCAGAAAGTCAGGGAGCTGCGCCGACCCGACAAAGCCGCGCACCCCCGGAATCGCCTTGGGCGAACGGCTCCAGCCCTGCACCGGAAACTCGAACAGCTGCAAGGCCTGGGCCACGCGCTCCCCGAGCACGCCCAGGCCCAGGATGCCCACCGGAAAATCGGCGCGCTGCGGCGTCTTGCGGTAAGACCACCGCCCTTCGCGCTGGTCGGCGGCATAGCCGTCAAAGTCCCGAAAATGCCGCACCACGGCATGGCAGACATATTCGGCCATCTGCACCGACATGCCGGCATCGTCGAGCCGCACCACCTTGAGCGCGGCGGGCAGGCGCAACTTGAGCAAGGCATCGACCCCTGCGCCGAGATTGAACAAGGCGCGCAGGCCGGTCTGCTCGTCGATGAAGGCCTGGGGCGGCGCCCAGACCACGGCGTAGTCGGCCAGGGGAGCCCCCGGCTGCCACACCTGGACATCCGCCCCGGGCAGGGCGGCACGCACGGCCGCGAGCCAGGGCTCGGGCTTCATGGCGGTACAACAAATCGTGATGTTCATGGCCCCGAGCGTAGCGCCTCCCGGGCGCCACGCCGGTCACGCGGCGGACAACTTCAGCAGCTCGGACCCTTCGGTGACCTGGTCGCCGGGCGCATACAGCAGCTCCTGCACCACGCCATCGGCCGGGGCGGCGATGGTGTGCTCCATCTTCATGGCCTCCATCACCGCCAGGGCCTGGCCTTTCTTGACCGTATCGCCGGCCTGCACGGCAAACGACACCACCTTGCCCGGCATCGGGGCCGTGAGGCGCCCGCCTTCGGCCGCCGCCTCGCCCGCATGGGCCAGGAGGTCGATGGCCAGGATCTGGGTCGCACCCCGCGGGGTGAAGACATGGTCCACCTCGCCCTGGGCATAGACCGTGGCGGGGGTGCGCTGGCCGGCAAACTGCAGCACCATGCCCTGGGGCGTGGCCTCGAACACCAGCGGCCCGGCCACCTGGGCCGCGCCCTCACCCACCGCCAGCTGCAGGCTGCCGCCGCGCTCGTAGCTCAGGCGGGCCGCCACCGGCTCGCCACCGAACTCGAACGCAAAGCGGCGCTGCGTGACGCCATGGGTGTGGAAGCCATCGCGGTGGCTGAAAGGGTCCACGCCGGCGCTGGCGCGTTCACGCAGCAGCGTTTGCGCCACAGCCGCCGCCGCCGCCAGGGGCAGGCCCACGCTCTCCTGCTGGAACAGCACGGCCTGCTCGCGCGGGATCAGCGCGGTGTCGAGGTTCGCCTGGGCAAATGACGCGGTGCGCGCCACCCGGCGCAGGAACTGCACATTGGTCGCCAGGCCGACGATGTGCGTCTGCGCCAAAGCCTCGTCCAGCCGCGCCAGGGCCTGTTCGCGCGTGTCGCCATGGACGATGAGCTTGGCCACCATGGAGTCGTAAAACGGGCTGATGGTGTCGCCCTCGCGCACACCGTCGTCGATGCGCACCACGCCGCGCTCAAAGCTGGTACAGGCGGGCTTGCGGTACACGTTCAGGGTGCCGGTGGCGGGCAGGAATTGGTTGTCGGGGTTCTCGGCGCAGATGCGGGCCTCGATGGCATGGCCGGTGATCTGCAGCTGGTCTTGCGACAGCGGCAAGGGCTCGCCCGCCGCCACGCGCAGCTGCCACTCCACCAGATCCTGGCCGGTGATGGCCTCGGTCACGGGATGTTCGACCTGCAGGCGCGTGTTCATCTCCATGAAGAAGAACTGCATGCTGCCGCCTTCGCGCTGCTCGACGATGAACTCCACCGTGCCGGCGCCCACATAGTTCACGGCGCGCGCAGCCGCCACGGCGGCCAGGCCCATCTGGGCGCGCAGCTCGGGGCTCAATCCGGGAGCCGGCGCCTCTTCGAGCACCTTCTGGTGGCGCCGCTGCACCGAGCAATCGCGCTCGAACAGGTAGACACAGTTGCCATGGGTATCGCCAAACACCTGGATCTCGATGTGGCGGGGGCGCTGCACGTATTTTTCGATCAGCACCGCGCTGTCGCCAAAGCTGTTGATGGCCTCACGCTGGCACGAGTCCAGCGCCGCGGCAAAGTCTTCGGCCTTGTCCACCGCACGCATGCCCTTGCCGCCCCCGCCGGCACTGGCCTTGATGAGCACCGGGTAGCCAATGCGGTCGGCCTCGGCCTGGAGCAGGGCGCGGTCCTGGTTGGCACCGTGGTAGCCGGGCACCAGGGGTACACCGGCCTTTTCCATCAGCTGCTTGGACTCGGCCTTGAGCCCCATGTCCTTGATGGCCGAAGGGGGGGGACCAATGAAGACCAGGCCCGCGTCGGCACAGGCCTGGGCGAATTCTTCGTTCTCGCTCAAGAACCCGTAACCGGGGTGGATGGCTTCGGCCCCCGTGGCGCGGGCGGCCTCGAGGATGGACTGCCAGCGCAGGTAGCTTTCCTTGGGGGCGCTGCCGCCAATGTGCACCGCCTCGTCGCACACGGCGACATGCTTGGCACGGGCATCGGCATCGGAGTACACGGCCACGGTCTTCACGCCCATGCGGCGGGCGGTAGCGGCCACGCGGCAAGCGATTTCACCGCGGTTGGCGATCAGGATTTTTTTAAACATGGTTGGTCTCCGCGGTGAAATCCCCTGCACACGCTGCGCGTGCCATGCGATGTGATGAAACAGCCGCTGCGCAGCTGTTTTCACCGCGGTTGGCGATCAGAATCTTTTTAAACATTTTTTTCCTTGGGGGTCAGACCAGCCAGTTCGGCTTGCGTTTTTGCAGGAAGGACTGCACGCCTTCCTTGCCCTCGTCGCTGGCACGGATGTCGGCAATGGCTTCCACGGTGGCGGCGATCAGGGCGGCGTTGATTTCGCGCTCGGCCACGTCGAGCACCAGTTTCTTGCAGGCCCGCACGGCCTGCGGGCTGGCACTGGCCAGGGCCTTGGCGAGCTGGTCGACCTGGGCGTCCAGCGCGTCGGGGGCCACCACGGCATGGACGAAACCGATGCGCAGGGCTTCGGCGGCATCGAAGCGCTCGGCGGTCAGGAAATAGCGGTGCGCAGCGCGGGCCCCCATGGCACGGACCACGTAGGGGCTGATGGTGGCGGGGATCAGCCCCAGCTTGACCTCGGACAGGCAAAAGCCCGCCGTGTCCACGGCCACGGCCATGTCGCAGGCCGCGACCAGGCCCATGCCGCCGGCAATCGCATCGCCCTGCACCCGGGCCACCGTGGGCTTGGGGCATGCATAGATCACGCGCAGCATCTCGGCGAGCTTGGCCGCATCGACGAGGTTCTCGGCGCGCGTGTAGTCGGCCATGCGGCGCATCCAGTTCAGGTTGGCGCCGGCGCAGAAGGCCGGGCCCTCGGCGGCCAGCACCACCACGCGCACGTCGTCGCGGGCACCGACCTCGGTGAAAGCAGCCGTGATCTCGGCAATCACCTCGTCGCTGAAGGCGTTGCGCACCTCCGGCTGGGTCAGGGTGATGGTGGCCCGGGGGCCTTGGTAAACAATCGACAGAGCAGTCATGGCCAGGCCCTCACATGCGGAACAGGCCGAAGCGGGTGTCTTCGATGGGCGCATTGCGCGTGGCCGCCAGGCCCAGCGCCAGCACGCGGCGGGTGTCGGCCGGGTCGATCACGCCGTCGTCCCACAGGCGGGCCGTGGCGAAATAGGGGTGGCCCTGCTCCTCGTACTGGCGGCGGATCGGGGTCTTGAAGGCTTCTTCTTCCTCCATGCTCCACTCCCCGCCCCGGGCCTCGATGCCATCGCGCTTGACGGTGGCCAGCACGCCGGCCGCCTGGTCCCCGCCCATCACGCTGATGCGCGCGTTGGGCCACATCCACAGGAAACGCGGGCTGTAGGCCCGGCCGCACATGCCGTAGTTGCCGGCGCCAAAACTGCCGCCAATGATGATGGTGAACTTGGGCACGCTGGCCGTGGCCACCGCCGTGACCATCTTGGCGCCGTTGCGCGCAATGCCTTCGTTTTCGTACTTGCGGCCCACCATGAAGCCGGTGATGTTCTGCAGGAAGACCAGCGGAATCTTGCGCTGGCAGCACAGCTCGATGAAGTGCGCCCCCTTGAGCGCCGACTCGCTGAACAGGATGCCGTTGTTGGCGATGATGCCCACAGGCATGCCCTCGATGCGCGCGAAGCCGGTGACCAGGGTGGTGCCGTAGCGGGCCTTGAACTCGTCGAATTCGCTGCCATCGACGATGCGCGCAATGATTTCACGCACATCAAAGGGCTTGCGCGTGTCGGTGGGAATCACGCCGTACAGCTCTTGCGCTTCGAATTTAGGAGCTACTGGCGCTGTATCGGCGGGGCCTGGAGCCTTGTTTTTATTCAAATTGCGCACCGCGGTGCGTGCCAGCTGCAGGGCATGCAGATCGTTTTGCGCCAGGTGGTCGGCCACGCCCGACAGGCGGGTGTGCACATCGCCCCCGCCCAGGTCTTCGGCGGTGACCACTTCGCCCGTGGCGGCCTTGACCAGCGGCGGGCCACCCAGAAAGATGGTGCCCTGGTTCTTGACGATGATGGACTCGTCGCTCATGGCCGGCACATAGGCGCCGCCCGCCGTGCAGCTGCCCATCACCACGGCGATCTGGGCAATGCCCTGCGCGCTCATATTGGCCTGGTTGAAGAAGATGCGGCCAAAGTGGTCGCGGTCGGGAAAGACCTCGTCCTGGTTGGGCAGGTTGGCGCCGCCCGAGTCCACCAGGTAGATGCAGGGCAGGTGGTTCTGCTGCGCCACTTCCTGGGCGCGCAGGTGCTTTTTCACGGTGAGGGGGTAGTAGGTGCCGCCTTTCACCGTGGCGTCGTTGCAGACGATCATGCAGTCCACGCCACTGACGCGGCCAATGCCGGCGATCAGCCCTGCGCCGGGGGCATCGTTGTTGTAGAGGTTCAGCGCGGCCAGCGGGGCCAGCTCCAGGAAAGGCGTGCCGGGGTCCAGCAGCATCTGCACGCGTTCGCGCGGCAGCAGCTTGCCCCGGGCCGTGTGCTTGGCACGCGCCGCCTCGCCGCCGCCCAGGGCGATCTGGTCCAGCTGGGCACGCAGGTCTTCGACCAGGCTGCGCATGGCGGCCGCATTCGCCAGGAAATCGGCCGAGCGGGGATTGAGTTGGGTATCAAGAAAGGTCATGGGGCAATGTCTCAGGCGGTTGGGGTTTCGGCCAGACCCAGCTGGCTCTTCATCTCGTCACGGATCCGGAACTTCTGGATCTTGCCGGTCACGGTCATCGGAAAGCCCTCGACAAACCGGATGTAGCGCGGCACTTTGTAGTGGGCGATCTGGCCCTTGCAGAAGGCCCGGATCGCGTCTTCGGTGAGCTGCTGGCCGGGCTTGACGACCACCCAGGCGCACAGCTCCTCGCCGTATTTTTCGTCGGGCACGCCGACGACCTGCACATCCTGCACCGCCGGCATGCGGTAGAGGAATTCTTCGATCTCGCGCGGGTAGATGTTCTCGCCGCCCCGGATCACCATGTCCTTGATGCGGCCGACGATGTTGACGTAGCCCTCGGCGTCCATGGTGGCCAGGTCGCCGGTGTGCATCCAGCCTTCGGCGTCGATGGCTTCACGGGTCTTGTGGGGGTCGTCCCAGTACCCGTGCATGACCGAATAGCCGCGCGTGCAGAACTCGCCGCGCTCGCCCACGGGCACCACGGCACCGGTGTCGGGGTCGACGATCTGGATTTCCAGGTGCGGCTGCACCTGGCCCACCGTGGAGACCCGCTTGTCCAGGGGCGTGGCGGTGCTGCTCTGGCAGCTGACGGGGCTGGTCTCGGTCATGCCGTAGGCGATGGTGATCTGCGTCAGGTGCATGTCACGCACCACGCGCTCCATCACGGCGGTGGGACAGGGCGAGCCGGCCATGATGCCGGTGCGCAGGGTCGAGAGGTCGAACTCGGCAAAGCGCGGGTGGTCCAGCTCGGCGATGAACATGGTGGGCACACCGTGCAGGGCGGTGCAGCGCTCGTCCTGCACGGCCTGCAGCACCGCCAGCGGATCGAAGCCGTCGTTCGGATAGACGATGGTGGACCCATGGGTCAGGCAGGCCAGGTTCCCCATCACCATGCCAAAGCAGTGGTACAGCGGCACCGGCACGCACAGCCGGTCGGCGGCGGTGAGCTGCATGCACTCGCCAACAAAAAAGCCGTTGTTCAGGATGTTGCGGTGCGTCAGCGTGGCGCCCTTGGGGAAACCCGTGGTGCCGCTGGTGAACTGGATGTTGATGGGGTCGGAAGGCTGCAGCCGCGCCCCGACCTCGGCCACGCGCGGATCGGCCGCGTCACCGCGGGCCAGCAGCTCCGAAAACCGCAGCAGGCCCGGTTCGTCGGCGCCCTGGCCGGGTTCGTCGATCCAGATGACGGAGTGCAGGTGCGGCAGCTGCTGGGCTTCGAGCTGGCCGGGCTGGCCATGGGCCCATTCGGGGGCCAGTTCGCGCAGCATGCCCAGGTAATGGCTGGTCTTGAAACGCGCCATGGTCACCAGGGCTTTGCAGCCGACCTTGTTGAGCGCGTATTCGACCTCGGAGGTGCGGTAGGCGGGGTTGATGTTCACCAGCACCAGGCCGACCTGGGCGGTGGCCAGCTGGGTCAGCAGCCATTCCGCGTTGTTGTGCGACCAGATCCCGACGCGGTCGCCGGGCTCCAGGCCCAGCCCCAGCAGGGCGCTGGCCAGGCGGTGGACCTCGGCCTGCAAGGCCCGGTAGGTGTAGCGGCGCTGCTGGTGCAGGCTGACCAGCACTTCGTGCTCGGGCTGGCGCGCCACCATGGCGTCAAAGAAAGCCCCGAGGGTCTGCTCGATCAGGGGCAGCTCGGTGGCACCACGGGCCAGGCTGTGCACCAGCGGCGTGGCGGGGGAAAGAACGGCGGTCATTTTGTTGTCTCCTTGCAAGGGGCGGCCAGAGGATCACCCGGCGCCAACCCGCAAGCATAGGAGCAGCGCCCCGTTTGTGCCTGCCACAAAGGTTGCAAATCCTGCCACCACTTTTCTGCAGGCACACCGGGCCCCGTGGGGCGGGTTTGGCGGCGGGCGGCGGCCCGCCCGGCCGCCGCCTGGGGCACACTCGGGGCCATGCCTTCCCCGCACCTGCCTGCGCCGCCTCCCGCGGCAGACACCCTTCCGGCCGCCACGCCCATCGCCTTTGTGCGGGCGATTGCCCTGGCCTATGCCCGGCGGGGCATGGACCCCGCGCGGGCCCTGGCGCAGGCACAGATTGCGCCGCAACGGCTGCAGGACGACACCGCGCGCATCACCGCCTGGCAGATGGAGCGCATCTCCGAGGCCGCCATGCGCGAACTCGACGACGAGGCCCTGGGCTGGTTCAGCCGCCGCCTGCCCTGGGGCAGTTACGGCCTGCTGGCACGGGCCTCGATCAGCGCCCCCAGCCTGGGCCTGGCGCTGGCGCGCTGGTGCCGGCACCACGGGCTGCTGACCGAGGGCATCACCCTGCGCCTGGGGGAGGAAGGCGGCATGGCCGAAGTGCGCCTGGACGATCTGCCCCCCCCCAGCCACCCGCTGCTGCGGGAGTTCTGCCATGTGTCCGTGCTGCGCAACATCCATGGCCTGGCGTGCTGGTTCATTGACTCGCGCATCCCCCTGCTGGAGGCCCAGTTCAGCAGCCCCGCCCCCGCGCACCAGGGCAGTTATGCCGTGCTCTTTCCCACCCCGGCGCCGGTGCGCTTTGGCGCCCCGTACACCGCGCTGCGCTTTGATGCCCGCTACCTGGACCTGCCGCTGCGGCGGGACGAGGCCGCGCTGAACAAGCTGCTGCAGAACGCCCTGCCCCTGATGGTGCAGGCCTACCGGCGCGACCGCCTGCTGGTCGAGCGCGTACGCCAATGGCTGCACACCCTGCCCGCCGCGCAGCAAACCGCCGAAGGCCTGGCCCCGGCGCTGCACCTGTCGCCCCGCACCCTGCACCGCCAGTTGCACGAACAGGGCGCCAGCCTGCAGGCCCTGAAAGACGCCGTGCGCCGCGAGCGCGCCGAAACCCTGCTGACCCGGGGCCGCCAGGCGATCAAGCAGGTGGCGCAGGCCGCGGGCTTCAGCAACGAAAAGAGTTTCAGCCGCGCCTTTCGGCAATGGACCGGGCTGACGCCCGGGGAGTTTCGCCGGCAGGCGCAAACGCCCCCGGCGCCCGGCCCGCAGTGAAGGCCCCCTTCCAAGCCCCTCCCAGCCCTCTTGCGCCCCCGGCAAGGCCGCACGGCCCCGCCTCCCGCCGATGACCCGCCCCCAGGTGTCACAAACCGGCACACCGCAGTGACCCAATCTGGAACACCCCGTGCCCCCCGGGGGGAGAGGCCGCCCGCCCCTCCCGGGCCAGCCGCTTGGCACGGATCTTGAGAGCCTCCAGGGCAGAGGGCCCAAGCCCCACTAGGAGACACACTTTCATGCACCTCACCCGCCTCTGCCTGTCCGCTGGCTGGCCCTTGCGCCGGTCCACCTTGCCCACCCTGGTCAGCCTGATGGCCTTGGCACAGGGCGCGGCCGCGCAATCCGGCACGGCCCCAGCGGCCCCGGCCCTGCCCGACATCACCGTGCGCAGCACCCTGCTGCCCTCGTCCCTGGACGACGCCCCCGCAGCGCTCACCCTCGTCGATGGCGAGCGGCTGCGCGACCGCCAGTGGCAGGTGAATCTTTCCGAATCGCTGTCCGGCACGCCCGGGCTGCTGCTGCAGAACCGCCAGAACTACGCCCAGGACCTGCAGCTGTCCATCCGCGGCCACGGGGCGCGCTCCACCTTCGGCGTGCGCGGGGTGCAGATCTTCGTGGACGGCATTCCCGCCACCCTGCCCGACGGCCAGGGCCAGACCAACCACATCGACCTGCAGTCGGTCGAGCGCATCGAGGTGCTGCGCGGCCCCTATGCCACGCTGTACGGCAACGCCTCGGGGGGGGTCATCAACGCCTACACCGAGCGCGGCGAAGGCCGCCCCCGCGTGGACAGCAGCTTTGCCCTGGGCAGCAACGGACAGCAGCGCCTGGGCCTCAAGGCCCAGGGCGAGCACCAGGGCGTGGGCTATGTGGTCAGCGCCAGCCGCTTCCAGACCGATGGCCCCCGCCCCCAGAGCGCGGCCGACAAGAACCTGTTCAACGCCCGCCTGGACACCCGCCCCAGCGACGACAGCCACCTGATGCTGGTGGCCAGCGACGTCAACGTGCAGGCCCAGGACCCGGGCGGCCTGACCCCAGCCGACTGGCGGGCCAACCCGCGCGCCACGGCGCAGGGGCCGCTGGATTTCAACGCACGCAAGGACACGCGCCAGACCCAGTTCGGCCTGACCTACGACCTCCGCGTCGACGCCAGCAATGCGCTGCGCCTCATGGTCTACGCCGGCCAGCGCCGCATCACCCAGTACCAGTCCACGCCTGTGGCGGCGCAAAGCCCCGCCACCAGTGCCGGCGGCGTGATCGACCTGGGGCGCGACTACGGCGGCCTGGACCTGCGCTGGGCGCACCACACGCAGCTCGCGGGCAGCCCCCTGGGCCTGGTGCTGGGCCTGGCCGCCAACGGGGTCCAGGAAGACCGCCAGGGCTACACCAACTTCCTGGGCCGCCAGCTGGGCGTGAAAGGCGCGCTGCGCCGCGACGAGCGCAACACCCTGAGCAATGCCGACCCCTACCTGCAGGCCAGCTGGGCCTTGGCGCCGCGCTGGAAGCTCGATGCCGGCCTGCGCTGGAGCAACGCGCTGTTCGTCTCGCACGACCGCTACATCGCCCCCGGCAATGGGGACGACAGCGGCCAAACGCGCTTTCGGCGCTGGCTGCCGATGCTGTCGCTGCAGCACACGCTGGACGCCCACACCCAGGTCTATGCCTCGGTCGGCAGCGGCCTGGAAACGCCCACCTTCAACGAGCTCTCCTACCGCCCCGGGGGCCTGCCAGGCCTGAACTTCGGCCTGCAGGCCGCCACCGCCACCAGCGCCGAGATCGGCCTGCGCCAGCGCTGGGCCAGCGACGGGCTGCGCGGCCACTGGTCGGCGGCGCTGTTCCAGACCGACACGAAGAACGAAATCACCGTCGCCGACAACACCGGCGGGCGGGCCACCTACCGCAACGCCGGGCGCACGCGCCGCCAGGGCGCGGAGCTGGGCAGCCAGCTGTGGCTGGGGCCGCAGTGGCAGCTCACCGCGGCCCTCACCGTGCTGGACGCCCAGCTGCGCGAAGGCTTCTGCGACAACAAGGGCAGCTGCGTGCCCGCCGGCAAGCGCCTGGCCGGCACGGCCCGCACCCAGGCGGCGCTCGGGCTCGACTGGCGCCCCCATCCCGACTGGCGCCTGGGTGGCGAGTGGCGCCATGTCAGCGCCATTGCCGCCAATGACAGCAACAGCACCCTGGCCCCGGCCTACGACGTTCTGGCCCTGAGCACGCGCTACACCCGGCAATGGGGCGCCTGGAAGTTCAGCGCCTTCGCACGCATCGACAACCTGACCGACCGCCAATACGTCGGCTCCGTGATCGTGAACGAGGGCAATGGCCGCTACTACGAGGCCGCGCCAGGGCGGCAATGGATGGCCGGCGTGAACCTGGGCTACCAGTTCTGAGCCGTGCCAAGGCCACAAATGCTATCATTTTAATAGCTATCAGCGCTTGCCACAAAAGGGCTGGTAGCCATTGGTGTTTGTATACTGGCGCCCCCAAGCAGACAGCGGTGCGCAGGCCTTCAGCGCAGCGAAATACAACAAGGCATCCGGGCAAGCCTCTGACCCGGGCTCAGGAGACAACATGGACATCAGTCTGGCCAGACCCGCCAACGTGGCCCCGGATCAGGATGCCGTCGCGCTGATCGACCAGGCGCACCTGCGTTCCAGGGCCTTCGGGATCTCGTCCAGCGACCAGCCCGATTACTCGGGCCTGGCCAGCAGCCGCCTGAAAGGCGCGCTGGAAGAAAACCGCTTCCTCTTCCAGCACGCCGTGCCGGTCATGGAGACCCTGCACAGCCAGATCGCCAACACCCACAGCATGGTGCTGCTGACCTCGGCCCAGGGCATCGTGCTGCACTCGATGGGCGACAACGACTTTCTGGAGAAAGCCGACCGCGTGGCCCTGGTGCCCGGCATCGACTGGAGCGAGCAGACCAAGGGCACGAACGCCATCGGCACCGCCCTGTCGGCCCAGCAGGCCGTCACGGTGCACGGCGACCAGCACTACCTGAGCGTCAACCAGGCGCTGACCTGCTCGTGCGCGCCGATTCTCGACCCCTACGGACAGATCGTCGGCACGCTCGACGTGACGGGCGACCACCGCAGCTACCACCAGCACACGCTGGCGCTGGTGCGCATGTCGGCGCAGATGGTGGAGAACCACATGTTCGCGGGCAGCTTTCCCAAGGCCGTGCGCGTGCACTTTCACGCGCGCCCCGAATTCCTGGGCACCCTGGTCGAAGGCATCGCCGCCTTCACGCCCGAGGGGCGCTTCGTCGCGGCCAACCGCAGCGCGCAGTTCCAGCTGGGCATGTCGTTCGGCGCCTTGCAGGCGCACACCTTCTCCTCGCTGTTCAACCTGCCGATCTCGGCCCTGTTCGAGCTGTTCGGCAGCACCAGCGCAACGCCGCGCCAGCTGTGCCTGCACAACGGCGTCACGGTCTGGTGCCGCACCGAGGTCCATCCCTCGGGCCCCTGGGCCACGCCCATCGCCTCGCCACTGGCCAGGACCGGCGCCACGCCGGCACCGGCGCGCCCGGGCAGCACGCCGCGCAAGACGCCGCTGTCGTCCCTGCAGTACCTGGACACGGGCGATGCCCAGCTGTCCAGCGTCATCGGCAAGCTGCGCAAGGTGGTCGACCGCGACATCCCCGTGATGATCCTGGGCGAAACCGGCACCGGCAAGGACCTGCTGGCCCAGGCCATCCACCACGACTCGGCGCGGGCGCGCCAGCCCTTCGTGGCCGTGAACTGCGCCTCCATTCCCGACACGCTGATCGAGGCCGAGCTGTTCGGCTACGAGGAAGGCGCCTTCACCGGCGCCCGCAAGAAAGGCGCGCCCGGCAAGATCCTGCAGGCCCATGGCGGCACGCTGTTCCTCGACGAGATCGGCGACATGCCCAAGCACCTGCAGGCACGGCTGCTGCGCGTGCTGCAGGAGCGCAAAGTGAGCCCCCTGGGGTCGGGCAAGGAGGTGGAGGTCGATGTCACCGTCATCAGCGCCACGCACAACAACCTCAAGGAACGGATCGCACGCGGCGAATTCCGGGAAGACCTGTACTACCGCCTGAACGGCCTGGTCGTGCGCCTGCCCGCCCTGCGCGAGCGCAGCGACTTCGACGCCGTGGTGAAGAAGGTGCTGCAGTCGCTGTGCGAAAGCTGCACGCACATCACCATCGCGCCCGAGGTCATGGCCCTGCTGCAGGCCTACCACTGGCCGGGCAATGTGCGCCAGCTGCACAACCTGCTGCGCACGGCGTCCGTGATGGTGGACGAGGACTGCACCGTCCGCATGGAGCACCTGCCCGACGATTTCCTCGACGAGCTGCGCGCCCCCCTGCGCCCGCTGGCCATCCCCATGCCCACGGCCCCGCTGGCGGCCGAACCGCCCCCCATGGTGCCCAGCGTGGGCGCCCCCCCCGTGCCCGCAGCCGAGGACCCCGGCGAAGACGGCCAGCGCCTGCAGGACGTGACCCTCAAAGCCATGGCACAGATGTTGCAGCAACACAAAGGCAACTTATCGGCAGCAGCCAAGGCCCTGGGGGTGTCACGCAACACCATCTACCGCAAGAAGAACCTGCTGCCGCCCGATCTGCTCGATTGATGCGCGACAGGAGGTTTTCCGTGCAACACGTCCGATACGACCGATACGACCGTTTTTCCGTCACCCTGCACTGGCTCATGGCCGCCCTGGTCCTGGGCCAGATCGCCCTGGGCCTGTGGATGACCGGCCTGCCCAAGGACGGCAGCGGCCTGCGCGCCGCCTGGTTCAACGTCCACAAGTCCTGGGGCATGGTGCTGGGCCTGCTGATCGTGCTGCGCCTGGCCTGGGCGCTGCTGCGCCCTCGCGTGGCGGCCTGGCCCCAGGCGCGGGCGCAGCGGATCGCCGCCCGCAGCACCCACCAGCTGCTGTATGCGCTGCTGCTGCTCATGCCCTTGTCGGGCTTTCTGGGCTCGGTGTTTTCCGGCTACCCCATCCGCTTCTTCGGCCTGCAGCTGCCCCAGCTCGCGCAGCGCTGGGACGCGGCCAAGGCCCTGTGCAGCGCCCTGCACCAGGCATCGGCCATCGCCCTGGGGCTGCTGATCGCGCTGCATGTGCTGGCCGCCCTGTACCACCAGTGCGTCCTGAAGGACGGCTTGCTGCAGCGCATGCGCTGGCGTGGCCCGGGCACCCGCTAGGCACGGAGCCAGGCACGGAACTTGTATGCCCGCAGCCGCACGGGCATGAACGCGCCAGCGGCGCGCTGGCGGCGGCCCACACCTGTTCCACCCTGCAACACTTTCTGTGACACCCCTTGCGGCGCACGCCCCGCGCCCGCCAACCCACCGGAGACATCTTCATGGCAAGTCCGCTGAACCCTCGGCCCTCCCGCCTGCGAACACGGGCCTCGGCCCTGCTGGCACTGGCCACCCTGGCCTCCGCCCTGGCGGCACAGGCCGCGGGCGTGCCTGACAGGGTCTACGTCTCCAACGAGAAAGCGCACCAGCTGGAGGTGTTCAACACCCGGGGCGACCGCCTGGGCGACATCGAGGTCTGCCAGCGCCCGCGCCACATGATGTTCCTGCCCGGACACGCCCAGATCATCGTCAGTTGCGGCGACAGCGACCAGCTCGGGATCGTCGACGTGGCCACGGGCAAGCTCACCGCCACCGTGCCGGTGGGCGAGAGCCCGGAAATCTTCGACCTCAGCCCCGACGGAAAAATCGCCTACGTGTCGATCGAGGACGACAACGTCCTCGCGGCCTACGACATCGCCAGCAGGAAGCCCCTGTTCCAGGTGCCGACCGGCAAGGAGCCCGAGGGCGTGCTCGTCACCCCCGACGGCCAGTTCGCCTACGTCACCTCCGAGGCCGCCGACGCGGTCTACCTGATCGACCTGGCGCGGCAGAAGATCGCCAAGACCATCAAAACCGGCAAGCGCCCGCGCCGCCTGGTGCTGCTGGCCGAGGCCCGGGAGCTGTGGGTCAGCAACGAGCTGGAAGCTTCCGTGAGCGTGATCGACACCGCCACCCAGCAGGTCAAGCACAAGATCGCCCTCACGGTGGCGGGCGTGCCCGCGACCGACGTCACCCCCGTGGGCCTGGCCGCCAGCCCGGACGGCACCAGCGTCTGGGTGGCCCTGGGCCGCGCCAACCGTGTGGCGCGTGTGAACGCGGCGGACAAGACCGTCACCCACCAGGTGCCCGTGGGCCGGCGCGCCTGGGGCCTGGCCATGCACCCGGACGGCAAGACGCTGTACGTGGCCAACGGCCTGTCGGACGAGCTGACGCTGGTTGATACGGCGGCCGCGAAGCC
>JAQUDN010000062.1:12017-17370 GCA_028685665.1 Burkholderiaceae bacterium | reverse complement strand
CTGCCGGCGATGGCCGACCTGCAGGGCCAGGCGCTCCTGCGGACCACGGTGGTCCTGTCCGAGCCCCCGCCCGACTGGGACGGCCCCCGCGGCTTTGTCCACGCCCAGGCCATCCAGGACCTGGGTGATCGCCTGGCCGATATGCGCCACTACTTCGCGGGCCCGCCGCCCATGGTCAGCGCCTGGCAGACCCACCTGATGCAGCAGGCCCAGGTGCCGTTTGCCCAGATCCACTTCGACCGCTTTCTCTGAATGTCCACAACACGTCCAACGATCCGGAGACATCCCATGCCCCCACTGTTCCTTCGCAGCACCCTGGCCACCGCCCTCCTCCTGGGCAGCCTGCACGCACACGCCGAGCCCCAGACCCACACCCAAACCCCCTGGTCCTTCAGCCTGGGGCCCGCCCATGTGGGCTTCAGCACCCGCGCCGATGTCTCGGCCGGTGGCATGCCCATGCCGGGCGCCAATGCCCAGGCCAGCGAGAACACCACCCTGGGCTTTGAAGTGGGCTATGCCCTCAGCCCCACCTGGACGGCCCGCTTTCTGGCCGGCATTCCGCCGCAGACCACGCTGACCGGCACTGGCGCCCTGGCCGCTGCGGGGGTGCTGGGCAAGGCCCGCTATGCGCCTGCCGTGCTCTCGCTGACCTACCGCTTCAATGAATACGGCGCCATACGCCCCTACGTGGGCGCGGGCATCAACTACACCGTGGTCTATGGGGAGAAAGACGGCTTCCTGAGCAATGTGCGCGCCAGCAATGCCTTTGGCACCGTGCTGCAGGTGGGCGCCGAGGTGCCGATCAATGCCTCGATGTTCCTGTCCCTGGACGCCCGCAAGATCTACCTGAAGACCCAGGTGGACGGCAACTTGCCCGCCGCCATGGGCAATGCCCCAGCCCATGCCGAGCTGCGGCTCAACCCGCTGATTGTGACGGCCACGGTGGGCTGGCGCTTCTGAAGCGCTTCTGAGGCCCGGCTGAAGCCGGGTCCGGGGGCCTGCGCCAGGCGCTCGCCAGTGTGCCAGCGCCAGCGCAGGTGCTCAGGCCCCCAGCTGGTTCACCATGTGCAGGAGGGCGGGCACGCTGGCGGCCTGCATCTTCTCCATCAGGTTGTGGCGGTGCACCTTGACCGTCACCTCCGAAATCCCCAGCCGGTCCGCCGCCTGCTTGTTGCGCAGGCCCTGCACCAGCAAGGCCAGCACCTCGCGCTCCCGCTGGGTGAGCGTGTCAAAACGGGCGCGCAGCCCGGCCAGCTCGGCCGCCTTGCGCAAAGCGGCCCGGTCCAGGGCCAGGCCGGCCTGGATGGCGTCCAGCAGGTCCTGGTCGCGGAAGGGCTTGGGCAGGAACTCCACCGCCCCGGCCTTGATGGCCCGCACCGTCATCGGAATATCGCCATGCCCGGTGATGAACACGATGGGCGGCTGGCGCGGCCACCCCCCCATCTCGCGCTGCAGGTCCAGGCCGCTCATGCCGGGCATGCGCACATCCAGCACCACGCAGGCCTCGTGCGCGATGGGCGCGCGGCACCGGGCGATGAAGGCATCGGCCGAATCGCAGGTCTCCACCTGCAGGCCCACCGAGCGGATCAGGCTGCTGAGGGCCTCGCGCAGGGACAGGTCGTCGTCCACGACGAACACGGTGGGCAGGGACGGGGCGGGGTTTTTCGCGTCGGGCGCGGCGTGGGCGAACATCAGACAGCCTCCAGGGGCAACAGAACGGAAAACATGGTGCCAGGTCCGTCGCCCGGGCTTACCCACAGGCGGCCCCCATGCGACTCGACGATGGAGCGGCTGATCGCCAGGCCCATGCCCATGCCGCCGGCCTTGGTGGTCTGGAAGGCATCGAACAGCCGGTCCTGGATCTCCGGGGCGATGCCCGGGCCCGAATCGCAGACCTCGATGCGCAGGGCCTCCCGGACTTCACGCACCAAACCTACCGTGATCCAGCGCGGGCCGTGCGCCTGCTCGGCCACCGCCTCCAGGGCGTTCATCACCAGGTTGAGCACGACCTGCTGCAGTTGCACCCGGTCGGCCGGCACCGGGGGCACCTCGCCCGTGGGCTGAAAGCGCAGGGCCACGCCGGCCCGCACCGCCTCCTTGCGCACCAGGCCCAGCACCTCGGCGATCACGTCGGTGAGCTGCACCGCCTCCGGCGGCCGTTCGCCGGGCTGCAGAAAGCGGCGGATGCGGGCAATCACCTGGCTGGCGTGGTTGGCGTCGCGGATGATGCGCTGCACCGCCGCCTGGGCCTCCTGCGGGTTGGGGGGCTGGGCGTCCATCCAGCGCAAGGTGGCGTGGCCATTGGCCACGATGGCGCCCAGGGGCTGGTTGACCTCGTGGGCAATCGAGGCCGCCAGCTCGCCCAGCGTGGAGACGCGGCTGACGCGGGCCAGGTCGTTGCGCGCCTGGTGCAGGGCTTCTTCGGCGCGCCGCCGCTCGGTGACGTCGGCGGCCACCAGGATCAGGAAGCGCTCGCCCTCCTGCTCGTCGTAGACCTGGGACACGCTGGTGTGGGTCCACACCAGGGCCGTGTCCCGGCGCTGGAAACGGCGCTGCAGATGGTCGGGGGCCACCGCCCCTTGCAGCAGCTGGGCGATGCGCTGGCGGGCCTCGGCCCGGTCTTCCGCCGGGGTGATGCACTCCAGCGTCAGGGCGCACAGCGCCTCTTCGCTGTACTGCAGCAGCGCACAAAAGGCCGGGTTGGCCGACAGGATCTGGCCGGACTCGGCCATGAGCAGCACGCCCACCGGCGCATGCTGGAACAGGGAGAACCAGCGGCGCTCGGACTTTTGCAGGGCGCGGCGGCTGCCGATCAGCTCCTCGGTCAGCTGGGCCAGGTCGTCGGTCTGCGAGCGCAGCTCCTGGCGCAGGGCATCGCGCGCCCGCTTCATCACCGTGAGGTTGCGCACCCGCGCCCGCAACTCGTGCGCCGAAAACGGCTTGCTCAGGTAGTCCTGGGCCCCGTCGGCCAGCAGGCGGGTGCGCAGCTCCTCGTCCTGGCGGGCCGACAGGACCAGCACCGGCACGTCGCGCAGGGGCTCGTGCTGGCGCAGCTGCGCAATCAGCTGGTCCCCGCCCATCTGCGGCAGCATCAGGTCGGTCAGGACCAGGTCGGGCAGCAGCTGGCGGGCCCGCACCAGGGCCGTGGCCCCGTCGCCCACATCGACCACGCGGTGGTCTGCGGCCAGCGACTGGACGATGAAGGCCCGCATGTCGGCGTTGTCTTCCACCACCAGCACCGTGGGGCGATCACGGGCATCGCGGAAAAAAGGGCCTGTGGGCAGGGGCGCGGGAGGGCCGGCACGCGGCGCCATGAGTTCGCCCAACACCCCTTCCACCTGCTCCGCCGGGCCCCTGGGCCCGAGGGGGGGCCGCACCGGCATGGCACCGTCGGAACACAGGGGCAAGGCCACCTGGAACAAGGCCCCACCCCCGGGGGCCTCGGTCACGCTGATGCTGCCGCCGTGCAGCGCCACCAGCTCCTTGGCAATCGCCAGGCCCAGGCCCGTGCCTCCGTGCTGCCGGGTGGTGCCGGCCTGGAGCTGCTGGAAGCGCTCGAACACCGCCTGCCGCAGGGCCAAGGGAATCCCCGGCCCCGAGTCCTGCACGCTGAGCACCACCTGGTCCTCGGGCAGGGTGCGCAGGCTCACGCTGACCCGCCCCCCGGCCGGCGTGAACTTGAAGGCGTTGGAGAGCAGGTTCAGCAGCACCCGCTCGATGCGCTCGGGGTCCACCTCGGCGATGACCGTCTTCGAGGGGTACACCACATAGCGCAGGTCGCGCTGCGGTGCCAGCGCGTGGAACTGTTCGGCAACCCCCTGGACCAGGGCCGAGAGCTCGCAAGGCACACGCTGGAGGGCCATCTTGCGGGCATCGATCTTGGCCACATCGAGCAGGTCATTGACCTGCTTGAGCAAGACCATGGCATTGCGGCGCATGAGGGCGATGTGGCCGCGCTGCACCTCCGAAAGGCCTTCTGGCTGGGCCAGCAGGGCATCGGCCGGCCCCAGGATCAGGGTCAAGGGCGTGCGCAGCTCGTGGCTCACGTTGGCGAACAGGTCGCTCTTGAGCTGGTCGAGCTGGCGCACGCGGTCCAACAGGGTTTGCAGCTCGGCGGTCTTGCGCGCCAGCTCGGCCTCGGTGCGCTTCTTCTCGGTGATGTCGCGCCCTTCGGCCAGCAGGAACACCACCTCGCCGCGCGCATCGCGCACCGGCGCCAGCGAAAAGTCCACCACGATGGTCTCTTCGCCCGCCGAGCGCCCGTACACCGCCATGTCGCAGCGGATGAACTCGCCCTGGCGGGCCCGCTGCACAAAGTCGCGCTGCTGCGCCACGGTCTCGCGGGACACCTGGAACCAGCGCGCCTCCCAGAAGGGCTTGCCGTGGATGAGGTCCATGTCCAGCCCCGCGCCGTCCAGGGCGGCCCGATTGATCTCCAGGGTGTGCCCTTGCGCATCGAGCAGCCCCACAAACTGGTAGAGGCTGTCGAGCACGATGCGCGCCAGTTTTTCGCGTTGGGTCTGGGGGGCGTCCTGGCCCGACAGAACGACCTGCCCTACCTGGAGGGCGAAAGGGGAATCCAGCATGAACAAAGGGGCGATGGCCACGGGAAATGGAACAGAGCGCCATCATCCGCCCCCTGCGGGGCCGTGACCATTCTGGGAATCACTGACAGGGCCGTGCCGGGCCTAGGCCAGGGGCTCACCGGCCTCGCTGCGCCGCAAGAAATCGGTGACCAGGTCCCACTGGTCCGGTACGTTCAGCGCCGGGGCATGGCCGCAGCCGGCAATCTCGACCGCCTGCAATTGCCCACGCGCGCCGGGGCCGCGGTGGCGCATGGCCTCGACCACTTCGCGCTCGACCAGGTCGGAGTCCACGCCGCGCAGGCAGAGCACGGGCAGGTCGAGTGCGTCGTAGTGCTCCCAGTTCAGGTAATCCTGGGGGTGGTGGATGAACTGCTGCACCATGGCCGGGTCGTAGTGCGGCGTGACCCGCCCGTCGGGCAGGCGGCGGGTGGAGGTCTCGGTCAGGCGGCGCCACTGGGCGTCGCTCAGCCAGCCATAGGGCTGGTACACCTGCCGGAAAAACCCTTCCAGGGCGGTGACGGTGGCAAAGGCCGGCGGCTGGCCGGCGTAGGCCTTGATGCGGTCCAGGGCAGACTGGGCCAGCTGGGGCGCCATGTCGTTGAGCAGCAGGCTGCGCACGCGGCCTTGCAGGCGCGGCTCGACCCGGCCCGCAGCGCAGAGCATGCCAATGGCCCCGCCCATCGAGGTGCCGACCCAGTGGGCCTGTTCCAGCCCCAGCTGCTCGAACAGGTCGGCCGCCAGGCGGGCGTAAAAGCGCAGGCAGTATT
>JAQUDN010000062.1:0-12007 GCA_028685665.1 Burkholderiaceae bacterium | reverse complement strand
CCTCGGCCGGCGCGCGGCTCCATTCGCTCAGGCCCCGGCCCAGGGTGTCGGGACACAGCACCCGCCAGCCCTGCCCGGCCAGGTGCTGGGCCAGGTCGTCCATGTCGCGCCCGGTGCGCGCCAGGCCATGCCAGGCGATCACGGCGGGGGCGTCGGCATCGCCCCATTCGGTGACATGGATTTCATAAGCGGCACAGGACACATAGCGCGACAGGGGGGACATGGTGAATCAACCTCTCAAACCAATCGGGGGAAGCCGCGCCGCCGGCATGCGCACCGGCGGCAACGGTCCAGGGGGGCTCAGTCCGGGATGGCGATGGCGCCCGCCGTCACGGTGATGGCATTGCCCGCGGCAGGCACCTGGGCCAGCGGCGGCACGTGGGCGGCCGTGATGGCCGGCGCGCTGCCGGGGGTGCCGCCACGCGGCGTGGTGCGGACGACCTGGTGGGCTGGCAAGGCCTTGCCTGTGGCCAGGTGCTCGTACACCGCATCCAGGGCCTGGTTCAGGTAGACATGCAGCGGGACATAGCGCGTGTCATAGCCCGGCAGCACGGTGGGCAGGCCGATGAAGCTGTCGAAATGCTGGGCATTCGTGACCTCCATGTACCGCAGCTTGCTGGTGGCGCCTTCAACCTGCTGGTTGAGCGCGGTGTAGGGGCGCGAGGTGTGGCTGACGGGCAGCAGGGCGTCCGAACGGCCGTGCACGATGATGGCCGGCTTGCCACGCAGATGGCCGTTGCGGCGGGTTTCGTCCACGCCCGCCTGCAGCTTGCGGGCGGCCACATCGTTGCCGGTGACCAGGTTGCGCAGGCACAAGGCCCCTGCGGTATTCCAGTCGGCCACCCCCGCCGCCGAGACCGAGAGGACGTCGCGGGTTGGCCCGGTCTTGCCCAGGTTGTTGATCAACTGGATGCCTCCCGAGGGCGGCACGCCGTTGCCGGTGGCGAACATGCCGGCCAGCGCCGCAGGGGCCAGCGGCGCCACCGCGCCGGCCGCAGTGGCGGCGGCGTAGCTGAAGCCGCACAGATGGTCCTGCACGCTGGCCCGCGACAAGGCGTTGGCAAAGGTCACGGCCACGGCGGGGGCCACCTCAAAGGCGGCCAGCGATGCGTGGAGATCGTTCGACTCGGGCTCCCAGCCGTAGGCGCGCAGCTTTTGCAGCGCCTCCTCGGCCTGCTCGGCCGTGGTGCTGGCCGCCAGCAGGCCCGCCGTCTTGAGCGAGGCGCAGCGGTTGGGTGCGATGGGCAAGGCGGGGTTGGCAAAACTGGCGGCAAACGCGGCGGCAAAGGGGCTGGTGCTGACCGAGGGCGCCAGGGCGGCGCAGGCCTGGTAGAGGTGGGCGTAGGTGGTGTAGTCGATCAGGGTTTTGCCCCGCACCGGCACGGCCGTGCCGCCCCGCAGCACGGTCACCCCCAGGCTGGCGGGCATTTGCACCGCCGGCTCCGAAACGGCCACACCGCTGATCAAGCCCTCGGTGTCCTGCTCGGCCGCGGCGATCGCAGCCCCGCCGCCGTTGGAAATGCTCGACGCGATGGTGATGGTGTTGGCCGGGGTCAGGGTTTTGAGGCGCTGGTTGCCCGAGAGCGTGCCGTAGCGCTCGTTGAGCACGTAATAGGCCAACTCCACCGCCTGCAAGGTGCTGCGGCCCCAGTCTTTTTCAGGGTTCTGGCCCGAGTGGGCGTGTTTGAAGGCAAAGCGCTGGGGCGTGGCCTGGGTGAAAGCGGCCAGCTCGGCGGCCGACAGGCCGGCCTGGAAAGCCGCCTGGGTGCCCGCAGCCCGGGCGCTGGTCCGCGTGCCGTCGATCAGCGGCACGGTGTCGTTTTGCAGGTCGTGGGGCGCGGCGCCCGTGCCCTTGTCGGAATAGGCCACGGCACAGCCCCGCTTGAGGCCCCACTCGCCCGTCGAAATCCCGGCATAGACCCCGCGCGAACCCGAGGCCGTGGCGGTGATGATGCAGGGCTTGGCCGGATTGAAGCTGGCAGGCACCTGCACCATCAGCGTGACGTTCTTGCGGCCGGAGCCATCGTCGGCGAACGCGAGGTATTCGGTGCCGGCCACCTTGCCTTCACCCGAGCCCACCTGGCCCTGGGCATCGACATTCGGACCGTAGAGCAGGCCGTAGCCGCCAGCGGCGGTCATGTCCAGCATGGCGCGGTAGTTGGTGTGGATGGCGGTGCGGCGCAACTCGGCGGCCGTGGGCTGGAACGGATCGGCATAGGCGGGCGGAGCGGCCGCCGCCAGGCCGGTCTTGCCCAGGCCGGCGGTGAGCAGGTCGTTGCTGTTGCCGTCGTAGGGGGTCTCGGGCACGGCGCCCAGGTAGGCCGGCTTGGTGTTGACTGCGGGGCTGTCACCGCTCCCGCCGCACGCGGCAAGCACGGCCACGGCCAAGGCCGCTGGAACCAAAGGACGGATCGGGGTCTTCATGCTGTTGTCTCCTTGTATTGATGGGAAGCGGCTTTCACCACACCGTCCAGGAACCGGTCCCCCGTGCACGCGGGACCGTCTTCCTGGGCTCACGACCGGCTGCGCACCGCCCCCGCACGCAACCGCCCTACCACCCCCGTGGGGAAGTAATAGACCGACAGAACAAACAACACGCCCAGCCACAGCAGCCAGCGGTCGGGCGACAGCAGCGCCGACAGCCAGGGCAGCGCGGCGGCCGCTTCGCTGCCCAGGCGCAGCAGGTCTTGCAGGTAGCTCTGGGCGATCAAAAACAGCACGGCGCCGATCACCGAGCCATACACCGTGCCCATGCCGCCGATGACCACGATGAGCAGGCAGTCCATCATGATTTCAAAGCTCAAGGAGGTGTCGGGGCCGTTGTAGCGCAGCCACAGGGCCAGCATGGCACCGGCCACGCACGCGAACAGGGCCGACAGCACGCTCGACGTGGTGCGGTAGACCACCACGCGGTAGCCAATCGCCTCGGCGCGGAACTCGTTCTCGCGGATCGCCTGCAGCACCCGGCCAAAAGGCGAGTTGACGATGCGCAGCAGCGCCAGCACCAGCAGCACCGCGAGCGCGAACAGCAGGTAGTAGGTGATGAGCCGGCCATCGAGCACCACGCCCAGAAACGGTTCATCGAAGGGCTCGAAGCTCGGCGACAGGATTTCGGGCAGCTTGAAGCTCAGGCCATCTTCGCCCCCGGTGAGGTCGGACAGCTGCGAGGCCAGGGTCTGGAAGGCCGCCGCCACCGCCAGCGTGATCATGGCAAAAAAGATCGCCCGCACCCGCAGCGAGAACAAACCCACCGCCAGCGACAGCAGCAGGGACAGCAGCAGCGCCCCGCCCAGCCCTGCGGCCAGCGCCGTCCAGGTGGGGCCCAGGCGGGAGGTGGCGATGGCAATCCCATAGGCGCCAATGCCAAAGAACATGGTGTGGGCAAAACTGACAATGCCGGTGTAGCCCAGCAGCAGGTCAAAGCTGGCCACCAGGACGACAAAGATCAGCACCTTGGCCGCCACCGACAGCGGCTTGACGCCCGGAAACAAAAACGGCGCGCAGGCCAGGCCCAGCAGGATCAGCACCAGCACCCAGGCCAGTGGTTTGCTGCGCGGGTAATCGCCGGAAAGGAGTCGGTTCAGCATGGCAATCGGCCTTTCAATCGTTCAGCGCGAAGCGACCCGGGGGTCATCGGTTCGCCACCGGGTACACGCCCTGGGGCCGCCACAGCAGGATGGCCACCATCAGCGCAATGTTGGAGAACAGCGCCACCTTGGGGAGCAGAAAGCCGGTGTAGTTGGCCATCAGGCCCACCAGCAGCGCGCCGATCAGCGCCCCGCCCGTGCTGCCCAGGCCGCCAATGATGATGACGATGAAAATCAGCACATTCACCTGCGCGCCCATCTGCGGCACCACGTTCTGCTGGTAGAGCCCCCACATCACACCGCCCAGGCCGGCCAGCGCACTGCCGACCACGAACACACCGACAAACAGGCGCCGGATGCGGTAGCCCAGCGCCTCGACCATCTCGCGGTCCTGCACGCCGGCGCGGATCAAGAGGCCCACCTTGGTGCGCGAGAGCGTCCAGGCCAGCGCGCCAAACACCAGCAGGCCCACGACCACGGCGATCAGGCGGTATTTCTCGATGGCGGCATCGCCCACCAGCAGCGCACCGCGCATGCCCTCGGGCAGGGGCAGCGGGATCTGCTGCGGGCCCCAGATCACCTTGATCAGCTCCTCGCCAATGATCATGCCGCCCATGGTGATCAGGATCTGCTTGAGGTGCTGGCCGTACACCGGCCGCACGATGAAGCGCTCGAACGCCAGGCCCAGGGCCCCGGCCACCGCCATGGCCACCAGCATGGCGGGCAGCACCGCCACCAGGTTGCGCCACAGCTCGGTGCTTTGCGTCCAGTCGCCCATGGCGCCCAGCACGCTGGTGGCCACGAAGGCCCCCAGCGCAATGAACACGCCATGGCCGAAGTTCAGCACGTCCATCAGGCCAAACACCAGGGTCAGGCCCGAGGCGATGATGAAGATGATCATGCCCATGGCCAGCCCCGCCACCGTCAGCGTGAGCCAGGTGCTGGGCGAGCCGATGAAGGGCAGCACCAGCAGCGCCAGCAAGGGCACCAGGGCCAGCGGCTTCCAATCGAGATCCCGTGCGGTCATGGCGCCTCCCTTCGGATTCTGGAAAATTCATTTTTCATAGCACACAAGGCAGGCTGCATAAGCTCTAGCGGTCTTTTTGGCATATCCGGCCTCACAGCGCCAAACCCAGCAGCGAGCGTTGCAAGGCCTCGTCCCCGGCCAGCGCGGCCATGGGCCCGGCATGGACCACCCGGCCGTTGTCCATCACCGCCACGCTGTCGCCCAGGCGCTTGGCGAAGTGGATGTTCTGCTCGACCAGCAAGATCGTCACGCCGCTGCGCTTGAGCTGGTCGAAGGCCGAGATCATGTTGTTGATGATGGCCGGGGCCAGGCCCTTGCTGGGCTCGTCCACGATCAGCAGGTCGCGCGGCTCGACGATGGCGCGGCTCACGGCCACCATCTGCTTTTGCCCGCCCGAGAGCTTGCCGGCCGGGTGGTTCCAGAACTTCTCCACGGCCGGGAAGAGCTGAAAGATCCACTGCAGCCGGGCCTCGTCCATCTGCCCGGCATGGCGCGCGTGGCGCGCGGCCAGAAGCAGGTTTTCCTTCACCGTCAGGTCGGCAAAGATGCCCATGTTCTCAGGCACATAGGCGATGTTCAGGTGCGCAATCTGCGGGGTGTGCAGCCGGGTGATGTCCTGGCCCGCAAAGGTGATCCGGCCCTGCGAGGCCTGCCACAGGCCCATGATGGTGCGCAAGGTGGTCGTCTTGCCCGCGCCGTTGCGGCCCAGCAGCATGGTGAGCTGGCCCTTGGGAATGGCCAGGTCCACCCCGTGCAGGATGTGGTAGGCCCCGATGTGGGTGTGCACACCCTGCAGTTCGAGCAAATTCAGGGGAGCTTTCATGCGGCCTCCTTGGCCACGCCGAGGTAGGCCTCTTGCACCACGGGCGAGGCAATGACCTCGGCCGGCGGGCCGTCGGCCACCAGCGTGCCATTGGTCAGCACGATGATGCGGTCGGCCAGTTCGCGCACCACGTCCATCTTGTGCTCCACCAGCAGAATGATCTTGGTCTTGTCCTTTTTCAGATCCCGGATCAGGTTCAGGATCACCGGCGCCTCATCGTGGCCCATGCCGGCGGTGGGCTCGTCGAACATATAGACCTGGGGCTCCAGCGCCATCAAGAGCGCCACTTCGAGCTTGCGCTGGTCGCCGTGCGGCAGGCTGGCCACGGGGGCCTCCTGCCGGTCGAACAGCGACACGGTGCGCAAGATGCCCTCGGCGCGCTCGGTCAGGGCCCGGTGGTCGCTCCAGATGCTCCACAGGTTCAGCCCCCGGCGGTGCGGACCGTCCTGCGTGGCCTGCACCGCCAGGCGCACGTTTTCCAGCACGCTCAGGTGCGGAAACAGGTTGGTCAGTTGAAAGGCCCGCCCCAAACCCGCCCGGGTGCGGGCCGACGGCGAGAGCCCCGACAGGTCATGCCCGCCCAGCGACACCGAGCCCCCCGTGGCCTTGAGCTGGCCCGAGATCAGGTTGAAATAGGTCGTCTTGCCCGCGCCATTGGGGCCGACGATGGCGGTGAGCGTGCCCGGCGCAAACGCGCAGCTGACACGGTTCACCGCCACATGGCCGCCAAAGCGGATAGTCAGGTCTTGGGTTACCAGCATGTCGGGTGCGCCAGGCTCCGTATCGATAGAAAAAGAAAAAAGGGCTTCCAGGCGGGTGGAATCAGCACCTTCCGCGATGGATTGAAGAGCCGCGGGACGGTACAGGCCCCGCCATCGGGGCCTGCGGTCCCGGGCCGGTCAGCGCAGGTTGCGCACCGGCACGGCCATTTCTTCGGGCTTGATCTCGCGCACCAGCTCGGGGACGCCCCAGGCAAAGGCCGGGTCCACCTTGATCTTGAAGTGGTACATGCTCTGCATCGCCTGGTGGTCTTCCTTGCGGAAAGTCATCTTGCCCTTGGGCGTGTCGAAGCTCATGCCCTCCAGGGTCTTGATGAGCTTGGGGGTCTGGGTTTCGCCGTTCGTGGCCTTGAGCGCCGTGACCAGCGCCATCGCGGCACTGAAGCCCCCGGCCGTGAAGAAATCGGGCGGGGTCTTGAACTGCTTGTAGTGCTGGGCCACCAGGGCCTCGTTCACCGGGTTCTTCGGAATGCCGAAGTAGTAGTAGGTGGCCCCTTCCATGCCGGGGAAGTTCTTGTAATTGGCCATGGCCGGCAGGATGTTGCCGCCCGTCGAGATTTCGATCCCGTAGCGCTTGAGGTCCATGTCGGCAATCTTGAAGGGATTGCCCGCGCCGGCCCAGACGATCCAGATGACCTTGCGGCCAGGCTGGTCCTTGAGCCGGTCGATCAGGCGCTGCGCCCCGGCGGTGAAGTCGGTGGTGGCCGCAGGCAGGTATTCCTCGTGCGCCACCTTGGCTTTTTTCACCGCGTCCTTGAAGGCCTTGACGCCATCGCGGCCAAAGGCGTTGTCCTGCGCCAGGGTGGCAATCGTCACGCCCGCCCTGTCCACGGCCACGGCGTTCGAAATCGCATCCTGGCTGGAGTTGCGCCCGGTGCGGAAGATGTATTTGTTCCACTTGTCCCCGGTGATCGAGTCGGCCACGGCGGGCTCGACCAGCAGGATCTTCTTGTACTCCTCGGCCACCGGCAGCATGGCCAGCGCCACGCCCGAGGACGTGGGCCCGACAGCGATGTCGGCCTTGTCGTCCGAGTACGCCGTGGCCAGCAGGCTCTTGCCCAGGTCGGGCTTGCCCTGGTCGTCTTTCTCGATCACGACGATCTTCTTGCCCTGCAGGACCATGGTGCCGCCCGTGGCGTACTCCAGCCCCATCATCAAACCCGTCTGGGTTTGCTTGCCGTAGGCCTCCAACGGGCCGGTCTTGCTGTAGACGTGGGCGATGCGGATTTCACCCGACTGGCTGAAGGCCGGTGCGGCAGCGGTGGCGGACAGGGCGGCGATGGCGGCGTGAGCGACCAGAGTGCGACGTTGCATGAAGAGGTCTCCTTGGATGGGTGCCTGAACATTGCACAGTCCGTGCCAGCCTTCAAACGGCCCTCCAAAGGCCCCAAGTCCTTGATTTTTCAGCCTTCAGCAGGCTGCGCCCCGGCAATACGTCTGTTTTTCAGACACTCAAAGCGCCTGAAAATAAGACAGTTGTTCAATCATTTGTCAGGGTTTTCCAGACGTTCATAGAGGGTGGCCCGCGAGATCCCGAGCTGGCGGGCGGTGGCCTGCTTGTTGCCCCGGTGGACCTTGAGGGCGGCGGCAATCGCCCGCTGCTCCAGCTCGGCCACCTGCACGGCCAGGGGGCGCAGATCAGGGCCCTCGTCCAGGCGCTCGGCCAGGACCCCGGGGTCGGGCGCCGGCGCCACGGGCTCGACGCCGGCCTCGCGCAGCACACGCTCGAGCTGGGCGGCGTCGATCACCTGCGAATCGCTGCGCAAGGCCGCCTGCTCCAGCACATTGCGCAGTTCGCGGATATTGCCGCGCCAAGGCTGGCCGGCCAGCAAGGCCATGGCATCGGGCAGCAGCTCGGGCGGCGCCGTGCCGTTGCGCAGCGCCAGGTCTTCGCCCAGCGCCTCGACCAGGGCCGGCAGGTCGCTGCGCCGCTCACGCAGCGGCGGCACACGCACCGGCAGCACATGCAGGCGGTAAAAGAGGTCCTCGCGGAACTGGCCCTCGCGCACCCGCACCGCCAGATCGCGCGAGGTGGCCGCCACCAGGCGAACATTGAAAGGCACCAGCTGGTTGGAGCCCAAGGGCTCGATCTCGCCCTCCTGCAGGGCACGCAAGAGCTTGGCCTGCAGGTTTTGCGGCATGTCGCCGATCTCGTCGAGGAACAAGGTCCCCCCGTCGGCCAGCTTGAACTTGCCATCGCGCCCCTTGCGGTCGGCCCCGGTGTAGGCGCCCGGCGCCACCCCGAAAAACTCGGCTTCGAGCAGCGTGTCGGGCACCGCCGCGATGTTGACGCTGACAAAGGGGCCGCTGGACCGGCCCGAGGCCGCGTGGATGGCATGCGCCAGCAATTCCTTGCCGGTGCCGGTCTCGCCCAGCAGCAGCACCGGGCTGGACGACTGCGCCGCGCGCCGCGCCTGGCGCTTGACTTCGCTGGCGGCAGGGCTGGAGCCGATGAAGCTGGCAAAGGTGTATTTGGCCCGGCGCTGGCCGTCGCCCGGGGCGGCCAGCGAACGGCTGCGCTGGCTGGCCAGCTCGCGCCGGGCATCGTCCAGATCACGCTGCAAGAGCGCGAATTTGCTGATCAGGGGCTGCAGCGTGGTCTCGGGGTGGTCAAACAGCACGATGCCAATCGCACCAATCACCTGCCCGGCCTCATCGTGCAGCGGAATGCGGCTGACCACGAAGGTGCCCGCCTGGTTGGTCAGCAGGTCGATCAACACCGGCTGGCCCGTGTCGAGCACGCGGCGCATCTGGGTGTTGGGAATCACCTCTTCGACCATGCGGCCCAGGAACAGGTCCACCGAGGCAAAGCCCAAGGCCGGCAAGAAGCGCTGGTAGCCCTCGTTCACCCAGACGATGCGCCCGGTCTTGTCCACCAGGAACATGCCCTGGCTGGCGCTGGAGAACAGCTGGAACATCGAGCGCGCAGCCAGCTCCAGAATGCTCTGGGCATCTTGGGGAAGACCGGAAGGATGGGGAACGGACACAGACATGCCTCCATCGTAGCGTGCGCCCTCACCCACCATCAAAAACCATAGCTACAAAGGCCTATGGAACGGGGCCCATAACCGGTTTGGAGCCTCAAAATGCATTAAAGCCCACCGCCCGGCGGATTGCCAGGCGGTGGGCCTCGGGACATCAAAGCGAGAGAACGTTCAGCCCGCCGCTGCCCTGCGGGCCAGCCGGTGCGCAGCCCAGCGGCGCAGCAGGCGCGGCACGATGAGCACGGCCAGCACCAGGATCAGCAGGCTCAGGGAGCCGGGACGCTCGACGAAGATGGACCACTTGCCCTCGCCGATCGAGACCGCATTGCGCATCTGTGCCTCGGCCAGGGGCCCGAGGATCATGCCAACGACCACGGGGGCCGAGGGGAAGTCAAAGCGCCGCATCACCACGCCCAGCAGGCCAATCGCATACAGCAAGACCAGATCGAAGGCGCTTTGGCGCATGCCATACACGCCCAGCGTGGCGAACACCAGAATGCCGGCGTAGAGGTAGGCTTTGGGAATTTTCAGCAGCTTGACCCACAGGCCGATCAGCGGCAGGTTCAGGATCAGCAGCATGACGTTGCCGATATACATCGAGGCAATCAGCGCCCAGACCAGCGCGCCGTTGGTGTCGAACAGCTGCGGCCCGGGCTGGATGCCGTAGTTCTGGAACGCCCCCAGCAGGATGGCGGTGGTGTTGGAGGTGGGAATGCCCAGCGTCAGCAGCGGAATCAGCGTGGCCGTGATGGCGGCGTTGTTGGCGGCCTCGGGGCCGGCCACCCCTTCGATGGCGCCGGTGGTGCCAAATTCTTCCTTGTGCTTGCTGAGCTTCTTTTCAGCGGCATAGCTCAGGAAGGTGGGGATCTCGCTGCCGCCCGCCGGCACGGTGCCGAACGGAAAACCAATGAAGGTGGCGCGCAGCCAGGCGGGCCAGGAGCGCTTCCATTCGTCGCGCGTCATGTGGGTGCTGGTGAGCTTGTTCTGCGTCTCGACGGTGCGGCCCTCGTAGAGCACGTTGTACAGCGCCTCGCCCACGGCAAACAGGCCCACGGCGATCAGCACGACCTCGATGCCGTCGATCAGCTCGGGCACGCCCCCGGTGTAGCGCACCTGGCCGGTGATCTGGTCCATGCCCACCAGGCCCATGGCCAGGCCGATGAACAGCGCGGTCATGCCGCGCAGGGTGCTCTGGCCCAGCACCGCGCTCACGGTGGTGAAGGCCAGCACCATCAGCATGAAGTATTCCGGGGGGCCCAGGCGCACCGCGTATTCGGCCACCAGGGGGGCAAAAAACGTCACGAGCACGGTGGCAATGGTGCCGGCCACAAAGGAGCCGATGGCGGCGGTGGCCAGTGCGGCGCCCGCGCGGCCGCTCTTGGCCATCTTGTTGCCCTCCATGGCCGTGACCATGGAGCCCGCCTCGCCCGGCGTGTTCAGCAGGATCGAGGTGGTGGAGCCGCCGTACATCGCGCCGTAGTAGATGCCGGCAAAAAAGATCATCGAGGCGGTGGGCTCGACCTTGACGGTGATGGGCAGCAACATGGCCACCGCCACGGCCGGGCCGATGCCGGGCAGCACGCCCACGGCGGTGCCGATCATGCAGCCCACAAAGGCCCACAGCAGGTTGATGGGTGTTGCCGCCGTGGCAAAACCCTGCAAGAGCAGGTTCCAGGTTTCCATCACAACCACCCTGTGTTGGTCAGTCCTGGCAGGTTGATGGCCAGAAACTGGGTAAACATCCAATACACCGGCGCGGCCACGGCCACCCCGATGAGCAAATCCTGGAGCCAGCCCCCCAGGCGCCGGTCCACCCGGCCCTCGGCGCTCTTGAAGCCGCGCACGGCCAGCACAAAGCACAGCGCGCAGCTCAGGATGAAGCCCAGGGTGGTGATCAGCAGCGCATTCAGGAGCAAACCGGCCGAGACCCAGACAAAACCGGGCCAATGCCCGCGCGGGTCGCCCGAGGCTTCTTCGAGGTGGCGAAAACCGCCGCTGCGCGCCTGCACCACGCACAGGACGCCGCAAATACCCAGCACCGCGCTGACCACCCAGGGCAGAAAATTAGGGCCCACGCCGCCGTAGCCGGCTTCGGAAGAAACCGAGGCGGCCCCAAAAGCCAGGCCCAGGGCCAGGACCAGCACGCCCAGGCCCACGAGGGTCTGCAGCAGGGTCGAGCGGGAAGAATGTTCCGCCTGCGGCGGGGAGGCATCAGAAAGAGGCATGAATCACTCCAGCAAGGAATCAGGGCGCGGGCAAGGGGCACGGGCCAAAGCGAGAGCCGCCGTCGAGCGGGCTGGGCCCGGCCACCGGTGGCGCCCCCTTCTGGCGCAGCGCAGCCAAGCCAGAGAAGGGGCCAGGCGCACAGCGCCTCAGGGGAAAGTCGGCGTTCAGACCATGCCCGACTTGACCATCGTGGCCCGCAGGCTGGCGAACTCGCTGTCCACGAAGTTGGCGAACTCGTCGCCGGCCAGCCAGGCGGGGGTCCAGCCGTTCTTTTCCATGGCGTCCTGCCAGGCCTTGTGCTTGAAGGTCTTGGCCAGGGCGTCGATGAGTTCCTTGCGCTGCGCGGGGGTGATTCCGGGCGCGCCGTACACGCCGCGCCAGTTGCCGATCTCCACCGGAATGCCCTGCTCTTTCAGGGTGGGCACATCCACGCCTTTCAGGCGCGTGGCTGCCGTGACGCCGATGGCGCGCATCTTGCCGACCTTGATGTATTCGGCAAACTCGCTGTAGCCGCTGCCCCCGACCGTGACGTTGCCGCCCAGGATGGCCGCCGTGGCTTCGCCGCCGCCCCGGAAGGCCAC
>JAQUDN010000230.1 GCA_028685665.1 Burkholderiaceae bacterium | reverse complement strand
GCTGGCCTATCTGCTGGGGCGCTACTACGTCTTTCAGCGCAGCGGCGGGCGCGGGGGTTTGCTCTGGTGGCCGGGATCTACCTGGTGCAGTACCTGCTGGGCCTGGGCCTGGTCCGGCTCTGGGTGCAGGGCTGGCAGGCGCCGGCCTGGTGCGCGCCCCTGTTCGCCACCGCCCTGGTTCTGCCGCTGACCTTTGCGCTGCAGCGCTGGGTGTTCCGGGACCGAGGGGGCCGCGCATGACCGGGCCCCGCTGGGCGCGTTTCGTGCAGCGCCTGTGCTTCGCCTTGCCCTGGCTGGCGCTGGCCTGGGGCGCCTTGGCCTGGTTGCGCTTTGGCGTGGACATGCCGTGGTTTGACGACTGGCGGGCGTTTTCGGACGGAACCCTCGGCCGTCTCGACCCGGTGGTCTGGTTCCGCCCCGTCAACGACACCCTGGCCCCCGTCGGTTTTGCGCTGGACACCCTGGCGCAGCGCGCCCTGGGCGGGCACAGCGTCCTCTACCAGTTCCTGTCGATGCTCACCGTGCTGGGCAGCCTGCTGTGCTTGCAGTGGACGCTGCTTCGCCGCTTGCTCGGCGATGCGGGCCGGGCCGCGCTGTGCTTTGTCTGGACCTTGCCCATGCTGCAGCCGGGTTCGTACTGGGGGCTGGAGAACATGGCCTACCACCAGGCGCTGCCCCTGGTGTTCCTGTTCGCGGCCTTGAACTGGATGGTGGCCCACCCGCAGCCTCGGCGCTGGCATGGTCCGGCCGTGCTGGCGCTGGGCTTGTGGGCGGGGGGAACCTATATCTCGGGCGCCTTTGGGGTGTTGTCGGCGGCCCTGGCCTTGGCGGCCGGGGGCGTGTGGGCGCGCCGCCGCGGCCTTGCCACCCCCTGGATTCGCCATGTGGGCTGGCTGGGTGCGGCCGGGGGGGTGTGGGTCGTGGTGCAGTGCGCGGCGGCGGTGTGGGGCGCGCGGGCCGCCCCCCAGGCGGCGCTGGGGATTCCGCTGGCCTGGCCCCACGAGGCTTTCTTCTGGTGGTTTTATGCCGGCAAGCTGGCGCGCGCGCTGATGCTGCCCGCCCAGGGCGGGGCGCTGGCCTTCCTGGCCACCCTGCTCGCGCTGGCCGGCGGCGTTGCCGTCTTCGGGCGCTTGCTGCAGCGCGCCGCCGCGCCCACCGGAACGCCGCCTGAGCGCGCGGTGGGGGCCATGGTGTGGACTTTGGCCGTGGTGGTGGGGGTGTACCTGGGCCTGGTGGCGGCCGGGCGGACCCATTTCCGTCCGCCGGAGATCGATCGCCCGCTGGAGGTGTTTGCCTATGGTTTCCTGCGCTTTCACTTTTTCTGGGCCACGCTGTTGTGGCCCTGGCTGGTTGCGGCGCTCTGCTTGGTGGTAGGGCGTTCGGGGCCCGTGCCTGCGGGGCGTGTGCGCGCCGAGGCCTGGGCGGGGCTGCTGAGTGCGGGGGTCTTGATCGCAGCCGGGGCTTTGGGGCATTGGGCGGCGTTCCGGGGGACGGCCGCGCAGCGGGCGCCCGTCGAGGCCTGTCTGCGCGAGGGCCTGCAGACGGGCGGCCCCATCCGCTGCCCCGGGCTCCTGCCTCCGCGCCATGCCGACCCGGCGCCGGATGCCCGGCCTGCCTATTGGCATGCCCGGGACATCCAGGCCTCGTGGGTGCAGGCCTTTCCCCTGCTGGCCGGCGCGGCCCGGCCCCAGGGGCTGGTCCCGGTCTGGGCCTGGACCGGGCAGCCGGGGCCCGGGGTGGCCTTGCACCAGCTCGAACCTCTGGACGGCGGGCGTTTGCAGGCCACCGGCCCGGACCCGCAGGTCGTTTTCACCCTGCCAGCGTCCCCGGACTGGGCACGTTGCCGGCTCTGGGACATCGAGCTGGCCTTGGCCTCGGAGTCGGCCCAGCCGACCGTGAGCCAGGTTTTTTTCCGTGCGCCGGATCAGGCGGGGTTCTCGGAAGACGCGGTGCGGACCCAGCCGTGGACGCCCGTGCCGGGCGGGGTGCAGACCCTGTATTTCCGCTGGGAAAGCCCTAAAGGCCTGGCCCCGGTCTTGCGGCTCGACCCGGTGGACCGGCCGCAGGCCCTGCGCATCGACCACCTGCGGGGGTACTGCCGCCTGGCCGATCCGCGCTGACCGGCCGGGCCGCGTCCGGGGGCGTCCCCTGCGGCGCGGCCTGGGCCGTTAGCGCGCCAGCACGTCCTGCACCGCCTGGTACAGCCGGTCCGACCCGAACGCGGGGTTCTGGGGGTCGAAGGAAAAAATATTGTGGCCCCGGGGCAGCCGTTCCCCCTGCCAGCGCGGCTCCAGGAAAAAGGACACAAACTGCGCCCCCTGGCCGGCATGGCGGTCCAGCAGGCTGCGCAGGGCCTGCGCGTCCAGTGGCTTGAGGGGGTGGAATTCCGTCACCCCGTAAGGACGGGGTCCGCTGCGGGCCAGCCAGCGGGCGAACGAAGGCCCATAGGTCGGTTCGCCATACAGGCTCACGCCCAGTTCGATGCCGGGGCGGGGGGCCAGCGAACGGTCGATTGCGAATTTCTGCGTGTCCCAGCCCGGGTTGGTGAAGGGAACGATCTGGTGGGTGTAAAGCGGCGCCTGCCGCAGGCACGACGCGGCGGCGATGCGTGCAAAGTGGTCCTGGTAATCCACCACCTGCTGTCCCCGAAAGGCATGCCACAGCGGCACCAGCGGGTTGTAGACGTAGCGCGACCGGTCTTCGGGCCCATCGATGTGCGCCCGGAGGCGGGCTTCGGCCGGCTGGCTGCGCGGCAAGGCGTGGGCAGGCGCTGCGCCCGTGCTGGTGCTGTCCGTGGCAGTGGCACCAGTGGCGCCGAGGGTGATGCGGCGTGTGCCCAAGTGCACTAGGTCTTGTCCGGGCCGTGCCAGATAGATGTCCAGCGTGTGCGGGCCGGGGGGCAGGGCCCGGAAATCCAGGTCGTAGCGCCAGCCGGTGTCGGCATCGCCGATCTCGGGCAGGGCCTGGCGCACATCCTGGCGCCCCAGCGCGATGGGGGTCTCGGCCAGCCAGGTGCCATTGCGGTAGATCTGGATTGTGGCGGGGGCTTCGCCGGGGCGGCTGGGGGCATAGGCCCAGCCGGTGATGGGCAGGCTGTCGTGGGCAAACGGGTCGATGGCGTCGGTGGGGCGCTCCAGGGGCTCGGTCCGAAAATCCTGGGCCGGGGGCGTGATCTCGCTGAAAGCGCGAAAGTCCGAGGACAGGGCCTGGTTCAGCGCTGCAATGTCCTTGAATTGCGCCTGCAGGAAGCGCTGGAACCCCGCCACCGAGGCCGGGCTGTAATCCGTCACCCGGTAGGGCATCTGGAAGCCCATGCCGGCTTCAAAGTCGGGGAAAAAATGGTGCAGCTCGCCCAGCAGCGTCACGGCCTTCACCCGGGCCCGCGCGGGCGCCTCCAGCGCGCACAGGGCGTCCAGCACGGCCTGCATGGCTTCGGCCCGGCGTGCCGTGAGGGGGTTCTGGGTCTGCGCCAGGCTCCAGTGGTGGATGGCCGAGCCGTAATACCGGCCCGACGGCAGCGTGCCGTCGCGCGTGGCGGCCAGGTTGGCCGGGTCCTGGGCCAGTTCGGTTTCCAGCGGGGCCCCGGTGGCAAAGTGGGTCGAGAACAGGTAGAGCACCACCGGCCGGTCGGTGTCGCGGACGGTGCGCACCAGCCGGCCCACGCGTTCGGGGTCGATGCGCAAGCCGCTGTCGCTGCGTTGGAACAACTGCAGCAGGGGCACGGGCAGGGTGTAGCCCAGGGGGTAGCGCACCCGGGCCAGGCGCGGGTGCGGCCTGGGTGCCGCGCTTTCGAGCGACGACAAGGTGGATTCGACCAGGGCCGCCGCCGAGCCTTCGGGCCCGGTGCAGGCCGTGTCCAGCGCATCGGGGGATCGGCCCTCTGGGGCAGGCGGGCGCAGGATGCAGGGCTCCATGAGGCCGATCATGGGGGCCAGCCAGAGTGCTGGTCGGGTTGGCATGGGCGCTGGCGTGTGCGGCCAGCCGAATGCGCCCCAGGCGCCGGCCGCCAGGACCAGGCCGCCGGCGGCCAGGGCCGTCCCGTGGGCGGTGGAGGGGGTGCGGGGGGGCCGCGGGGGGCGGGAAGCGCGGGCAGGGTGCGACATGGTCAGGCCAGAAG
>JAQUDN010000061.1 GCA_028685665.1 Burkholderiaceae bacterium | reverse complement strand
GCCATGCAAAAGGCCGGCCTGCTGCTGCTGGTGCACGGCGAAGTCACCAGCGCCGACATCGACCTGTTCGACCGCGAGGCGGTGTTCATCGAGCAGCAGCTGATTCCGCTGCGCCGCGATTTCCCGGAGCTGAAAATCGTTTTCGAGCACATCACGACGAAAGAAGCCGCGCAGTACGTGGCCGAAAGCGATGCGTTCACCGCAGCCACCCTCACCGCACACCACCTGCTCTACAACCGCAACGCGATCTTCACGGGGGGCATCCGCCCGCACTACTACTGCCTGCCCGTGCTCAAGCGCGAAACCCACCGCCAGGCCCTGGTGGCGGCGGCCACCAGCGGCAGCCCCAAGTTCTTCCTGGGCACGGACAGCGCCCCGCACCCCGCCCACCTCAAGGAGCACGCCACGGGCTGCGCCGGCTGCTACACCGCGCATGCGGCCCTGGAGATGTATGCCGAGGCCTTCGACAATGCCGGCGCGCTGGACAAGCTGGAGGGCTTTGCCAGCTTCTACGGCGCCGACTTCTACGGCCTGCCGCGCAACCCGGGCACGGTCACCCTCAAGCGCGAAAGCTGGACCCCGCCCGAATCCTTTGCCTTTGGCGAGGCCGAGCTCAAACCCCTGCGCAGCGGCGAAGCCCTGCCGTGGCGCCTGGTGTGAGCGGGGCAGGGTGGCCCGCCATCGATTGGTCGGCGCCCTGGTTTGAACCCTGGCGGGCGGTGGGCGAGCCGGTGGACCGGGCCGTGGCCCAGGGCGTGCCGGTGCACCGGGCCTTGCAGGCTGTGGCCGATGCGGCGGCGGCCCCGGATGGCGCCCTGGCGCAACATCGGGCCCCGCTGCGCTTTGTGCCCCAGTCCGAGCTGCCCGAAGGCATGGCCTACGAGCGCTTCATTTTTGAGACGGGTGCCGTCCCGACGCGCGACAACCTGCACGACTTCTTCAATGGCCTGGTCTGGCTGCGCTTCCCCTGCACCAAGCGCCGCATGAACCAGTTGCAGGCCCAGGCCCTGGCCACCCAGGCGCCGGGCGATCCGCGCGGCCCGGTGCGCGATGCGCTGACCCTGCTCGACGAGAACGGCTTGCTGCTCCAGGCCCCCGAGCCCCTGTGGCAGGCGCTGCGCCAGCGCCAGTGGCAGCGCCTGGGTGTCGAGCTGCGGCCCTTGTGGGCCCAGGCGCGGGTGGAGCTGCTGGGCCACGCCTTGCTGGAAAAGCTGGTTTCACCCTGGAAATCGATCACAGCCCACGTCTATCAAGCAGATCTTGCTATCCATTTTGATGATGGCCCCGATGCGCCACTGGCGCAGGACCTGCGGCCTGAACGCCTGGCCACCAAGCCATTTACCCCGCTGCCGGTGCTGGGCATTCCGGGGTGGTGGCCGGCCAGTGAAATGCCGGTCTTCTATGATGATTCGACCGTCTTTCGCAGCGCCCGGCGCGGGGCCGTTGCGGAAATGCGGGACACCCCGGCTTGAATTCCGGGGGGAGTTCCCCATTTGTTCGGTCCGAAGTCCCCATCCGGGGGCTTCTTTTTGGTTTGTCAGACCCCGCCTTGTTGTGGAGCCTTTATGAAACGCATTCTTTTGTTTGTCCTGACCAATATCGCCGTGGTGGCGGTGCTGGGCATCGTGGCCAGCTTGCTGGGCGTCAACCGCTACCTCACGGCCAACGGCCTGAACCTGGGCGCCCTGCTCGGCTATGCGCTGGTGATGGGCTTTGGCGGCGCCATCATCTCGCTGCTGATCAGCAAGCCCATGGCCAAGTGGACCTCGGGCGTGCAGGTGATCTCGCAGCCCGGCAACCAGGACGAAGCCTGGCTTGTCGAGACCGTGCGCAAGTTCGCGGACAAGGCCGGCATCGGCATGCCCGAAGTCGGCATTTTTGAAGGAGACCCCAATGCCTTTGCCACGGGGGCTTTCAAGAATTCGGCCCTGGTGGCGGTCTCGACCGGCCTGCTGCAGAACATGACGCGCGAAGAAGTCGAGGCCGTGATCGGCCACGAGGTGGCGCACATTGCCAACGGCGACATGGTCACCATGACCCTGATCCAGGGCGTGATGAACACCTTCGTGGTCTTCCTGTCGCGCGTCATCGGCTATGCCGTGGACAGTTTCCTGCGCAAGGGCGATGACCGCGACAGCGGCCCCGGCATCGGCTACATGGTCACCACCATCGTGCTCGATATCGTGCTGGGCTTTGCTGCGGCCATCATCGTGGCGTGGTTCAGCCGCCAGCGCGAGTTCCGCGCCGACGCAGGGGCCGCACAGCTCATGGGCCGCCGCCAGCCCATGATCAATGCCCTGGCCCGTCTGGGCGGGGTGCACCCCGCCGAGTTGCCCAAGAGCATGGCCGCCATGGGCATTGCCGGTGGCATTGGCCAGCTGTTCAGCACCCATCCCCCGATTGAAGAGCGCATCGCGCGCTTGCAAAACGCCCAGGGCTGAGCCCCCAGCGCTCCGCAAGGGGTGCTTGGCGGGGCCGGTGTAGAGAGGGTGATGCGGCCCGATCTCCGAAACAGGGGATCGGGCTTTTTTGTGGGCGCGAGAAGGCGTAAGTAGGCTTAACAGGGCGCCAAAGGGCGCAAGTGGAGTGGGGGAGGGCTGGGTGGCGGGGCGCCTCAAGGGCGGAACCCGCGCTCGACCCAGGGCATGAGCCAGGGCAGCATCACCGCGGTCAACAGGCCGTTCAGCCCCATGGCCAGTGCCGAGAAGGCCCCTGCCTGTTCGCTGATCTGAAACGCCCGCGCCGTGCCGATGCCGTGGCCCGCCAGGCCGATGGCAAAGCCGCGCACCGCGTCGTCTTCGATGCGCAGCACGCGCAACAAGGCGTTGGCGCAGACCGCCACGACCATGCCGGTCAGGATGACCAGCACCGCAGTCAGCGAGGGCAGGCCGCCCAGGCGCTCGGCCACGGCCATCGCGATCGGCGTGGTGACGCTTTTGGGCGCCAGCGACATCAGGGTCGAATGGCTGGCGCCCAGCAGGCGGCCCAAGGCCCAGGCCGACAGCGCGGCGGTCAGCGAGCCCGCCACCAGCGCAACCAGCAAGGCCCCCGCCATGGACTTCAGCCGGCGCCATTGCGCATACAGCGGGATGGCGAGCGCGACGGTCGCGGGCCCGAGCAGGAAATGCACGAACTGGGCCCCGTCGAAATACGCCGGGTAGGGCGTGTCGGTGAGCAGCAGCAGGCTGGCGATCAACACCACCGAGATCAGCACCGGGTTGGCCAGCGGGTGCCAGCGCAAGCGCTCGGCCCCCCAGAGCGCGGCCTGGTAGCTGAGCAAGGTCAGCGTGAGCCACAAGAGCGGCGAGGCCGACAGATAGACCCAGATGTCCCCGATGCGCGCCGTCATGGGGTGCGCCCGTCGCCGGTGCGGCGGCGCTGCAGGGCGCGCAGCACCAGCGCCGTGACCGATACGGCCAGCAAGGTGCTGGCCCCCAGGGCCACCACCAGCGGCCCCCATTCGTCGGCAATCCGCTGGCCATGCAGCACGATGCCCACCCCGGCGGGAATGAACAGCAGCGACAGGTGCTGCAACAACTGGCTGACGCTGTCGCGCAAGCCCTCGCCCGGTCCACCGCGCAGCAGCAGGGCCAGGAACAGCAGCGCCATGCCGATCACCGGTCCCGGCACGGGCAGTCCCAGGCCGCGCTCCAGGGCCTCGCCCAGCAGCTGGAAGGCCAGCAAGAGGGTCAGCGTGCGGATCATGGGGCTGCGTGCCGGGAGGTGGGGGCCAGGATTTGCCGTGCCACGGCCTCGGCCACCTTGATGCCATCCACCCCGGCCGACAGAATGCCGCCGGCGTAGCTGGCGCCCTCGCCCGCAGGGTAGAGCCCGGTGGTGTTCAGGCTTTGCAGGGTGTCGTCCCGGCCGATCTTGAGCGGGGACGAGGTGCGGGTCTCCACCCCGGTCAGCACGGCGTCGTGCATGTCAAAGCCCGCGATCTTGCGGCCAAAGGCGGGCAGCGCTTCGCGCAGGGCCTCGATGGCGTAGCCGGGCAGGGCGGCGTGCAGGTCGCCCAGCACCACCCCGGGTTGGTAAGAGGGCTCCACGCCCCCCAGGGCCTGGGAGGTGCGCCCGGCGATGAAGTCGCCCACGAGCTGGGCGGGCGCGCGGTAATCGCTGCCGCCCAGCACATAGGCGTTCGATTCGAGCTGGCGCTGCAGCACCACCCCCGACAAGGGATGGTGCTGCGCGGGGGGCAAGGACTCGATGCCGTAGGTGGCGCCCAGCGTGGCTTCGTAGGCGGCGGGGTCGGTGGGGTAGTCGCGCGGGTCGATGCCGACCACCATGCCGGCGTTGGCATTGCGTTCGGCGCGCGAATACTGGCTCATGCCGTTGGTCACCACGCGCCCGGGCTCCGAGGTGGCGGCCACCACCGTGCCCCCCGGGCACATGCAAAAGCTGTAGGCCGTGCGGCCATTGTGGGCGTGGTGCACCAGTTTGTAGTCGGCCGCGCCCAGCAAGGGGTGGCCGGCGTGGCGGCCCCAGCGTGCCCGGTCGATCACGCCTTGCGGGTGCTCGATCCGAAAACCCACCGAAAACGGCTTGGCTTCCATGGCCACGCCCGCCTCGTAGAGCATGGCGAAGGTGTCGCGGGCGCTGTGGCCCAGGGCCATCACCACATGGTCGGCGCGCAGCGCGGTGGTCTGGCCGGTGGCCTGGTCCAGCACCTGCAGGCCCCGCAGGGTGCGGCCGGGCTGCCCGGCGTCGATCTGCACGCCGGTGACGCGCTGCCCGAAACGTACTTCTCCACCCAACGCAATGATCTGTTCACGCAGATGCTCCACGACCTTGACCAGTTTGAAGGTGCCGATGTGCGGGTGGGCGGTGTACAGGATTTCGGGCGGTGCGCCGGCATCGACGAACTCCTGCATCACCTTGCGGCCCAGGTGGCGGGGGTCCTTGATCTGGCTGTAGAGCTTGCCATCGCTGAAGGTGCCGGCACCGCCTTCGCCAAACTGCACATTGCTCTCGGGGTTCAGCTGGTGCTTGCGCCACAGGCCCCAGGTGTCCTTGGTGCGCTCGCGCACGGGCTTGCCCCGTTCGAGCACGATGGGCCTGAAGCCCATTTGCGCCAAGGCCAGCGCGGCAAAGATGCCGCACGGGCCAAAGCCCACGACCACGGGGCGCAGGGGCAGATCGGCCGGCGCGTGGCCCACTGGCTGCCAGGCCATGTCGGGCGTGGCCTGGATATGCGGGTGGCCCGCGTGGCGGGCCAGCAGCGCGGCTTCCTGCGCGGGGTCTGCCAAGTGCAGGTCCACGATGAACACCGCCCGCAGCTCGGCCTTGCGCGCGTCAAAGCTGCGCTTGAACACGTGCAGCTGGGCAATCTGTGCGTCGGTGATGCCCAGGGCCTGGGCCGCCAGGGCGCGCAGGGCCGCCTCGGGGTGGGGCGGCGGCCGGCGGTCGGCGTCGGTTTCGGCGGCGGCATCGGCATCGCGCCGGGTTTCGACCGGCAGCGCGGTCAGGGGGAGCTTGAGTTCGGAGACGCGGATCATGGCAGGCAGGCCCGTGGTGATCGGGCAGTGGCTTGAAGAGGCCGCGGATTTTAAAGGCCGGGCGGCGGAATGTCCGTGTCCTCCGGGTTCACGGGGGGCGGCATCCGGTAGGTGGCTGGCGTGCGGCTGAGCTTGATCGGCGAGCCCAGGCCCCGGTAGCCGCCGGGCAGGGTCACGGTCATGCCCCGGTGCGCCGTGTGCGGGTGGTTCAGGGCCTGGGGCACGTCCAGGATGGGGCCGCAGGGTACGCCCCGGCGGTTGAGTTCGGCCATCAGCGCCTCGCCCTCGTGGGTGGCCATCCGATTCACCAGGGCGTCGCGCAGCGCGACCCGTTCGACCGAACGTCCGCCCGCGCTGGCAAAGCGCGGGTCGCTGCCCAGTTCGGGGGCGCCCAGCGCGGCGCACAGCTGCTGGAACTGCCGGTCGTTGCCCACGGCCAGGAACAGCGGCACGGTGCCGGTGGGAAAGGCGTCGTAGGGGTAGATGTTGGGGTGGGCGTTGCCGGTGCGCGTGGGGATGCGGCCATCGCCAAACCAGTTGGCCGCGTGCGGGTGCAGCAGCGACAGGCCGCAGTCGTACAGCGCCGCCTCGACGAACTGGCCCTGGCCACTGCGCTGGCGCTCCTGCAGCGCCAGCAGGATGCCGATCACCGCGTTCAGCCCGGTCACCATGTCCACCACCGGCAAGCCTACGCGCAGGGGCTCGCTGCCGGTTTCGCCGTTCACGCTCATGAGGCCGCTCATGGCCTGGATGGCCGCGTCGTAGCCGGGCAGGCCGCCCAGCGGGCCGTCGGCGCCGTAGCCGCTGACCCGGCAATGCACCAGCGCCGGAAAGCGCTCGCGCAGCGCTTCGTAGCCCAGGCCCCATTTCTCCAGCGTGCCGGTCTTGAAGTTTTCCAGCAGCACGTCCGCCCCTTCGAGCAGGGCCAGCAGGGTGTCGCGCCCGGCGGGCTCGGTCAGGTCCAGGCGCATGCCGCGCTTGTTGCGGTTCAGGCCCAGGTAGTACGAGGCGACGCCGTTCTCGAACGGCGGGCCCCAGGTGCGGGTTTCGTCGCCCTGGGGCGGTTCGATCTTGAGCACATCGGCCCCATGGTCGGCCAGGATCTGCCCGCAGTAGGGGCCGCCCAGCACCCGGGACAGATCGATCACGCGGACGCCGGCCAGCGCGCCGGGGGGGGAGGATTGGGGGATGGTGGACATAGTGTCTCCGGGTTTTTTCTGGCAATCGGGCTCAGCCCAGCAGGTTCAGGGCCTGCAGGGTTTCAGCGGATGCGCTCTGGTGCGCGGTGGCCCACAGCGGGGCCAGGTCGGCGTGGGGGGGCGCGGCCAGCGGGTCGCGGGGCAGCAGGCGGTGGGCCAGCACCAGCTGGGCCAGCAGCATGCGGCGCAGCGACCCGGTGCGCCCGGCCTCCCAGCCCATGGCCACGGCGGACGTCAGGTGGTAGAGGGCTGAGGCGGCCTGGCGGGCCATGGCGTCGTGGTGTTCGTCGGCGGTGCGCTGGCCCAGGGCCTGCACCGCATCGACCAGGGTGTGCAGGCGCTGGCGCACGGCGGGGTGCCAGGGGGTGCCGTCGATGTGCTGCAGCAGATGCGCGCGCCACACGGGCAGGGCGCCTTCGCGCTGGATGGCGCGGACCCCGTCCAGCGCGACGATGTTGCTGGTGCCTTCCCAGATGGAGCCCAGGTGGGCGTCGCGCACGGTGCGCGGGTCGCTCCATTCCTCGATGTAGCCACAGCCGCCGCGCACCTCCATCGCATCGCCGGTGGCTTTGCGGGCGTCGCGGCAGGCGCGGAACTTGATCAGCGGGGTCAGCAACCGGGTCAGTGCGTAGGCGCCAGGTTCGCCCGCGTCGGCGCGGCGCAGCGCCTCGGCGGTCTGGAACACCATGGTGCGCGCCTGCTCGGCAGGCACCAGGATCTTGGCCAGCTGGCGCTGCATCAGCGGCATGTCGATCAGCGCCTTGCCAAAGGCCTGGCGGTGGCGGGCGATGTGCAGGGCCTCGGCGGCGGCGCGGCGCATCAGGCCGGCTGCCCGCATGCCGTTGGACAGGCGCGAGTGGTTGACCATGTCGGCCATCTGCACGAAGCCCCGGCCCAGCTCGCCCACCAGCCAGGCCTTGGCACCCTCCAGGCGGATTTCGCCGCTGGCCATGGAGCGGGTGCCCAGCTTGTCCTTGAGGCGGATGATGCGGTAGGCGTTGGGGCTGCCCTCGGGGAGTTGGCGGGGCAGCAGGAACAGCGACACCCCCTTCATGCCGGCGGGGCCGCCTTCGGTGCGGGCCAGCACCATGGCCAGGGCGGCGTCGGGGTTGGAGCAGAACCACTTGTCGCCGTGCAGGCGCCAGGCGCCGGGGTCCTGCGGGTCGGGCCGCGCCTCGGTGGTGGTGGCGGCCACGTCGGAGCCGGCGCCTTGTTCGGTCATGAACATCGCGCCCTGGGCCAGGGTGTCGAGGTCTTGCGAGGTCAGGTCGCCGAGGTAGCGCTGCACCAGCGCCGGCGCACCAAACTTGCGCAGCGTGCGGGTGAGCGAGTCGGTCATCGACAGCGGGCAGCACAGGCCGAACTCGGCTTGCACGAACAGGTAGCTCAGCGCGTATTTCACGGCGGCGGGCAGGGCGCTGGGCCAGCCCAGCACGCCGGGGCGGTGCGACATGGCGGCCAGGCCGAATTCACCAAAGGCCAGGCGCTCCATTGCCACATAGGCCGGGTGCTTGTGGATGGTCTGCTGGTCGATGCCGGTGCGCGTGCGGTGCTGCAGCGTGGGCGGGTTCTGGTCGGCCGTGCGGGCGAGATCGTCCAGCGGGCCCCCGGCCAGTTCGCCCAGGCGCAGCAGGTGGGGTTGCAGGTGGGCCGCCAGCTCAGGGCCCAGGTACAGCGGCAGCAGCGTGGCGAATTCCGGGTCGTCCAGGTAGGCGTTCACCCCTGCGCGGTCGGGCACGGGGTGTTTTGGGGTGGGCAGGGGCAGGTCGGAGGGCAGGCGGGCGTTCATGGGGTGGGGTCGTGGTGCAGCAGGTCGCCCGCATTCTTCGCCCGCGATCCTTCTGTGTCCAATAGGGAGTTCCTCTGGTTCGATTGGCAATTCGTATCGGCAGGGCGCTGCGCCCCCGGCGCGATTTCGTCGTCCTGGCCGAAGCACTGCACTGGGGCCGCGCCGCCCAGCGCCTGCACCTGTCCCCGCCGCCGCTGAGCGCCAACATCCAGTAGCCCAAGGCCACGCTGGGTGTGCAGCGGTTCGAACGCAACCCCCATGGGGTCCGAGCCCATCGTGGGCTGCGTGCCCGCCAGCCATGCGGCGGCTCTCGAGGTGCGGCACGGGCTCAGCGGGGTGGCCCTGGTGGGCAAGGGCATGGGCATCGCGCTGGTGGAGAGCGGCGTGGCCGGCGTGCGCTTTCTGGCGTTGCCCGCCTCCAGCGCCCGTTCCGAAGTCCACCGGCTCTGGAACGAGCGCCAGAGGCCGGCGGTGCTGGTGGTGGGGGCTGATCTCCCTTGGCCCAGCGCAGGTCGAGGAGCCGCACAGGCCGTGTCGGAGTGTCTTAAATCGGCCCATCGACGTAAAACTGTCATGTGCGCTGGTTATCTTTTACCCATCGCAACACACCGTGACGGGGAATCTATGCTCTGGAAACTTTTGGGATTGCAGAAGCTGTTCGACGAACTGTTCGAGGATGGCTGGTTCACGTTCGATCTGCCCAGCAACGAGTGTTTTCTCCACGAAGAACTGACGCCCCCCACCCAGGGTTGAGGCGGGCCAAGGTCTCGCCGAAGGGCGAACAGGTCGTCCCGTACCGGCCCTCCGAAGCCGGTCACCGCCCGTTTGCTCGCCGGCGGTCGCTTCGCCCTCCGCGGAGGGCGGTCAGCCGGTGCGTCGCGCGATAGGCTGCCCAGCGTCTTGGGGACGACACAGAAACTGCCCAGGCTTGGGGTGCCCCTGGCTGCGCCATGGGTGCCGGGCTGCGGCGGATTCATTCCGCCGAGACATGGGCCTCCTTGGCAATGGCGCTCCAGACCTTGATGTCCTGGGCCAGGATGGCGCGAAATTCTTCCGGGGTCTTTGCGGGAGGGGGCTCGAAGTTCCAGTGTTCCATGCGCTTGGCCATCTCGGGGGATTTCTGGATCCGGTTGATCTCTGTGTTCAGGCGCTCCGTGATGGGCTTGGGCAGGTTGGCGGGGCCCAACACACCGAACCAGCCCACGGCATCGAAGGGGTAGCCTTGCTCTGCCATGGTGGGAATCTGCGGAGTGCGTGGCACGCGGACATTCCCGCTGATGGCAATGCCCTTGATCTGCTTGGCCTCCAGCATAGGCACGGGGGTGCCGGGATCGGTCCAACCGATCTGCAGCACCCCAGAGGCCAGTTCGTTCACGATCTGGGGCGAGGATTTGTACGGCACATGGGTCATCTTGAGGCCCGCCTGCCGCTTCAACCATTCCGTCGTCAGATGCCCTGAGGAGCCCATGCCCCAGGTGCCGTAGCTGTAACGCTCTGGCTGGGCCTTGACCAAGGCCACCAATTCCTTGAGGTTGTTGGCCGGCACGTCCTTGTTCACCATCAGGATGATGCCCCCGGCCGCGGTCTGGGCAATCGGCGTCAGGTCTTTCTGGGGGGCGTAGGGCATGCTTTTGAGCACCGCTGGCGCCACCGCCATGAACGAGGCGTTGCTGTAGAGCAAGGTGTAGCCATCGGCTTTGGCCCGCGCGACGGCGGCGCCCGCCAGCGTGCCACTGCCGCCCGGCTTGTTGTCCACCAGCACGGGTTGCTTGAAGACAAGCGAGAGTTTGTGCGCCATCTCCCGGGCCGCCAGGTCCACGCCGGAGCCGGCCGCGGAGGCGACGACGACGGTGATGGGACGGCTGGGCCAGGCATCGCTGGGCTGGGCCTGTGCGGCGAAGGGGGCGGTGGCGGCCAGCAGCAGGGCCAGCGCGGTACGTCGTTGGGAACAATGCGGGGTCACGGCAGGTGTCTCCTGGTATTTTTTATGCGGGGTGGGTGGCGCTGATGGGGCTTCAATCGGGCTTGCGCAGGAAGCCCTGGTTGCCGCCGTTGCGGTTGGGGGCGAAGCCGTTTTCACGCAGCGTTTCGTCCGCGGTCTCGTAGAAGACGCCGATCTTGCAAATCTCACGCGCCTGCTGCGCGGTGGCGATGGGGCGGCCGAATTCACCGGCGATGCGCACCAGCTGCTTGATCTGCTCCACCGAGCTCATCTTGCCCGAGCGGTCCTGCTTCCACAGCACGTCCTCGGTGCCGCAGCGCACATGCAGGCCCAGCGCAATCCCGATCATGTTGATGGGCAGCACATTCAGCACCGAGCTTTCCACCGTGACCACCGCACCATCGGGCACGGCGCGCAGCATGTGGGCCAGGTTGTAGATGTTGGCCTGGTCCATGCCGCCGCTGATGGCCACCCAGTTCATGACCAGCGGGCCCTTGTAAACGCCGCGGCGGATCATGCGCTCGATCGTCTCGAAGCTGTTGATGTTGTAGACCTGGAACTCGCTCTGGATGCCGGCGGCGGAAAGGCGCCGGATATGTTCCTCGACAAAGCTGGGGTTCGAGGGAACGATCATGTCCTTGTAGGTTTTGTGCAGGTGCGGAAACCCGCGCGACACGCCCCGGAAATCGTCGATGCCCGCGTGCTCCGTCACGTTCATCTGCGTGGTGTTCACGGTGACCGTGACCTGGTCGGGCTGGGGGTCGAGTTCGGCCAGCATGTGGCGCGTGTCGTCGGACAGCCATTGGGCCTCGCCGTCGGGGCCTTCGGGCGCGAAGCTGATCGAGCCGCCCACCTGGATGATCATCTCGGGCACGCGCGCGCGCACGCCGGCGATCAGCTCATTGAACTTGGACAGGCGCTTGCTGCCCTTGCCATCGTCTTCACGGACATGCAGGTGCAGCACGGTGGCGCCGGCTTCATAGCAATCCACCGCCTTCTGGATCTGTTCTTCCATGGTGACGGGGATGTCTTCCGGGAAGTCCGAAGGAATCCAGCCCGGGGCATAGGGCGCGGCGGTGATGATCAGCGGCTGCTGGTTTTCGGGATACAGGTGGCCGTCGAGGAAGTTCATGGTGCGGGGTCTCCAGGGTGAAAAGGTGGTACCGCTTCAGTATCTGGCGCACCCTGGATTTGGCCTTGCTTTTTTGGGACATGCATTTGCCATTTTGGGCACAATGCTCTGCCATGACAAAGCCCATGCTGCCCCCTTCTAAGGACATCTCCTGGCTCGTGCGCAGTGCCAGCCTGAGCGGCTATGTCGAGTTGGTGCAGTCGCTGGGCAGGGACCCCCATGTGTTCATGCGGTCGGTGGGCCTGTCGGCAGCGCTGCTGGAGGACCCCGAGGCCTTGATCCCCCGGGATGCCGCGCGGGAGTTGCTGGAGATCACGGCCCGGGCCACGCACACCGAAGACCTGGCCTTGCGCCTGGCCGCCCAGCGCAAGCTTTCAGCCCTCGGGCCCATCAGCCTCGTGCTCAGGGAGGAGCCCACGCCCCGGCAGGCGCTCCATACCCTGTGCCGCTACCTGAAGCTGGTCAATCCCTCCTTGATCCTCCATGTCGAGGCATCGGACCGCCTGGTCCTGATTCGGGAGGAGCTGCTGCCCAGCCCCGGGCTGGCCATGCGGCAGTCGGTGGAACTGGCCGTGGGCAGCATGTTCCGGATGCTCCGCGAACTGGCGGGACCGGACTGGCAGCCGCACGAGGTCTGCTTCACGCACCGCCCCCCCGCCAGCACGGCCGCCCACCGGGCTTTCTTTGGCCGGGGTGTGACGTTCCACCAGGAGTTCAATGGCCTGGTGTGCCTGGCCAGCGACCTGGACAGACCGCGGGCCTTTGGTGACCAGGTGGCTGCGGGGTTCGCGCGCAAGTACCTGGAGGCCGAGCTGCGCAGCCGCAGGCAAAGCGCACGGGAGACTTGCTACCAAATCCTCCTGGCGCTCTTGCCGGGGGGCGATGGCAGCGCCCAGGCCGTGGCCCGGCTCTTGCACATCGATCGCCGCACGCTGCACCGCCAGCTGGCCGCGGAGGGGCTGGGCTTTGGCCAGCTGCTGGACCAGGTGCGCTCCGACCTGGTCCAGCGCCATTTGCGCGAAAGCGACCTGCCGCTGACCGAGGTGGCCGGGCTGCTGGGATTTTCACGGCTCAGCAGTTTCAGCCATTGGTTCCGTGCGCACTTTGGCTGCAGCGCGTCGCAATGGGGCCAGCAGGCCGCCAGCGGTCCAGGGCCGGGTGGCGGGTAGCGCCCTGTATCAGAGCTGAATCACCACATTCCCGACGGCCTGCCCGGTTTCGACCGCGGCATGGGCCAAAGCAATCTCGGACAGACTGAACGTTTGGGCAATCGTGGTGCGCAGGGCATGGCGCTCCAACAGCGCCGTCCACGCCTGGATGGCCAGGGCGCGGTCGTCGGGAGACAGGCCGTACACCAGGAAGAAATACAGCTGCGTGCAGCGCCACAGCACGCTGCGGTAGTCCATCTGGAGTGTGGACACATCGCTGGAGCCGTAGCACACATACCGCCCATGGGGTTTCAGGATGCCTTCGGCCAGCCACGGGGCCGTCGAGGCGAAGTCCATGTCGATGACCACATCGACGCCCTGGTTGTGCGTGCACGCCTTCACCCGCTGGGGGACCGCTTCGGTTTTGTAGCGCAGCACATGGTGGGCGCCCGCACGCAAAGCCGCTTGTTCCCTGGCGGGGGCGCCGACCGTTCCCAGCACCGTCGCCCCCTGGCCTGCCGCCAGTTGGGTCAGGTATTGGCCCACGGCATTGCCCGCGCCGGTCACCAGCACGGTTTGGCCCTCCAGCGGCCCGCAGCGCTGGAGGGCGTGCATGGCCGTCATGCCGGGGATGCCGAAACAGGCGGCGGCCTCGAAGCCAATGCCGGGGGGAAGCGGCACCGCCTGGGCTTGCGGCAGGGCGATGTACTGGCAGGCGGTGCCCATGGACCGGTGCCATTGCCCGTTCCAGATCCAGACACGCTGTCCAAGCCGCTCACGCGGGACGCCGTCTCCGACCTGATCGATCACGCCCGCACCGTCGCTGTGGGGCACCACCCGTTCCCCTTCCGGGGGGCGCCACAGGCGGGTTTTCACGTCGGAGGGGTTGACGCCCGAGGTGATCAGCCTGACGCGCACTTCGCCCGGTGCCGGCATAGGGTCCGGCAAATCGCCGTATTGCAGGACGTCTGCCGCCCGGCCGTTGTGGCAATACCACGCAGCTTTCATGGTCCGGCTCCTGCGGGGTGCATGGCTTCAGACCACCATCAGGTGGAGCAAGCCGTAGAAGAGCACGGCCAGGAACAAGGTTTCCAGGACGACCAGCGCCACGGGTTTCCAGCCCACGCTCAAGATGTCCTTCAGGTGCGTCTTCATGCCGATGGCGGCCATGGCGCCCACCAGAAAGGCGCGGGACAGGGCATTGCCCGTGCCCACGGTCCAGGCCGGCAGGATGTCCAGGCTGTTGACCACGACCAGCAGGACGAAGACCACGGCGAAGCCGGGCAGCAGCGGAGGGCGCGCGGCCGGCGTGGCGCCTGCGCCAGGGGACTGCCGCGCCGCGTGGCGGTCGGCACGGTGGGTCATCCAGGCGGCCAAGCCGATCACCGGCACCAGCATGGCCACGCGCATCAGCTTGATCACGGTGGCGGCGTCGCCGGCCTCCTGGCCCATGCTGTAGCCCGCGCCCACCACCTGGGCCACGTCGTGGATGGTGCCGCCCAGGAACAGGCCGGCGTGCAGGGCGTCCAGCCCCAGCAGGCGGGCCAGCAGCGGGTACAGCACCATGGCGAGGGTGGACAGGGTGCTCACGCTGATCACGGTGAACAGCGTGGCCCGGTCCTTTTGCGGGTGGTGGGGAAAGGCCGCCGCAATCGCCAGCGCTGCCGAGGCGCCGCAGATGGCGACGGCCCCGCCGGAGAGCAGGCCGAAGAAGGTTTTGAAGCCCATGGCCCGCGCGAGCACGATGCCAAAGGTGATCGTGCCCGCCACGGCGGCCACCACCATCGCCACCGGCTGCCACCCCATGGCCTGGACCTGCGCGGCGGTGATCTTCAGCCCCAGAAGCGCCACGCCCCAGCGCAGCACCTGCTTGGCGGTGAATTCAATGCCGGGCTTGCAGCGACCGTCCTCGGACAGGAAATTCACCGCCATGCCCAGCAGCAGCGCGAACAGCATCACGGGCGCCGCGTAATGCTCGGCCAGGAACAGGGCGGCGATGGCCACCATGGCGGCGACGGCCATGCCCGGCCACAGCTCGGCGGCACGGGTCTTCAGGGGGCCGGTCCAGGCCATGGGGCTGGCGCGGCTCACGGGTTGAGCTGGATGTTGAATTGCTTGACGATGGCGCCGTTGCGCTCGAACTCCGCCTTCACGGACTGCGCCAGCGGCTCCACACCGAGGTCCTCCGCCGCCTCGAAGCCGGTGGCGAACATGCGGCCCCGGAACTTGGGATTCGCCGCCACCTTGGCCACGGTGCGGTGGATCTTCTCCACGGTCTCACCCGGCACGGCGGACGACACCACCACCCCCAGCCAGTTCGAGAAGTTCAGCTCGGGATAGCCCAGCTCGGCCAGCGTGGGCACCTCGGGCAACTGGCTCAGGCGCCGCGGGCCGGCCACGCCATAGACCTGCAGCTTGCCGGCCGCGATCATGGCGCGCGAGGTGACGTAGCCATCGAACATCAGCGGGATTTGTCCGCCCATGACCTGGGTCAACGCCGGCGGCGAGCCCGCATACGGCACATGCTGCAGGTCCAGCCCGGCCTTCTGGTTCAGGATCATCCCGGCGTAATGGGATGCCGTTCCGGCGCTGTAGGACGCAAAGCTGAGCTGCCCCTTGTGGCTGCGCGCATACGCCAGGAAGTCCTTGAAGTTTTTCGCTGGAACATTGGGTGCACCGACCAGGACCATCGTCCCGCGGGCGATCACGCCGACAGGCTTGACGTCCTTCAGCGGGTCGAAGCCGGACTTGAGTACGTGCGGAATTTCGGTCAGGACATTGCTGGCTGTGACCATGATGGTTTGCCCATCGCCTGGTGCCGTGCGCAGGGCCTGGACCCCAATGCCTCCGCCAGCACCCGGTCGGTTGTCCACGATCACCACTTGGCCGGTCTCGGCGGCGAGTTGTTCGCTGACCATTCTGGCAATCACGTCCATGGTGCCGCCGGGAGGCGCTGGAACAATCAGTTTGATGGGTTTGTCTGTCCATGCCTGTGCGCAGGGCAAGGCCAGGCCCAGCAGGGTGAGGGTCAGCAGGTGGCGGACAGGGGCGAATTTTTTCAATGAAAGCATGGTGGTCTCCGGCAGTTGTGCAAGTCGGGGTTTAGAAACGCATGCCTGCGACCAGGCTCAGGTAATCGCGGTCCACCAGCAGGTTGTAGCGCCCGCCGCCATAGCGGTGGTATTGCAGCTCGGCGAAGTACTTCTTGTCCCATTCGGCACGCAGGCTCGGGCGCACCAGGGCGCGTCCTTCGGAGAAGCTGCCGTCATAGGAGTAGCCCTTGACGTCCTTGGCCACCAGCAGGCTGGGGGTGAGCGTCGCGCCCGCGATGGCGTCCGGGTAGGTGGCCGACGCCACCAGGCGCAGGCCCCAGGCGTTGCGCGTCACGTAGCCATCGCTCGTACAGGTCTTGCCGGGCACCGCATCGGTACAGGCGGTCAGGGAGCCATTGGCCCCCACATAGGACGCTGCGCCGTAGGCCGTACCCCGGCCAAAGCGCAGCAGGTCCGGGCTGGGCAGGCCATTGATGTGGCTGAAGCCCACTTCGGCCGTCACCGCCACGCGGTCTGCACCCAGGGCCTTCTGGAAGATTTTGTTCACCCCGACGCTGCCGGTCACGATGCCGAAGCGGTCGTAGGCGTCAAACGTGCCGCCTGCGGGAATGCCGGTGATGTTCTTGCGCAGCGCGAGCAGCGAAGCCGGGCTGCGGCCGAAGAAGGCGCCCAGCAGGTCGGAGGCATTGAACGACAGGGGCTGGTTCGGACGGTAGGCCAGTTCGCCGTAGGTGAGCAGTTCTGGATTCAGCCGTTTCTGGAAGGAGGCGCCGAACAGCGACACGTTTTCGGGGTAGATCAGTCCGTAGTTGCTGTTGTTGGGAGCGCCAGGGGTGGTGCTGTTGACCGTCATTCGGTAGCTGGGGATCACGCTGGGGCCGTGGATCGCGTAGAGCTTGAAGTCGGTGTCCAGCGGTGCGGACTGGAAGCCGAAGGACAGCCCCATCTGCTTTGCTCCGCCGGGGCGGATGTCCGGGGTGCGGTGCACGTACTGGTTCGTGGCCAGGCGTTGTTGCTCCGAAGCGCCCGCGAAAGAGATCATGTCGCAGCCGGTGGCAATGAAGGACGCCACGTCGAAATAGGTGCCGCAACCGGGATAGGCGTGGCCGCGGTGTTCGAAGGCCGCAAAGCCTTCCAGGCTCCAGGCCGTACCCGCCGCCAGGCGGGCGCTCAGCATGCCGATGGGGAGCTTGCCTTCGAAGGGCAGGGCACCGGGACGCAATTGCGAAGAAAAGTCCGCCGGATTGATGGCCGCATTGATGCCGCCGCCGATCAACTGCGACCCACCCCAGTTCAGGACTTGGCGGCCGAAGCGGCCCGACAAGGTCTTGCCGTCGTCCAAGGGGGTGGAACCGTAGACAAACACATCGCGGATTTCCGCATTGCTGAATTTCGTGCTGCTGGCGAACCCCCGGTCGCTCAAAGGGGTGTTGGGAATGAAGCCGTTGGCGAAGTTGCCGTAGGCCACATTGTTTTCGCCCAAGGCGAAGTCTTTCCAGGCACTGCCTCGGATGAACAGGCCCACCCTGTCTTTCTTCAAGTCCACGTCCACCACGCCTTTCAAGACGGTGGAAATGGCATCGCCCTTGTAGAAGTTCAGGTCCGGTCCGACGTTCTGCCCGGCCAGGTTGCCACGGGGCACCCCGGGCATGTACTGGGAAGGGACGGAC
>JAQUDN010000060.1 GCA_028685665.1 Burkholderiaceae bacterium | reverse complement strand
GCGCTGATGGACTCGCTGCTGTTTGTGTGGGGGCGCAAGTTTGGGGCCAGACTACAGCCCCAAACGGGCACCATTACCAGTCATCGGCTGTGGGACCCCAATATCGAAATACCTATTTAGCAATCCCGTAATTTGCAAGGCTTACTTGGGACACTGCGCTGCCCACCGAGAAGACGACCCTGCGTTTTTGTCGGCTGCTGGAGGAGCACAAGCTTGCCCTGCATATCCTGGCGATCATCAATCCAAGGGCATGCTCGGTGCCGGAATAGTCGTGGACGCTACGTTAATTGCGGTGGTGGTTGCCCGAACATTAGGGGAGCTTACCGAGGAGCATAGGATGTTGCGTCGACCCACCTTTTCAGTGAGTGACTTGCGCAGCAAAACGCATCGCCTGCGAGAATAAATACTTACTTGACAAGACAGTAAAAATGTTGGCAAATTTTGCGCCACAAGAGTGTCTTGTGGGAGTCGACGTTCGATCTAATTTCTCATGTTGGGATTTCATGAAAATTATGCGAGTATCTTTAGGCATTGAGGAAGAATTGTGAAAAGTAAAATCGCGCTTGGATCTAGTAAAATTCGTATAAATCTGGCCAGTCTGAAGAATAAGGTTCGTGGAGCTTTCTCATTACTCACCGAACGGCGGCCCTCCATAAATCCAAGCCATAATATTAATTCTATGCGAAGAGCAGCGCATGCTGTTAATTCTGCACTTTCCATCGCCAAATCATCTCTCTCCAAAGATGATTTGCTAGAATTTGAGACATGGGTTGAAAGTCAAAGTAGAAAATTGCACTCACCTAAGGAAATCGGTGTTGCTTGGGAGGTTCTTGGAGTTCTCCCGGAAAAGATTCAGGCCGTACGGCTGAGCTATGCATTGCAACAATCGTTAGATGCAATAATTAGGCAAAAATTGCAATTAGAAGATTTTAATATTCAACTTCGCAATGTTAATTTATTGATCGATGGCGGTGACTTATTTAAAGCAAGCGAAGCAGTAGAGAAAATAATCAATACACATGATTATTCTTATTGGGCGATTGAGACGAAGATAGCCCTTCTTTTTAGTACAGACCGCGCCTCGGATGCAAAGCAATACATAAGAGATCTATCAGTTTCTGCAACCGGATTAAATGCATTTCATTTGTATCATTTTGGAATGCGCAATGAAAGTTCTCAGTCAACTTATCGATTTAAAAATATTGTTAAACGCCGTATAGCCGATACTAGCCTTCCCACGGCTTACCAGTATTATGTGCTTTATCGTTCCGCTCGAATACTTGGAAACTCCAGTGAAGAACTCGCTGCAATTCTTTCTTACGAACTACTTACAACAAAGGCCGACTTATTCCTTACTTCCCGACGGGTTGCGTTGCAGATTATATGTAATCCGGCAAGCTTTTCTAAGCGAGAAATTGCGCTTTGCCGTCAAATAGTTTGTGCAATTTCGGATGATTTAGAATTAATAAAAAAATCAGAAGAAAATATTTCTCTTTCCAATGATCTTAATTTGGCAGTCGAAATTGCAATTCGGCAATGCATGGGTAGCATTAAAGAGGCCCCAGTGGCCCCCCATGTGGAAAAACTTGCAAAGGGACTTGCAGCTTTTTTCTCTTACAGCGGAAGCGAGGCTGACGAGGATGCCTTAAGAAAGCAATGCCTAAATTACTGGTGGCGCTTCGATGCGATGATGATTGAGTCAGCTCAAAGTATTATCAGAATCCCTGAAATATTTGCTTTCAGCTCCACTCTCGAAAATAGCTTGTCACACCCTATTAATATTAAGTGTATGCTTGTATTTGAGAGTGCCTCAGCCGCCTATATAGCATCTTTGCAGACGCCACAGCGGGAAGATCTTGGCTCTGATGATTTATGGTCGAAAATGAGCAATGTTTCTAGCACTGTAATTGACTGCATTGCCGTACGAGATACTTGGAAAGCCCTTGAAGACTTTGAATATTCAATGGCACTTAAGCTAATACAATGTGCATTATTTAAAAACATTCGTTTGCTACCGGTTTTGCCGCTTGAAATAATGTTTGGTGGTCCTGACCCTAAGAAAATTCGCTCCTATGGAGCCAGCATTGATCTCTGCAACTGCCTCCACCGATATACACAGATAAATACAGATAGAAAAGTAAAAACCAACAAACGCTACGCTATTGAAGAATTGATTGAGGTCAACAATGCGGAGAACTTAATCGCCCTTGCCACTAATATTTCTTCTGCTGGAGAAGATAAGCGCAGCATTGAGTATTTTTTAGCCAGTACCTGTGATGTGGGTACAATTGAATTGCTTGGCGATACCGATGGAACAATTGAATCGCTTGAGATACGAGCGCAGCTATTAAGGCTTGCATCTTCGATAAGTGCAGAATCGAGTGCACAATTGATTGCGGAAGCTGATTCGATAACTGAGCAGTTGCAACTTGATAATGTTTTGCAGGAATTAGATAAGACTAAAGTTTCCGTCGATGAAGAATCGCTTATTCCAATCGTTGCCAGAGAAATTTCTGGCGATTTCGAGCGATACAAAAAACTAAAGCCTGACGACACCACCAACACAAGTTCTGTGGAAGAACTGGTAATTAGTTTGAAACAACAGTCAGCATCGGCATTTCAGATCCCAAAGAATGAAGCTGACGATCTTCTAGTTCAGATGATCTTTACCGTTCTAGATCGATTTATCGAAGATCCAGTCTATGGACTTGAGGCTATTGTTGGAAGACGCATTCGGCATGGAACGATTTCCGATGAGTTGCGTGGTGCGCTTGAGCAAGTACAGCTAATTGGACACCGCCCACGTACTGGTGTCGATTACAAAACACCAAACGCAGTACGTGCAGCAGTGGAGAATTATGATGCGGCCATCCGTGTCGGAGTGAATCGAGCATTCATCCGTTTCTCCTCATCAATCGATAACCTTGTGGCGATACTGCGTGACGAAGTATTTTATTCGCGCCAACCAAAGCTGGTAAAGCCCAGAAATAGACGGGCGGCAGTATTCGAATTACAAGTTGGATTCTTCGTCATAGCCATCGCAAGAGATGCAGCAAATATATCTGTTTCAGTAGAAAATTTCATTCGCGAGCTATTTGACACCTTTTGGTTTCAACTGAGCGCCTCAGTCGAGCGGCACCGGCCGCAAGTCGGCGATTTTATAGCCTCGAGCTTAAAAGAGAGCTTTAGCAAGCTTCAATTGGAGTTGAAAGCCGCTGGATATCTAGACGCTACATTTTTGGCAAAAATTCAGCGCGCATCTGAAGATTTGCAACTCAGAGGTGAGTTTATAAAAGACTGGATAAGAATTCCAAAAATTAGCTCGGAGGGAAAAGCATATCCATTGAATATGGTTTACGATGCCGCTATGGCATTCGCCAAGTCAAAGCGACCAGGTTTCGAGCCGGATTCTATTGTACATATTGCAGAAAATGTAAGCTTGGATGCGCATGGATTTCCAATCGCATTCGATGCCGTTCTTATTGCAATCGATAATATTGCCAAGCACTCTGGCCTTAAGAAAAACCGGTTAGATGTTAAAATTGAGTTAAATACGACAGGGGATAAGCTTTGCTTTTTCTTCGAGAGCGACATGTCCAAAGAGTCTTGGACAAGGGAGCGAGCTACAAAATTAGAAGCTATCAAAGATGATATTCGAAGGCACGCCTACTCTGATAGAGCTAAACGTGCATCTGAATCTGGAATTGCCAAGTTGGCAACTATCGTAATGCAGCGCGGCAATTGCCTAATTGATTTTGGTCCCGAAAAAAACAACTCCAAATTCAAATTATATTTTGAGCTATCCTATGTTGCGCACGCAAGAATAAAACTAGATGAGGCTATGCTGTGAATAGCATTAAACTCAATCAACTTCTTATTGTCGAAGATAGTGAGGCCAAGCTAGCCAGTATCCTTGCGGCTGTGTCAAAAATTATACCAATAGATAAAATAAAGTGCTCGCGCTCCGTAAAAAGTGCCCTCAAAGCATTAAAGCAAGAAGATTTTTCTATAATAATAGCTGACATGTCTCTCCCAACCTATGATGTGAAAGCTGGAGAGCGTGGAGGGACGCCTCGTCCTTTTGGCGGAATTGAGATATTTGACCATTTACAGCGAGCTGGAAAGAAAACATCAGTAGCGGTTGTTAGCTCCTACCCTGCAATTGTAGAAGGTAATACATCTTTAACTCTCCATGCGCTCTCTGAAAAATTAGCTATAGACTATCCAGATAATTTTTGTGGCTATGTTTTTTTTGACTCTACTTATCTCATTTGGGAAGTTGAGCTTCTTGAAATAATTAGAATATTTTTCAAATCATGAGCAGTAAATCTCTAGATGTTCTTATAGTAGAAGATACCCCGGCAAAGAAGCGACGCATGTTCGAGAGGCTACATGCCTCTCTAGATGTATTTGGCGATCCGGACGTTGTTGCAAATACTGCCGATGCTATTAAACGGCTGAATGAGAAAATATATGATCTAATGATTCTTGATCTTTTTATTCCTCGGGATAATATTTCTGATCCTGATGAGCAAAATGCAATCGATTTGCTTCTCAAGATTGATTCTGGCATTGGTTTAATAAAAAAGCCCCGACATATTGTCTCCATTAGCTCCTCTGAGTTAATTGGAGACAAGACTCTGGAATTTTATCGAAGCCGGCCATGGGGCTGTTTACGCTACAGCGAGAGTTCTGATCAGTGCATAGAGGATTTGGAAAACATTGGTCGATGGATTCACAATGATGTGACTGGAGAGGTGAAGAATGAATCATGCGATGTATTCATACTTACCGCACTCGATGATCCAGAAATGCAGGCAGTTGAATCAGAGCTTCCGGATCTTGGTCCTTATTTGCCGATGGACGCCAATCAGCTAGTCAGATACTGCGATATAGAATCGAATGGTCGGATTTTAAAAGTCGGTCTTGCGTTTGCATCAAGGATGGGACCGGTCGCTTCCGCAATTCTCGGAACGAAGGCCATCGAACACCTGAAGCCCTCCTTAATTGTAATGCCCGGCATTTGTGGTGGGATCGCAAAGAATGCGCTTATTGGCGATGTGATCGCGGCTGATCCAACATGGGACTGGCAAAGTGGAAAATATGTTGATGCGGCTGATGTAGATTTTGAGTTTGCACCGCATCAGTTACATATTTCGACCAATATGCGCAATGCACTTTTGCGTGTAAAAAAGGACGCTTTATTTTGGCAAACTCTTGCTTCCGACGCTTTGAGTCAAAAAGTGGAGTTGCCTAAATTACTTACGGGGCCGTTAGCGACCGGAGCTTCTGTGATCGCCAATGAAAGAGTGACACGCCAAATAAAAGAGAAGCAAAATAAGAATGTTGTTGGTGTAGACATGGAGTCATATGCTGTCTATGCAGCGGCGGCTGCTGCAGGTCGTCATATTGAGGTGATTTCCTTGAAGTCTGTTTGTGATAAAGCAAACATAGAGAAAAATGACGAATATCAAGCATATGCGGCAAAAATTAGCGCAAAAGTGACAATTCATTTCCTGAAGCAACACGGCGACTCATTAGTAGGTAGAGCCGCAACGAACATCCGTTAATTGCTACATAGCTGTCGCAGAAGTCTAGGTGTTTGATCCCAGGTTTTGATGGTGCAATCTTTTCCCCAGAATGGAAGGAAGCACCATGGGCCAGGTTCTACATAGGAGCGCCACAACGACAGAGGCAATCCGTCGAGCGATACAACATAGTCAAGAGAGCCTGAGGGCGCTGTCCAAGCGCTACTGCATCAATCAAAAGACGGTAGCCAAGTGGAAAAAGCGGACTTCGGTTGCCGATTTGCCAACGGGACCAAGGCAGCCGTGCTCCACCGTTTTATCTGTCGAGGATGAAGCGGCGATCGTCGCCTTTCGCCGGCACACCCTGCTGCCGCTGGATGACTGTCTCTACGCGCTGCAGCCCACGCTGGCGCACCTGACGGGCTCCTCGCTGCATCGCTGCCTGCAGCGCCATGGCATCTCGCGGCTGCCTGAGGTCGAGGGCGACAAGCCAGCCAAGAGGCGGTTTAAGAGCTACTCCATCGGCTATTTCCATATCGATATCGCAGAGGTGCAAACAGCCCAGGGCAAGCTCTACCTCTTCGTGGCCATCGACAGAACGTCCAAGTTCGCTTTCACCGAACTTCATCCCACAGCTACCAAGATGATTGCGGCGCAGTTCCTGCGTAACGTTGTCCAAGCAGTGCCATACACCATCCATACGGTGCTGACGGACAACGGCATCCAGTTCACGAACCGAACCTGTGATCGCTACGCAATTGACCATATCTTCGGTCGAGTTTGCAAGGCGCCTAGCATTGAGCACCGTCTGACCAAGGTCAAGCATCCCTGGACTAATGGGCAGGTCGAGCGAATGAACCGGACCATCAAGGAAGCCACCGTCAAACGCTTCCACTACGACGATCACGCGCAACTGCGACAGCACCTTGCCAACTTCATCGATGCCTACAACTTCGGCCGCAGGCTCAAGACCTTGAAGGGGCTGACACCCTACGAATTCATTCGCAAACAGTGGACATCTGAGCCACAGCGATTCAGGATTGATCCGATCCATCTAATGCCGGGACTGAACACCTAGCTACTTAAGCAGCTCGAACCACGTAGGCACATATAGAGTGCTATGGCTGAGCCGCAGCGCTCCTGTCGGCGAGCCAAGCAGTTCCCTCCCCAGTGCCTAACAGTCAAGCTGCCGGCTCTGGTGGACGCCCTCACGGTACCAACATGCACTTCCGGCATTCCATTTCATAGAGTCCCAAGGGGATCTTTCACACACAGACGCATGCTCCGACCTTTCCGACAATGTGCACGATGCATAGAAGTGGCACTTTTCGGGGCGCAATGCCAGCGTCCGCCGAATGCGGCCACCGCTCTCGAGGTGCGCCATCGCAAACTCGAAAGTTGAGAACATTATTCGTCGACCATCATTTTTAACTGGGTCGTCGGCCACAACGGCGAACTCGAACTGGACATCTCTCCCAATCTGCTCGTCAGAGCCAGGTCGAATCTGCTCAAACGAACAAATTCCATGCTTCAGCATCAATTCGCGCATGCGAGCACCGAATCCTGCAACTCCGGCCGAATGGAGCTGGTCGATCAGCTCAAGCTCAAAGAATGGGTCATTGCGTCTATGCTCCAAGTTTGCCTGGAGATACCTGATAGTTTCAAGGGCTGCGCGAGCTAATGGGCCATCGGAGGGAAACATTGCTACGACAGTTTTCAGCCATTGATCAGTGGTCGAACGAGACGACTCAAGGTGCGTTTTCACCCGCTCCCGAAGACTGTTCTCTACTGATATCGACTTGGCCTTCCAGGCATTGCTTATTTTCAGAAGCTGCAGGGTCTGAGACACGGGCGTCGTCGACTGCAAAGCAGCGATCCCACACATCAGGATCTCGCTCTTGGATAGCCTTGGAGCAATATGGCGTGCAATTAAGAACAGCGTTTGGTAAGGATCTACTGAACCCTTAACAGGAGTTACGCGGTTTAACTTCCACAGAAACCGCTCCTCCAACATGTATGCGATGGACTCAAGCAAATCCGTTGCAGAGAATGCCAGGTCATATGTCTTTGTACGTCGACTTTGACGCACTATTAGTCGCTTCACCTCAATAGCGACACTGGACGGATGCTCTATTTCGTCTTCAATTTCTCCAGCGCAAACAGAAATAACGCGACAGCTTTTGACACTTACGCCGCTCGGCAGCGTCTTACCAGCCGGACCACGGCCTGCCGCCATCATCCGTTGTCGCTTCTCAAGCAGATCGAGATGTTTATCTTTCAAGACTTCGGAGCCCTGGCTCTCGATGCCATCGCGCATCGTGAAACGGAAATCATTCCAGTAAGCCGCCACGTTTAGGAAGCATGATGCTCCATGCACGGTCGAAACGTTGTGGATGTAGTGCATCCACTCGTGGAAAAGATACGACGCTCCCCTCAAATTCAACGGCAATGGATTGCCTTCACCGTCGATAAGCGCGTGCTTTGGATACATGCTGATAAGCATCGTGTCGGGAGCAAAACGTCCATACTGTGTATTCATGTGTCGTTGGGTCATACTTTTCTCGGGGGCTCTTTACAGACGATTTAATATTAACTTCGCCATGTAATAATTTGGCGGACATTGATACCAACGAATATGGCGACTGATCACATTCGTCACTCAGGATGCCACATCGGTGGCGCAGAGTCTTGTGGCCTGATTGGGCAAGGTGTTTTGTCGTCTGTGGCAGGCTTTCCCGGCCGAAACTCGAATCACCAATAGGAATACATAGGGGCAACGATCCCTGCGCTCCAGCGCCCAATTGCTGGTGATTGCTGTTGGAGCACAGCATTCATCTGATGACGCAGCTCAGATGTCTGCAACGGGTCGATACCTGCCGCTCATGATCGACGCAATTCGGCCAATGGCGTACGGGCGCTCACAAATCACCGCTGGGCGTGAATTCAATGGATTGCGTCCACCAGCGGAATTTCTATTCCGGAATGGCTGACTCGTCATTCCGCCTCTCTTCCCAATTGAGGACCAACGGCCTCTGCGGCCTCCAGCGCCTGCAGCACCAGTGCCAGAGTCGCCAGCGCAGCATCTGGCGTTTTCGCGAATTGGGTCTGCACGATGGCGCCATCCACTGCCAGGGCGGCTGCGCGGGCTAAGCTGGCTTGGTGTGGCGATGCGGGCAGCAGCCCTGCTATGGCCGCCGTCATCTCGGCCTTGTGCTGGCGGGTGATGGCAACGACCTCCGGTAGCGCATCACCCAGCTCGCTCACGCTGTTGAGAAAAGCGCAGCCGCGAAAGTCCTCATCGTGTAGCCATTCACTCAGTGCGGCCCCCAAGGTGGCCAAGCCACCGGCAGACGCATGGCGTGCCAGCGCATCGCTGAACCACGTCATCCAGCGCTCATGTCGCTGCGTGAGATAAGCGCAGACCAGCGCGTTCTTGCTCGAAAAATGCCGGTAGAACGTGACCTTGGTGACGCCGGACTCCGCGATCACCCTGTCAATGCCGGTGGCACGGATGCCATCTCGGTAAAACAGGCGGCAGGCGGTCAACAGCACCCGCTGGCGCGCGGGCATCTCAGGGGAGGCAGTCGAATCGATCAAGGGCATGAGAGCATTGTAGACAGATCTGTCTACTCCATTTATATTGATGCCTTGTAGACAGGTCTGTCTATATCCATTGCCACCTTCTCATGGAGCCTCCATCGTGTCCCAGCGCCCACCCTTGCCCCCATTCACCCGCGAGACCGCGATGCATAAGATCCGCCTGGCCGAGGACGCCTGGAACAACCGTGAGCCGGCCCGCATCGTGCTGGCCTACAGCCCTGACACGCGCTGGCGCAACCGCAGCGAATTCCCGGTCGGCCGTGTGCAGGCACAGGCGCTGCTGGAGCGCAAGTGGTTGCGCGAACTGGACTACCGCCTGATCAAGGAACTCTGGGCTTTCGACATAGCTCGCATCGCGGTGCGATTCGTCTACGAGTGGCACGACGATTCAGGCCAGTGGTATCGCAGCCATGGCAATGAGAACTGGGCATTTGATGCCGATGGTCTGATGACACACCGCCACGCCAGCATCAACGACCAACCCATCGCAGAAAGAGAGCGCTTGTTTCACTGGCCGCTGGGGCGCAGGCCAGACGGTCACCCTGGTCTGAGTGAACTGGGTTTGTGACCACGCCCGATGCTGAGTCTCAATCCCATCCCTTTTGCACCCCCAATCCCCCCGCAGGCCGATTTACCTCCGCCCCCTCCGCCCCCCATCCGCCACCTGACACGCCTTCCGATACGCCCGCAGCTGCGCTTCGGCCCGCTCGATGACTTCGGGCGGCAGGGCGGTGGCGATGGCGGGGCCTGGGGGGAGGGGGGTGGGGACGGGGGTGCCGGTCAGCAGGGCGATGCCTTCGCCGATGTGGTGGGCGATGTGGACGTGGAACTGGCCGGCTGCCACCGCTTCGACCACGCGGCGGTCCAGCATCAGGTGGCGGCGGTTGCGGGCGGGGATGAGCACGCCCTGGGTGCCGTCCAGGCCGGCGGTTTCGCAGGCGCGGAACCAGCCTTCGATCTTTTCGTTGATGCCGCCCACGGGCAGGACTTCGCCGTGCTGGTTCAGGGCGCCGGTCACGGCGATGCCCTGGCGCAGGGGCAGGCCTGACAGCGAGGACAGCAGGGCGTACAGCTCGGCGCACGAGGCCGAGTCGCCTTCGACGCCCATGTATTCCTGCTCGAACACGATGGAGGCGTTCAGCGCCAGCGGCGCCAGGTGGCCGAACAGCGCGGTGAGGTAGCTGTGCAGGATGAGCACGCCTTTGTCGTGGATGGGGCCGGACATGTCCACTTCGCGCTCGATGTTGATCAGGCCCTGGCGGCCGGCGTAGGTACGGGCGGTGATGCGCGCCGGAAAACCGAAACGGTAGTCGCCCAGGTCGATCTGGGTCAGGGCGTTGATCTGGCCCACCACGGCGCCGTGCAGGCTGATCAGGCGTTCGCCCTCGGTGAGGGTGGCGTGCATTTCTTCCTCGGGGTGGTTGTGGCGCAGGCGGCGGGCCTGGCGGGCGGCTTCCACGTCGGCCTCTTCCACCCAGGGGCCGCCCCGGGCGCGGCAATGTTCGGCGCTCTCGATCAGCAGGGTCTCGGTGTGGCCGAACAGGGCGCTCTGGCGGCCCTGGTCGTCGGCTTCGCGGTGGCTTTCTTCCAGCAGGCAGACCACGGCGGCGGCGGTGAAGTGCGGCAGCCCGCGCTTTTTGCAGGTGTGTGCCACGAACAAGGCGGTGGCGTGGCGCGTGCCCGCGGTGGCGATGAAGTGCTCGGCAAAGTCCACCTTCACGCGGAAGCGCCGGGCGGTTTCGGAGTCGCCTTCCTGCAGGGCGTAGTACTCCTCGACCGAGCCGATCATCACGAGCTTGACGTCCACCTCGACGGCCTCGGGCTGCAGCGCCACGGCCGCCATGGCGCTGTGCACGGCGCCGGGCTCCTCGATTTGCAGCCGGTTGCAGCGCAGAAAGCGCCGCAGCCGCTCCCACAGGCCGTCGTCGCCCAGCAGATCGCGCAGGTGCAGCATCAGAAAGCCACCATGCGCTTTGAGCAGGCTGCCGGCGTGGATGCACGAAAAATCCGCCAGCAGCATGTCGGACTCGGCCTGGTATTCCACGCTGCCAAACAGGCTGCGCAGCTGGGGGTTGTCTTCGACGAGCACCGGGGCGCTGGTGCGCCCGCCGTTGTCCACCACCAGGTTGACGTGGCAGCGGGAGAGCAGGTCGTCCAGCAGCTCTTTGCGCTCGGTCTCCAGGCTGGCCTGTTCGGGGTCGCCGGGCTCGAACAGGGTGAGGTTGTCCAGCAGCTCGGCCTCGACCTGGTCCAGCCATTGGCCGAGCTTGACGGCGTCCTTGATCTGTTTTTTGAGGTCCTGGCGGATGCCGTGCAGACCCTGTTCGATCAGCGGTTTGATGGCCTTGCGGCGCAGCGTGGCCATGGCCTCGTCGCGGGTGTGCTCCAGCGGGCGCACCCCATCGATGAAGCGGGTGATTTCGCTGCGCAGTTCCTGCTCCAGCCGGTCGATCTCGGCGCGCTCCTCGCGCGCGAGGGCATGGGCTTCTCCCTCGGTAAAGGGCTGGCCCTTGGGGCCCAGCAGCGTGAAGACCAGGTGCCCGCTGTCGCGGCTGAGGCGAAAGTGGCGGGCTTCGGCAAAGGCGTCCAGTACAGCGAAGGCCTGGGCCTCGTCCCGCTGGTAGGTTTTTTCGATGCGCTCGGCGTCGGCGCGCACGTCGGGGCTGGCCAGGCGCTTGGGGATGTCGGCCTCCAGCGCATCGCACAGGTCGGCCATGGACTGGCGCAGCTGCTTGCCCTGGCCGGCAGGCAGGCGCAGCGCGCGCGGGCGTTCGGGGGTTTCGAAGTTGTGCAGGTAGCACAGGTCTGGCGGCACGGGGCGCTGGGATGCGGCGGCCTGCATGGCCTGGCGCAAGAGCGAGCTGCGGCCGCTGCCCACCTCGCCCAGCACGAACAGGTGGTAGTCGGGCTGCTGCATGGACAGGCCAAAGCGGGCGGCGGCTTCGGCCCGTTCCTGGCCGATCCAGGGCAGGGGCAGGTCCTGCAGTTCGGCGGTGCTGGCAAAGCCCAGGGTGCCGGGGTCGATGGTCAGCCGCAGCTGGGGGGCGGGGAGGGCGTTGGCGGACATGGCGATTCCTTGTCAAAAACGGTCGCAGGCCAATGGATATCAGCAGTAGTAGCTATGAAGAATGTAGCGATTGCGGGCCGAGCCTGGCTTGGCGTTCCCTGGCCAGCTGAACCACGCGGTGCAGTGGGGTTTGGCGCAATTGCATGTCGGGCAAGGCGTGCAGGTATTGCGCCACGCGCATGTGGGCGCTTTCCAAATCCAGTCGTTCCACCTGCTCGCGGTCGGCGCTGGCGCACAGGATCAGGCGCCTGGGCAATCACGGCCTCGGGCTTTGGGGTGATGGCCGAGCGCAGGTACAGCTGGCTGGCAATGCGCTCGCGCAGGGTGCGCACGCTCCAGCGTTCGATCCGGAACATCTCCGCATAGAACGCGCGCTCCAACGGGGCCTTGAGTGGCAGGATTTCGATGAAATGGCTCCGGCTCAAGGTGAGAGAGAGCGCCGCGACGATTGGGGCGTCTGGAAAGACTTCAGAAAACTGCACCATGCGCCGCAAACTGCGCAGTCCGAAGCTTTGTCCGTAGGCCTGAACCCATTGTGTCGACCGCGTTGACACCATCTGCTCGCCATATTCCGCACGGGTCTCCCCCAGCACTTCACGGCGAAGGCGATCCCCCACCTGCCAATACAACACCGTGAGCGCGCTGTTGGCGGTGCTGGCCACGTGGGCGCGGGCTTGTTCGACGAGCTGGCGCGCATCGTGGCGCAAAGAGGGGCTGGCGCTGCCGGGGCCCCGCATGGGGTTCATCAGAACATCTATCAAATAAGCCTCCAGGCCAATCGATACTAGCAGTAGTAGCTATCGATGTGATAGCGATTTAGCGCGTCGCTGCTTTGCCATGCCCCATCGGGCAGACCCCTGCCGGGGCGCCGCCGGCCAGGGCGTGGGCGCGGGCGGTCTGTTGCCCGGCTTCGGACGTGGGCTGCAGAGGCCAGCCGCCCAGGTGCTGCCGGGCAATGCGTTCGAGCGCCGTGATCCAGCGCGGGTGGTCGTTGAGGCAGGGGATGTAGTGAAAGCGCGTGCCGCCCGCGTGCAGGAAGGCTTCGCGGGCTTCCTGGTTGATTTCTTCGAGGGTTTCCAGGCAGTCGCCGGTGAAGCCGGGGCAGACCACATCGACCCGGCCCACGCCCGATTCGGCCAGCTGGACCAGTGTGGGTTCGGTCGAGGGTTCCAGCCATTTGGCCTTGCCAAAGCGCGACTGGAAGGTGACGCGGTAGCGGTCGGCGCGCAGGCCCAGGCGCTCGGCCAGCAGGCGGGCGGTTTTTTGGCTTTCGCAGTGGTAGGGGTCGCCCAGGTGCAGGGTGCGTTCGGGCACGCCGTGAAAGCTCATGACCAGCTGGTCGGGCGTGCCGTGCTGCTGCCAGTGGGTTTCGACGCTGCGGGCCAGGGCGTCGATGTAGCCGGGGTCGTCATGGTAGTGGTTGATGAAGCGCAGCTCGGGCACCCGGCGTGTGCGGGCGGCCCAGGCGTACACGGCATCGCACACGCTGGCGGTGGTGGTGGCCGAGTACTGGGGGTAGAGCGGCAGCACGAGGATGCGCGTGGCACCTTCGGCCTGCAGGGCGTCGAGCTGGCTGGCGATGGAGGGGTTGCCGTAGCGCATGGCGTAGCGCACCAGCACGTCGTCGCCGGCGGCCTGCAGGGCCTCGCTCAGCCGCTGGGCCTGGGTGCGCGTCCAGACGGCGAGCGGCGAGCCTTCAGGTGTCCAGATGCTGGCGTATTTGGCGGCCGACTTGGCCGGGCGGGTGCGCAAGATGATGCCGTGCAGGATGGGCAGCCACACCAGCCGGGGGATTTCCACCACGCGGTGGTCTGACAGGAATTCCCCCAGGTAGCGGCGCAGTGCGGAGGCCGTAGGGGCATCGGGGGTGCCCAGATTGCACACCAGGATGGCGGTGCGCTCGGGCTGGCCATGGGTGTAGGCGGGTTCTTTTTTGAAAGGCATGGGGCATTCTCGCCCATCCCTGCAGGGGCTGGCCGCCGCGCTGGGGCGATGGCCCTGCCCCGGCGCGGGGCTGCAGGAGGGCCCAAAAGCGCGGGGGGCCGCCCCGCGCCGGGATCTCCATCCCGATCAGGCCAGATCGGCCCAGATCAGCCCAGGAAGGGCACGTATTCCACGCCGTCGCCCATCACGCCGACCAGGTTGGCGACGTTTTCCCGGCTTTCGCTGAAGTCGGCCAGGGCCTCTTGCAGCGACTTGCGGCCTTGGCTGAGTTCTTGCACCCAATAGTCCTTGCCGGCCTGTTCCGGCTCGCGGTGCAGGACGTTCTGGTAGAGCTTGGTCACCAGGGTGTCGATCGAGGCATTCGCGCCGTACTGGGCCTGGAACTCTTGCGAGTTGACGAAACCGGCGGCGGCCTTGACCAGGTTGGCGTCTTTGTCGAGGCTCTTGATCCAGTAGCCCAGGCCTTCGGCATCGGGCTTGCGGTCGAAGGCGGCCTGGTAGAGGCGGAAGGCCTTGCCGGCGGTGCCGTCGACATCCAGGGCCAGGGACTTGTCGGCAAACTGCACACGCTCCACGCCCTGCAGGGTGTCGGTGCCGTCTGTCGCGGAGCGCAGGGTGGTGCCGCTGGCGGTCTTGCTCAGCTGGTAGCTGGCGCTGCTGTACTTGACGACCACCGTGTCCACGCCGTTGCCGCCGACGATGCTGTCGTCGCCCAGGCTGTCTTCGAAGCGGTCATCGCCATCGCCGCCGTCCAGGCGGTCGTTGCCTGCACCGTCGCTCAGGCGGTCGTCGCCTGCGCCACCGCGCAGGTCGTCGTTGGCGTCAGAGCCACGCAGGTCGTCGTCTTCGGAGCCGTCGTGGTCCATGTCGTCATCGTCATAGCCGTCGCGGTTGAAGTCGTCGTCATCGAAGCCGTCGTGGTCCTGGTCTTCGTAAGAGCCGTGGGGCAGGCTCTGGTTGTTGCCATCGGTATAGCGCTGGCTTTGCAGGGCGTAGGTGTTGGTCTGGCCCGTGGGGGCGTACACCTTGATTTCCTGGTAGCTGCCCTTGTTTTCCGTCAGGGTGACTTTGCCGTCGGCGCCCACGCTGGCGGTTTCGTTGGCGTCGAGGGTCTTGCGCTTCCAGACGCCATCGTCGAATTCGAAGATGCCGGTCAGGCGGCCGTTGGTGATATCAAAGCGGTAGAGGTCTTGGGACATGCGTTTTCTCGGTGGTGAGGCGCACCAGCTGGCGACTCTGGGACCGGATTGTCCAAGGGCGAGCTGAAGTGAAGATGAATCCCCGCCATTTTTTGCCTGCCGGCCGCACCGCAGGGCCGGACGGCCTGCAGTATTCTTGCGCCCATGCTTGACACCTCCCGCATCCGCGCCATCTCTCTCGATCTGGACGACACCTTGTGGCCGATCTGGCCGACCATTGCCCGGGCCGAGGCCGCTTTGCACGGCTGGCTCAGCGCCCAGGCCCCGGCCACGGCGGCCCTGTTTGCCAGCCCCGAGGCCTTGCGCACCCTACGCAGCCAGATGGTGGCGCTGCGGCCCGATCTGCAACAAGACCTGAGCGCGCTGCGCCGCGAGTCGATCCGGCTGGCGCTGACCCAGGCGGGCGATGCCCCCCACCTGGCCGAACCGGCGTTCGAGGTGTTCTTTGCCGAGCGCCACCGGGTCGAGCTGTTCGACGATGCCCGCGACACCCTGGCCTTTCTGTCGGCCCGCTACCCGGTGGTGGCCCTGACCAATGGCAATGCCGATGTGCACCGCGTGGGCATTGGGGGGTATTTCACGGCCAGCCTCAGTGCCTACGACACAGGGGTGCCCAAGCCCGATGCGCGCATGTTCCATGCGGCGGCCCAGGCGCTGGCGGTGCCGCCGCACGCGGTGCTGCATGTGGGCGACGACGCCACCCTGGATGCCCACGGGGCCTTGCAGGCGGGCATGCAGGCGGTGTGGTTGAACCCGGCCGGCCATCCCTGGCCGCACGAGACGCCGCCCCCGGTGACGGTGGGCAGCCTGACGGCGCTGTGCCAGTTGCTGGCCTGAATCTGCCGAACCCCCTGTTTTTTACCCACCCGGTCGCCGCATGCCTCTTTCTCACTTTTCCTTGCCGGTGGTGCGCAGCATCACGTTGTCGCAGCCTTTGGGCTGGCTGGCCCTGGCCTGGCGCGACATGGCGCGCGCGGGCTGGATCAGCTTTGCGCATGGTCTGGCCTTGGCGGCGTTCGGGGCGCTGATCATGGCCGTGGCGCACGACCGCTTCTGGCTGCTGGTGGGGGCCTTGTCGGGCTTTCTGGTGGTGGCGCCGGTGCTGGCCACCAGCCTGTATGCGCTCAGCCGGGCGCTGGAGCAGGGGCTGCCGGCCCGGGGCGGGGTGGTGTTGCGCACCTGGCTGAACTGGCAGGACAGCCATGTCAGCAAATGGGGCCACGATTACTGGTGCATGGTGCAGTTTGGCGCCTTGCTGGCGGCGGCGGCCACGGGCTGGGTTCTGACCTCGGCGGCCCTGATCACGCTGCTGGCGCCGGTGCCGATCCACACCCCGATGGATTTTCTGCGCCACGTGGTGCTGGCCGAAGGGGGCTGGCTGTTCGAGCTGTGGCTGGCCCTGGGCAGCTTGCTGGCGGCGCCGATTTTTGCGTCCAGCGTGGTGGCCATGCCGCTGCTGCTGGACCGCCGCGCCAGTCTGCGGCTGGCGGTGCTGACCAGCTGGCAGACGGTGCTGGCCAACCCGGTGCCCATGGCGTTCTGGGCGGCGCTGATCATGGGCTTTACCTTGCTGGGCCTGGGCTCGCTGCTGCTGGGGCTGGTGGTGGTGATGCCGATGCTGGGCCATGCCAGCTGGCATGCCTACCGGGATTTGGTCGATGCTTCCAGCCTGCCTGAGCGCGAGCCGCTGCCCCCGGCCGCGCCCACTCCCGGGAGGTCGGCGTGATCTTTGGCTTTACCGAGGCGCAGATTTCGGGGTTTTTCCTCACCTACGGGGTGGGGGCCTTCATGCTCTACATGCTGTTCATCATCGGGCAGCTGGCCTGGCAGTCCAAGGCGGGCAAGTTCGGCACTTTCGTGATTTTTCTGGGCCTGGGCGTGGGCATGGTCGGCTTTGCCGCCAAGTTCGTGATCCAGTGGTGGCTGGAGCGCTGAACAGGCGCTTACCGTGACCAGACCTGCAGCCCCAGGGTGTGCAGCAACTGCCGGTAGTCCTGCAGGCTGCGCTGCACAAAGGCCTCCAGCGCCGCGCCGGTGAGGGCGTGGGGGTAGACCCCGTAGTGGTGGCACAGCGCCGTGTAGCCGGGTGCCGCCATGGCGTCCTGCAGGGCACTGCTCCAGGCGCGCAGGGCGCGGTCCGGGGTGCTGGCGGCCATGTAGAGGCCGCGCACCGTGGGCCAGACCAGGTCCAGGCCTTGCGCGCGCGCCGTGGCCACGCCCGCCAGGGGGCCGTCCAGG
>JAQUDN010000059.1 GCA_028685665.1 Burkholderiaceae bacterium | reverse complement strand
GCAGCGCCGCAGTGTAGCGCTCCGCACACACCCAGGTCCGAAAACAACAAAGGCCACCGAAGTGGCCTTTGCAAGAATGCATGGAGAAAATCAGTTGCGGGTCTGATCGACCAGCTTGTTCTTCGCAATCCAGGGCATCATGGCGCGCAGCTTTTCACCCACCACTTCAATCGAATGCTCGGCATTCAGGCGACGGCGGGCCGTCATGCTTGGGTAGTTGGTCTTGCCTTCCAGGATGAACATCTTGGCGTATTCACCGGTCTGGATGCGCTTGAGGGCATTGCGCATGGCTTCGCGCGACTGCGCGTTGATGACTTCCGTACCGGTCACGTACTCACCGTACTCCGCATTGTTGGAGATGGAGTAGTTCATGTTGGCAATGCCGCCTTCGTACATCAGATCCACAATGAGCTTGAGTTCGTGCAGGCATTCGAAGTAGGCCATTTCAGGGGCGTAGCCGGCTTCGGTCAGGGTTTCAAAACCCATCTTCACCAGCTCCACGGCGCCACCGCACAACACGGCCTGTTCGCCGAACAGATCGGTTTCGGTTTCTTCCTTGAAGTTCGTTTCGATGATGCCGCCCTTGCCGCCACCGTTGGCCATGGCGTAGGACAGGGCCAGGTCACGGGCCTTGCCAGACTTGTCCTGGTACACCGCGATCAGGGAAGGCACGCCGCCGCCCTTGAGGTATTCGGAACGCACGGTGTGGCCGGGACCCTTGGGAGCAACCATGATCACGTCCAGGTCGGCGCGGGGAATGACCTGGTTGTAGTGCACGTTGAAGCCGTGGGCAAAAGCCAGTGTGGCACCTTGCTTGATATGGGGCGCAACGTTGTTGTTGTAGACGTCGGGGATGTTCTCGTCGGGCAAGAGGATCATGACCAGATCTGCCGCCTTGACAGCGTCATTGACTTCCATCACGGTCAGGCCGGCCTTGGCCACCTTGTCCCAGGAAGCGCCACCCTTGCGCAAACCCACGACGACTTTGACGCCGCTTTCGTTCAGGTTTTGCGCGTGGGCATGGCCTTGGCTACCGTAGCCAATGATGGCAACGGTCTTGCCCTTGATCAGGCTCAGGTCACAGTCTTTATCGTAGAAAACTTTCATGTCGGCTCCAGGTTGAACAGGTTGGAAAAAAGAGAGGGGCTCAGACGCGCAAGATGCGCTCGCCACGGCCAATGCCGCTGGCCCCGGTACGGACGGTTTCCAGAATGGCAGTGGGTTCAATGGCTTGCAGGAAGGCATCGTTCTTGGACTGGTCGCCAGTGAGCTCGATCGTGTAGCTCTTGTCGGTGACATCGATGATGCGCCCACGGAAAATATCCGCCATGCGCTTCATTTCCTCACGCTCCTTGCCCACGGCACGGACCTTGACCATCATCAGTTCACGCTCGGTATAAGCGCCTTCGGTCAGGTCCACGACCTTGACCACTTCGATGAGACGGTTCAAGTGCTTGGTGATCTGTTCGATCACATCGGCGGAACCCGCCGTCTGGATGGTCATGCGCGACAACGAAGGATCTTCGGTCGGTGCCACAGTGAGCGATTCGATGTTGTAGCCCCGGGCAGAAAACAGCCCCACCACGCGCGAGAGGGCGCCAGGTTCGTTTTCGAGCAGAACGGCAATGATGTGTTTCATGGTATGGGGACTCCTCTTCTCGCTGCCCTCCCCTGCACACGGTAATGTGCAAGCTTGGCAGGCAATAGATTCGTCAAGGTATTTGCTATTGAAAGAAGAGCTAGAAGTGCTTACTGGGTAAGCACTTGAACCCGATATTGCTCAAAGGTCTTCGGAACCCAGCAGCATTTCCGTGATGCCCTTGCCGGCCTGCACCATGGGGAACACGTTCTCGGTGGGGTCGGTCCGGAAGTCCATGAACACAGTGCGGTCCTTCAGCTTGCGCGCTTCGCGCAGCGCAGGCTCGACGTCTCTGGCGTGCTCGATGAGCATGCCCACGTGGCCGTAGGCTTCTGCCAACTTCACGAAGTTGGGCAGCGCATCCATATAGCTGTGGCTGTAGCGGCCCGAATATTCAATCTCCTGCCACTGGCGCACCATGCCCAGATAGCGGTTATTGAGCGAACAGATCTTGATCGGGGTGTTGTATTGCAGGCAGGTGGACAACTCCTGGATGTTCATCTGCACCGAGCCTTCGCCGGTGATGCAGAACACTTCCGACTCCGGCTTGGCCAGCTTGATCCCCATGGCGTAAGGAATTCCAACGCCCATGGTGCCCAAGCCCCCCGAATTGATCCAGCGGCGAGGTTCATCGAAACGGTAGAACTGCGCAGCCCACATCTGGTGCTGGCCCACATCGGAGGTGATGTAGGTATCGGCATCCTTGGTCATGTTCCAGAGCGTCTCGACCACATACTGTGGCTTGATCACCTCCTGATTACCCCGGTCGTACTTGAGGCAATCACGCTGGCGCCAGGCCTCAATGGTGTCCCACCAGGCAGCCAATGCGCCGGCATCGGCCCGGGTCGTGGTCTCGCGGATCATCGTGATCAGCTCGGTCAAGACGTCCTTGACATCGCCCACGATCGGAATGTCCACCTTGACGCGCTTGGAAATGCTCGAAGGGTCAATATCGATGTGAATGATCTTGCGATCGTTTTGCGCAAAGTGCTTCGGGTTGCCAATCACCCGGTCGTCGAAGCGTGCGCCAACCGCCAGCAACACATCGCAGTTCTGCATGGCATTGTTGGCTTCGACCGTGCCGTGCATGCCCAGCATGCCCAGGAACTTGCGGTCGCTGGCAGGATAGGCCCCCAAGCCCATCAGGGTGTTGGTAACGGGGTAACCCAGCATGTCCACCAGGGTGCGCAGTTCGTTGCTGGCGTTGGACAGCAAAACGCCGCCGCCCGTGTAGATGTAGGGACGCTTCGCCGTGAGCAGTAGCTGCAAGGCTTTGCGAATTTGGCCGCCATGGCCTTTTTTGACCGGGTTGTAAGAGCGCATTTCCACGCTCTCGGGATAGCCGGTGTAAGGGACTTTCTTGAAGGAAACATCCTTCGGGATATCCACGACCACAGGACCAGGCCGGCCTGTGCGTGCGATATGAAAGGCTTTCTTCAGGGTCTCAGCCAAATCCCGGGGATCTTTCACCAGGAAGTTGTGCTTGACGATCGGGCGGGTGATACCGACGGTATCGCATTCCTGGAAAGCATCCAGACCAATGGCGGCCGTGGGCACCTGACCGGAAATGATCACCATGGGGATGCTGTCCATATAGGCCGTCGCGATGCCGGTGACCGCGTTCGTGAGGCCAGGACCCGAGGTCACCAAAGCCACGCCGACTTCACCCGTGGCACGGGCATAGCCATCGGCCGCATGCACTGCCGCCTGCTCATGCCGGACCAGGACGTGCTGAATGGTGTCTTGCTTGTACAGCGCGTCGTAGATGTAAAGAACGGCGCCCCCGGGATAGCCCCAGATGTACTGTACGTTTTCCGCTTGAAGCGACTTGACGAGGATTTCCGAACCCATCAGGTCTTGGGATTCGGAGACGGAATGGGATGGGCCTTGGGCCGCGTTGGCCGCAGTGGAGGGCTGAGCCTTTGTGATTTCCATGATGAACCTTTGTGAATTTCTCTGACGAAAAACCTTGGGTGCCCCTTGCAGCGACTCTCGTGAAGCCAGCTTGGAACTTGAGGCCAAGGACATGGGCGGGATGATTGCCGCGCCGGACCGAGACCCGTTTGCCTTTGAATTGCAACGGGCATTATCGCACTGCAGCATCGGAAAAATGCACCTGCCTCGAAAAAATCGATGCACAGTGTGATAATCCATGCTTTGCTGTGCCGCACTTTGCGCCACTTACGGCACAGATTCCCCAGGCTGACTCGTCTTGGCAACCGAACAAGAACTCTCCGACTTCCTCAAAAGTGTAGAAAAACGCGCCTTCAAGCGTTCGCTCTACCACGTTCGCAATGAGGAAGCGGCCCTGGATATCGTGCAAGACAGCATGCTGAAACTCGCAGAGCATTACGGCGATAAGCCGGCCGCCGAATTGCCCATGTTGTTTCAGCGCATTCTTTCAAACTGCACACTCGACTGGTTTCGGCGCCAAAAAACACGGAACGCGCTGTTTTCGAACATGAGTGACTTTGAAAGCAGCGCCGACGAAGGTGCTGATTTCGATCTGCTGGAAAACTTCGCCGGCGCAGACCACGGCGAACATGCTGAAAGCACCGAGGACCTCACCCGCCGCGCACAAATCTTCCATGGCATTGAGGCAGAAATCGAAGAATTGCCCCCACGTCAACGAGAAGCCTTCTTGATGCGTTACTGGGAGGAGATGGATGTCGCGGAAACGGCGGCAGCCATGGGCTGCTCGGAAGGCAGCGTCAAAACGCACTGCTTTCGTGCCATACAGACCCTCAGCAAAGCACTGAAGGCAAAAGGAATTGAGCCATGAACACCGCTGACCACTCCGCCCTCGAAATCGCAGCCGACCACTATGCACGCAAGCTGGCAACGCGCCTGTCCAGCGGCGCAGAAGACCTGCCCTACGATATTTCCGAGCGACTGCGCGCCGCCAGGATGCAAGCGCTGGCCAAACGCAAGGTGGTCGCCCCTGTGCGCCATACCGCGCACGCCCTCCATCATTCCGGCGGCAGTGCGGTCTTGGGGGGCGGAAGCAAATGGGGGCAATGGTGGAATGGCCTGGTTTCGGCAGTTCCACTGATGGCTTTGCTCGTCGGTCTGGTTGTCATCAATTTGGCGCAAGATGAGAACGGAGCCAATGAGGTGGCGGAAGTGGATGCCGCCTTGTTGACCGACGATCTTCCGCCGGCAGCTTATGCCGACCCCGGTTTCTTGCAATACCTCAAAACCGCCACACAAAACCACTGAAAATACGGACTCGTTTCCCCGTTTGCATGCCCTCAGCGCCACACAAAGTCCACGCCCCAACGCCAGCCCTGCTGCTGGCTTTGCTGTTATTGGCGGCATTCACCCTCGGTGGGTGGCATGTGATGGTGCAAGTGCGCATGGTCCCAGGGACGCTGCCGCAGGTGGCAGACCTCCCCCCCAAAACCCACTCCAGAAGCCTTCCCAATGCCGCTGCGGACAGCCCCCCCGCACCAACCACAGGCGGCCCAGGATGGGAAACCTTGACCACGGCTCAAAAGCTGGCGCTCTACCCCCTGGCTGAACGCTGGGCCTTGCTCAGCGAGTTGCAAAAGCGTCGTTGGCTGGCCCTCGCACAAACTTTCTCGTCCTTGCCCCAACCAGAACAAGAAAAGCTACACAGCCGGATGACGGAATGGGCCAGCTTGAGTGCCCAGCAGCGCAACCAGGCACGGCTGAACTACGCCAACACCAATCGCCTGGCACCCGACAACAAGCTGGCGCAATGGGAAGCCTATCTGGCCCTGAGCGAAGAAGAGAAGAACAAGCTGGCGGCAGATGCCCCCGTCAAGCCCCAAGGGGCAGCAACGGCCTTGCGGCCTGAATCGCCCAAAAAGCTGGCACAAGTTCCTGCTGCGAACATGGCCAATCCATTGCAGGCAAACCCCCCCAAAATCGCACAGGGGTCCGATACCGCACACCGGACACCAGCGCCTCCGGCCTCTGCTGCGCAAGAAGCCTCACCCTCGGCGGCCCCAGTGGTCGAAACCGCCCCCATCACGACGCCCAGTGCAGTGGGATCGACGCTGCCACCGATGCCAGTGCCCGCACCGGCCACGGAAACGAGCAAGCCTGCGATGCTGGAGCCATCCTAACTTCCCTCGCCTTGGCAGCCGCATGTCTGACACCCCCCTTCACCCCCCGGCCCCTGCATCCCCTGCGGCACCCCATCAGGTGTCGCGTTTACTTGCTCCCCGCCTGGTACGCCGAATGGCATGCTGGCTCTACGAAGGCATTCTGATGTTTGGGGTGGTGTTCATTGCAGGCTATCTGTTTGGAACACTGAGCCAGACACGCAATGCCATGGACAACCGGCATGCCCTGCAAGGCTTTCTGTTTGTCGTATTCGGTATTTACTTCACCTGGTTCTGGGCCAAAGGCCAGACGCTGGCGCAAAAGACATGGCATATCCGGGTGGTGGATGCCAACGGCCGCCCCCTCACCCAGGCACGGGCCCTGCTGCGCTACACCCTGAGTTGGGTGTGGTTCCTGCCTCCGCTGGCAGCGTATTCGGTGGGTGTGCCAGCGATAGAAGTGCTGGTCCTGACCCTGGGCTGGGTGGCCATCTGGGGCATTCTCAGTCGATTTCACCCAGAACAACAGTTCTGGCATGACGCCCTGGCAGGAACACGCCTGGTGCACTCCGGACCTCCAGGCCAAAAACCCTGAAGGGGCCTGGCCTGCGCGCGCCACGACCCCAAAAGCCTTGCCTCCGTTTGAGTTTGAATATGACCCACGCTGACCCTGCTTTTTCCGTCGCCGTCTATTGCGGCTCTCGCGCCGGTAATCGCCCAGAATTCAGCGAAGCTGCACAAGCGGTGGGCCAATGGATTGGCCACCATAAAGGTCAGCTGGTTTACGGTGGAGGCCGCACCGGTCTCATGGGCATCGTGGCGGAGGCCACGCGCCTTGCGGGAGGGCGTGTGGTGGGCGTCATCCCCCAGACCTTGGTGGACAAGGAAAAAGCCAACCCGCTGTGCGATGAATTGCACATCGTCGACACCATGCATGCACGCAAAGCAATGATGGCCGAACGGAGCGACCTGTTTCTGGCCCTGCCAGGAGGTATCGGCACCTTTGAAGAACTGTTCGAAGTCTGGACTTGGCGCCAACTGGGCTACCACGACAAACCCCTGGGGCTCCTGAATGTAGCGGGCTACTACGACAGCCTGCTCACGTTTTTACAGACCAGCGTCCGCGAGGGCTTCATGGGCGACTGGCAGATGGAGCTGCTGCACATCGGCCTCGACAGCCATCTGTTACTGGAGAACCTGTTGCGGTCGATCCGCCCCGCCACAGCCCAGGTTTCGCTGTCTTCGGTCATCTGAGTGACTGTCCAGGCTTTGGGGTGAGCGCAGAGCGCGCAAGCACGGGCGGTCGGGATTCAGCCCCCCCCCAAAGACAAAGGCAGGTCCAGGCTTACGGTATCCGATCAGATCGCAGCGTCATCCAGATCACCGGTCCGAATGCGGACCACACGCTCCACGGCAGTGACAAAGATCTTGCCATCGCCAATCTTGCCGGTGCGCGCCACGCTGACAATCGCATCCACACACCGATCGACGTCCTCCGTTTTCACCACGACTTCCACTTTGACCTTCGGCAGAAAATCGACGACATATTCCGCCCCCCGGTACAACTCGGTATGGCCTTTTTGACGGCCAAAACCCTTGACCTCGGTCACGGTCAGGCCCGTCACGCCGCATTCGGCAAGGGCTTCGCGAACCTCTTCCAGTTTGAAGGGTTTGATGACAGCAGTGATCATTTTCATGGCAGGTCTCCTCGGGATATGAAGCAAATTGAAAAAGCAGGGCCGTGCACAGCACTCAGGCCCGGAATTGATGGGTGATCGGGTAACGCCAGTCTTTGCCAAAGCTGCGGCGTGTCACGCGCAGCCCCACCGGGGCCTGGCGACGCTTGTACTCATTGAGCTTGATCAGGCGGGTCACACGCTCCACATCGGCCCGGGCAAAACCCGCAGCCACGATGGACTCGATTGGCTCGTCGTTTTCCATGTAGCGCGCGACGATGGCATCCAGGACCTCATAGGGAGGCAGGCTGTCCTGGTCTTTCTGGTCGGGACGCAACTCTGCGCTGGGGGGACGGATGATGATGCGTTCGGGAATGGGGTTGGCGCCTGTCCCATAAGGATCATTCGCATTGCGCCAGCGCGCCAGCGCAAAAACCGAGGTCTTGACCACATCCTTGATGACAGCAAAGCCCCCCGCCATATCGCCATACAAGGTGCAATAGCCCGTAGCCATTTCACTCTTGTTCCCCGTGGTCAGAACCACCGCCCCAAACTTATTGGACAAGGCCATCAGCAAAGTGCCCCGGATGCGGGCTTGCAGATTTTCTTCGGTCGTATCTTCAGCCAACCCCGCAAACTCGGTCGCCAAGGCCGCCTTGAAGGCTTCGAATGGCGAAGCGATCGCAATTTCGTCGTAACGGACACCCAAACGTTCAGCCATCTCACGGGCATCCATCCAGCTGATATCGGCCGTGTAGGGCGAAGGCATCATCACGGCGCGCACCTGGTCTGCTCCCAAGGCATCGACCGCAACCGCCAGGACCAAGGCCGAATCAATGCCCCCAGACAGGCCGAGCAAAGCGCCCGGAAAACCGTTCTTGCGAACATAGTCGCGCACACCCAGTACCAAGGCGTCCCATAACTCGGCCTCAACTGTTTGCAGAGGCGATATTTCTGCTTCAATTTTGAGAGCACCCTGGACAGACTGGATATGCGAAAACACCAGTTTTTCCTGAAAAGCAGGGGCACGGCCTGCAACCGTGCCATCGGCGTTCAATGCAAATGATCGCCCCTCAAAAACCACCTCATCCTGCCCCCCAACCAAATGGGCATACAACAGCGGCAGACCGGTTTCTGCCACACGCCCGCGCATGGTTTGCTCGCGCTCCACGCTTTTTCCACTGTGAAAAGGGGAGGCATTGATGACCGCCAGCAACTGGGCGCCGGCCTGTGCCGCATCGCGTGCCGGGGCGCTGAACCAGGCATCTTCACAGATCAGCACACCCACGCGGACACCCGCCACCTCAAAGACACAGGGTGCATTCCCGGGAACAAAGTAGCGGCGCTCGTCAAACACCTGGTAATTGGGCAGCTCACGCTTGCAGTAGGTCTGTTCGATCACGCCCTCGCGCAGCACACTGGCCACATTCAGGCAAGGACTGAAAGCAGGATCGTCCGCAGCCACCTTCTGCGGATGGCCCAGGACGAGCACCAAGCCCTTCAACCCTACGGTCTCGCGGGCCACTGTTTTCACGGCATCATCACAGGCGGCCAGGAAGGCAGGACGCAAAAAAAGGTCTTCGGCCGCATAGCCACACAGCGCCAACTCGGGGGTCAAGACCAACTGTGCGCCAGCGGCATGGGCCTGGCGTGCTGCCGCAATGATTTTCTGCGCGTTTCCGGGCATATCGCCCACCACAAAATTGAGCTGCGCAGTGCAAATGGAGAGCGTCATGGAACTGGAATGGGCCCCTGCGGCCAGGTTGAAAAGTGCCACCGCCAGCCCGCACCGGAGTGCGAATGGCTGCAAACCCAGGTGGACAACGGAGCGGATATGACGAAAGGCCCCATTATCGCCCGCGTACTGGCGTCTGTGCTGGACGTGGACGCCAGCGCCTGGAACAAGCTGCTCTCCCGGCAAGCACACCCCAGCCCTTTCATGCGCCACGAGTACCTGAGCGCCTTGCAGACCAGCGGGAGTGCAACGCCAGACACGGGCTGGACCAGCCGGTTCATGACCTTGTGGCAGGACGGGGACTTGGTGGCAGCCTGCCCTCTGTATGTCAAAAGCCATTCATATGGCGAATATGTGTTTGACTGGGCCTGGGCCCATGCCTACGACCAGCATGGCCTGGCCTACTACCCCAAAGCTTTGGTGGCAGTCCCCTTCACCCCCGCACCCGGAACGCGCCTGCTGGCCCAGGACGAAGCGATGCGGGATCGGCTCGTCCAGGCACTGCGGCAATGGTGCGAAGACGAGGGACTGTCCTCCCTGCACCTCCTGTTTACCGCGCCGGAGGATGTGGCAGCCTGCCAGCGTCAGGGGATGCTGCTGCGGCACACGGTGCAGTTCCACTGGTCGAATGCAGGGTACGCCAGCTTTGACGCCTTCCTGTCCAGCCTGTCCCAGGAGAAACGGAAAAAGATCCGCCAGGAACGCCGCAAGGTGGCCGATGCGGGGGTCCGGTTTCGCTGGATGCGGGGCACGGACATCGGCACGGCCGACTGGGACTTCTTCTACCGTTGCTACGAGCGCACCTACCTGGAGCACGGCAATCCGCCCTACCTGAGCCGCGCGTTCTTTGCCGCGGTGGCGCAAGCCCAGCCAGAGAGCTGGCTGCTGTTTGTTGCCGAACGCCAGGGACAGGCAATAGCTTCAAGTTTGATAGCACTTAACGACGTAGATTCGGGCACTAGCGGCTCAAAAGACCCGGAAAGAATCGCCTATGGTCGTTACTGGGGCGCCCTGGAACGCGTCGATTGCCTGCACTTCGAGGCCTGCTACTACCAACCCCTGCAGTGGTGCATCGAACAGGGCATCCAGCGCTTCGAAGGAGGGGCCCAAGGCGAGCACAAAATGGCGCGCGCCTTGCTGCCGGTGCAGACCACCAGTGCCCATTGGCTGGCCCACCCGGCCTTTGCGGACGCAGTAGAACGTTTTCTCGAACGCGAAGGGGCAGGCATCGGGCAGTACCTGGACCATCTACAGACGCGCAGCCCTTTCAAAAATACCCCCTGAAAAGCAAAAACCAGCGTTTTTCAGGACGCTGGTTTTCAAAGTGGCGGAGCCGTAGGGCTCCGCGATCCCACCCGACCTATCAGAAACTTTCCCAATCGTCATCCCCACCGGCAGCGGGGGCCTTGGGCGCGGCACTGGCGGGCGCAGCCAGGCCCGGCGACGAGGGGGCCTTGGCCATCCGGGGCGAAGGCGCCTTGGCGGCCAGCTTTTTCTGGGGGGCACGGTACTGGGGCGGTGCGGCCATGCGCGGCGCGGCAGGTCGAGCCGCTGAAACATGGCCTTGTCCCAGATTGAACACGGCCACGGCATTGACCAGCTCCTGGGCCTGCTGGTTCAGGCTGCTGGCTGCGGCAGCCATCTCTTCCACCAGGGCGGCATTTTGCTGGGTGGCATGGTCCATCTGGGTGACCGCCTCGCCCACCTGGGAAACGCCAGAGCTCTGCTCGCTGCTCGCTGCGCTGATTTCCCCCATGATGTCGGCCACACGGCGGATCGAACTCACCACCTCGGTCATGGTGACTCCGGCCTTGTCCACCAGCTGGGTCCCCTGCTCCACACGCTCCACGCTGGCGGTGATCAGGCTCTTGATTTCCTTGGCCGCTTCGGCGCTGCGCTGGGCCAGATTGCGCACTTCACCGGCCACCACGGCAAAACCTCGCCCCTGTTCACCGGCACGGGCGGCTTCCACCGCCGCGTTGAGCGCCAGGATGTTGGTCTGGAAAGCGATGCCGTCAATGACGCTGATGATGTCGGCGATCTTGTTGCTGCTGTCGTTGATGCCCTTCATGGTTTCAACGACTTCGGCCACCACTTCGCCGCCCTGCACCGCCACGGTGGAGGCACTCATGGCCAACTGGTTGGCTGCTCGGGCGTTGTCCGCGTTCTGGCGCACGGTCGAACCCAGCTCTTCCATCGAGGCCGCCGTCTGCTCCAAGGCACTGGCTTGCTGCTCGGTGCGCGCCGACAGATCGTTGTTGCCCTGGGCAATTTCCGCGCTGGCCGTGGCCACCCCTTCGGCATTCTGGCGGACCGATTGCACGGTCGTTGCGAGCTTGGAGGTCATGGTGCTCAGGGCCGCCATGATGCTGCTGGAATCACCAGGACGCACCTTGATGGAGGTACCCAGATCGCCCCCCGCCACCGCATCGGCCACCCGCTTGAGCTCAGCAGGATCCCCCCCGAGCTGCTGCGTGACATTGCGCAGGTAGAGCATCAGGCCCATCAAGCCCAAAGCGACCAGCAAGGCCACCGACAGGCCCACATTGCGCGAGAACTTGGCATCGTTGGTCAAGGCAACGATCTTCTCGGACAGGGAACTGCCCTGGCGGTTCTTCTCGGCCCCCAGGGGCGTCAGGAGGCGATTGCGTGCAGGGATGGTCTTGTCCACCAGATAGGCAAAAGCCTCTTCCTTCTGTCCGGCCTCGATGAGCTTGATGTTTTCCGCGCCCAACATCCAGAACTCATCCATCAAACCGCGCAGGGGGGCAAAAGCCTTCTTGCCCTCTTCATCGACCATGGCTTTGCCGAACTCGTCCAGGCGTGCGTAGAGCAGCTTCCTTTTTTCAGCGATGTCGGCCAGGGCCACGCCGCGCTCTTCGGCGGTTCGCGACAGGATGGCGTGGCGCAGCTGCAACGAGGTCCGGGTGACATTGAGTTCCAGCTCAGCGATGGTTTGCAGCTGAGGCACATTGGTCTGATTCACCCGCGTGGCCAGATCGGTGACGTTCTGCATCAAGAACCACACGGAGATGGCCATGGCCACCATCAAGGTAATGAGCACGGCATTCACCGCAAAAAGTCGCTGGGCCAAACTCGAGGAGGAATTCGTTGAATTCATGGGCTCTTCCTGTTCCTATTCCGATCGAAGCACGATGACCGGTTGATCGCTGTCAGCCTGAAATACCGTCGGTGAAGACCCGCGCAGGCACAAGACTGCACATTTTCCGCCGCCCCAGGCCTTTCGCCCGGTGGTGTGCGGTGAACGCTGCGTTGCCAAACAAAAAGAGAGTTTATCCGGGGAAGTCGACACGCCCGGATAAACCCTCTCTTTTTCGTTGCCCGCCGCATGGAGCACTCAGCACCGCGGCCACCGTTCTTGCGTGACGGTGGCCGCGACCGCAGCACTCAGGACTGCGATTTTTGGAAGTTCTCGATGCCTTCGGTGATTTCTTTCTTGGCCGCATCCAGGCCTTCCCAGCCCAGCACCTTCACCCACTTGCCGGCTTCGAGGTCTTTGTAGTGCTCGAAGAAATGGCTGATGGACTTCAGGGTAATGGGGTGCACGTCGTCCACGCTCTGAAGGTGGCTGTAGGTGGGCAGGATTTTTTCGGTCGGCACGGCCAGCACCTTGCCGTCCACGCCCGCTTCGTCTTCCATCATGAGAATGCCCAGAGGACGGCAAGGCACCACCACGCCAGGGGATAGTGGGAAGGGCGTGATCACCAAGACATCCACCGGATCACCATCGCCCGAGAGGGTCTGGGGCACATAGCCGTAGTTGGTGGGGTAGTGCATGGCCGTGGTCATGAAACGGTCGACAAACACAGCCCCTGTTTCCTTGTCCACTTCGTACTTGATCGGGTCCGCGTTCATCGGGATTTCAATGACCACGTTGAAGGTATCAGGGGCGTTTTTGCCAGAGGGGACGTTATTGAGAGACATGTCGTTGGTTCTGTAGGTTTGACAATAATCCGCAGGCCATTCTGGATCGGATTCGCGTGGATTCTAGGGGCTCACTGCTTTCATCACGCTTGCAAGGCCTGTCTTGCCTTGCAGGACAAGGGCAAGCCCCCCCACTCGACGTTGCCATTACGCAACACACTCGCAGCCCACGCGTGGAGCAGCCCGTGCCCCGCTCCGGATGCACCTGGACGAAGGCCCGGCATGCCCAACCATCGCCGCAACCGGCCGAATCCCCCGGGCCGCCGCGCGCGCGACACCGCCGGCATAATCCAGGCCATGTCTCAACGCGTCATTCCCCTGGTAGACCAGCGCGCGGCGGGATGGACGCCCTCACCCGCCGCCCTGCTCTCCCCCCCCACAGGGCGGCTTACCGATACCCTGGGACGACCGCTGCGCGATCTGCGCATCAGCGTCACCGACCGCTGCAACTTCCGCTGCAACTACTGCATGCCCAAGGAAGTGTTCGACAAGCACCATGTTTACCTGCCCCACCATGCGCTGCTGAGCTTCGAGGAGATCACCCGGCTGGCCCGCGTCTTCATGGCGCAGGGCGTGCGCAAGATTCGCCTGACGGGCGGCGAGCCGCTGCTGCGCAAGAACCTGGAAGACCTGATCGCGCAACTGGCGCAGTTGCGCACGGTGGACGGCAGGCCCCCCGACATCACCCTGACCACCAATGGCGCGCTGCTGGCCCGCAAGGCGCAAGCGCTCAAGGCGGCGGGGCTGAACCGCATCACCGTCAGCCTGGACGGACTCGACGACGCCACCTTTCGCCGCATGAACGATGTGGACTTTCCGGTGGCCCAGGTGCTGGAAGGCATTGAAGCCGCCCGGGCTGCGGGGCTGGGTCCGATCAAGGTGAACATGGTCGTCAAACGCGGCACCAACGACCAGGAAATACAGCCCATGGCGCAGTATTTTCGCGGCACCCCCATCACCCTGCGCTTCATTGAATACATGGATGTGGGCGCGACCAACGGCTGGCGCATGGACGAAGTGCTGCCCTCGGCCGAACTGATCGCCCGACTGCAAACCCAGATGTCCTTGGTGCCCCTGGCGCCCCACGCGGTGGGGGAAACCGCCGAACGCTGGGGCTACGCCAACGCCCAGGGGCAGCATGATCCGCGCCTCGGAGAAATCGGATTGATCAGCAGCGTCACCCGGGCGTTCTGCCAGGACTGCAACCGCGCGCGCCTGTCCACCGAAGGCCAGCTCTACCTTTGCCTGTTTGCCAGCCAGGGCTGGGATCTGCGCAGCCTGCTGCGTGGCGGGGCCTCCGATGAAGCCCTGGCCACGGCCATTGCCAGCCTCTGGCAAGGCCGTGGTGACCGCTACTCGGAGCTGCGCAGCAGCCAGCCCGCCACCGGCAATAGCGCCCTGCGCCGGGTCGAAATGAGCTATATCGGTGGGTAGGAAATTCCGCACCCGCTGCCCCTTCCGCAGGGGACCTGAATCCCATTGCACAATTTCCACATGATTGAACAACAAGACATCACCGGCCTGGTGCTGGCCGGCGGCAGGGGCACCCGCATGGGAGGGGTCGACAAGGGGCTGCAGAATTTTCGCGGCATCCCTCTGGCCTTGCACGCACTCATCCGCCTGCAGATGCAAGTGGGCCATACGCTCGTGAACGCCAACCGCAACCTGGGTGCTTACGAAGCCTTCGGCACCCCCGTGTGGCCCGACGGGCTGGCCGATTACGCGGGCCCGCTGGCCGGCTTTCTGACCGGGCTGGAGCACTGCGAAACCCCCTGGCTGCTGACCGTGCCTTGCGACACCCCCCTGTTCCCCGGCGACCTGGCCACCCGGCTGGCCGCGGCTGCAAAGCAGGAGAACGCCGACATGGCCATGGCCTGCGCGCCGGAGTCCGATGCCAGCGGACAGATCACCGTGCGCCCACAACCCGTGTTCTGCCTGCTGCGCGCCGAACTGCTGGAAAGCCTGGTTCGCTTCACCCAGGAAGGGGGCCGCAAGATCGACGCCTGGACCGCGCAGCACCGCTGCGCCCTGGTGCCCTTCGATCGGCCCGGCGACCCCCCACAGGCTTTCTTCAATGCCAACACCCTGGCGGAATTGCAGACGCTGGAGGGCTGCGCATGACCCGAGCGCTCACCCTGGCCGAAATCGCCGCGGGACTGCAAGGCTACGATCCCCAGGCCTTGCGTGCCTCGGATGTGGGGGCCTTCCTGGAGCGGCTGGTCGCCCCCGTCGCCGAGACCGAGGCACTGGGCCTCTTCGAGGCCCTGGGCAGGGTGCTGGCGCAGGACGTGATCTCGCCCATCCACGTGCCGCCGCACGACAACTCGGCCATGGACGGTTATGCCTTGGACGGCCGCCAGCTCCTCCCGGACCAGGCTCTGACGCTGCGCGTGGTGGGCAAGGTGCTGGCCGGGCAGGCCTGGACCGGCCCTGTGCACGCTGGCGAATGCGTCAAGATCATGACCGGTGCCCCTATGCCAGCAGGCCTGGACACCGTGGTGCCACAGGAATTCACCACGGCCGGAACCGATGGCATCACGGTGCCGGCAGGCGTGCTGTCGGCCGGAGACAACCGGCGTTTTCAGGGTGAGGACTTGCGGCAAGGTGCTGTGGCGCTCTCAAAAGGAGAGCTACTCACGCCCGCTGCACTAGGCCTTGCGGCCAGTATGGGACTCAAAACCGTGCCCGTCTTCCGGCGCTTGCGTGTGGCTTACTTTTCGACGGGCGATGAGATCCTGAGCCTGGGTGAAGCCGCACGCGAAGGCGCGGTGTACGACAGCAACCGCTACACCGTCTTCGGCCTGCTGACGCGGCTGGGCGTGCAGGTGATCGACCTCGGGGTGGTGCCCGACACGCCCGCACGACTGGAAGCGGCCTTCCTCGCCGCAGCGCAGCAGGCCGACGCCATCATCACCAGCGGTGGCGTGAGCGTGGGCGAAGCCGACCACACCCGCACGCTGATGAAACAGCTGGGCGATGTCACCTTCTGGCGCATCGCCATGCGACCCGGCCGGCCCATGGCCGTCGGACGCATCCGGGCAGAGAGAATACCCGCCCTATCCGCCTCCAGGGCCGACACAGCAAGCGCGACCAGCTATCAAAATGAAAGCAACCCATCCCCTGCGGGCGCCATCCTGTTCGGTCTGCCAGGCAATCCGGTGGCGGTCATGGTGACTTTTTTGGCCTTTGTCCGTCCGGCCTTGCTGCGCATGATGGGCTGCACCCGCGCCGCCCCGCCTTTGCTGCGGGCCATCAGCACAGAGCCCATCCGCAAAAAACCCGGGCGCACCGAATACCAGCGTGGCAGGGTGACCACCGCCGCCGATGGCACGCTCCAGGTGGCGACCACGGGCAACCAGGGCTCGGGCGTGCTCAGCTCCATGGTGCAGGCCAACGGCCTGATCGTTCTGCACCATGACCAGAACACCGTCGCCCCCGGCGATGCCGTGGATGTCATGCTCCTCGACGCTGTCATGTAAGCCATGTCCTATCTCGCCAAACACCTTCTCCAACCCCCGGCACGCGAGGAGGTGGATCGACTGCCGGGTGCCGCCGTCCTCGAATTCGGTGCCCCCTGGTGCAGCCACTGCCAGGGAGCCCAGCCGCTGATCGAGCAAGCCCTGCGGGCGCGCAACGAGGTCGCGCACCTGAAGATCGAGGATGGCCGGGGCCAGCGGCTGGGCCGCAGCTATGGGGTCAAGCTGTGGCCCACCCTGGTCTTTTTGCGCAATGGGCAAGAAATAGCCCGCTTGGTGCGCCCGCAGAATGCACAGGCCATCGCACAGGCCCTGCAGCAGATTGCCCCTGCCGATTAGCCGATTAATCCACCGGGGCGCCGGAAGCGGCATCCATCCACGACGGCCGTGGCACAAGCCCCCGTTCAGCCCAAGCCACCAGGGCCTGAGCGAACCCAACGGCCCAGCCAGCGCACCCCGGCTCAGGTCAGCTTGGGGGCCAGCGCTTGCGCCGTGGCATGGGGGTCGGTGGCAGGGTGCTCATGCGCCAGGGTGGTCTTGGCCCCGGGCACGGCCTTGCGGGCGAACAGGGTGTACACGGTGGGCACCACAAAGATGGTCAAGAGCGTCCCCAAAGACATCCCCCCCACAATGACCCAGCCAATCTGGGAACGGGTTTCTGCCCCTGCCCCTTTGGCCAGGGCCAGGGGAATGGCCCCGAGCACCATGGCGCCCGTGGTCATCAGGATAGGGCGCAGGCGCTGGGTCGAGGCCTTGATGAGGGCATCGACCATGTCCATGCCCTGCTCGCGCAATTGGTTGGTGAACTCCACAATCAGAATGCCGTGCTTGGTGATCAAGCCGACCAGCGTGATCAGGCCGATCTGTGAATAGACATTGAGCGAGCCGCCCGTCCATTTCAGCGCCAGCAGCGCCCCCACCATGGACAAAGGCACCGACAGCATGATGACCAAGGGGTCGATGAAGCTCTCGAACTGCGCCGCCAACACCAGAAAAATGAACACCAAGGCCAGCAAAAACACAATGCCCAGCGCCC
>JAQUDN010000058.1 GCA_028685665.1 Burkholderiaceae bacterium | reverse complement strand
AGGCGAAATCATGCATGGGGCGAGACTGTATTGCGCCTCCATATAAAAACAAACGATTGTTTTGTTCTTCTGTTATGTGTTTTTTGTTATGTGGCAGCCCGTCGCGGCCCCGGTGTTGGCTTACTCCACAATCTGGCGCTGAAAACACCCCACGAACGAACCGCATGGCCCTCAAAAAATCCGAGCTTTACCCATCTCTTTGGGCATCGTGCGATGAATTGCGCGGCGGCATGGATGCCAGCCAGTGCAAGGTTTGCGTGCTGGTGTTGCGGTTCATCCAATACGTCAGCGACAAGTACGCCGGCCAGTCCTTTGCACCCATCACCCTTCCGGCTGGCGCCCGCTTTGCCGAGAGGGGGGCGCTCAAGGGCCGCACTGGAATGGGCGAACAGATCAAGCAACGCATCGTTGGCCCGCTGAAAGAACTGGCCGACCGTTACGGCACGCCCATGCTGCAAATGGCCCGCCGCGTGGCCGAGCTGGAGGCCCGGGTGAATGGGCGTCTGGCAAAAATGGGGATTGTTGTATGAGCCGCCCCCCTCTCGACGTGAGCACCTCCCCCGACTACCAGCAGTTGCTGGGAAAAATCTCCGACACGTACACCCACGGCCGTGTCCTGGCCGTGCAGGCCGTCAATGCCCACATCACCCAAACCTATTGGCAAGTCGGGCGGCATATTGTGGAATTTGAGCAAGGCGGCAAAGCCCGCGCCGAGTACGGAAAAGCCCTGATCAAGCACCTTGCCGCCGACCTGGGCCTGCGCCACGGCAAAGGCTTCAGCCGCAGCAACCTGATCCGCATCCGGCAGTTTTATCTGGCTTATCCAAAAGGTGCGACACCGTCGCACTTATTGACCTGGTCGCATTGGGTCGAGCTGCTGAAGCTCGACGACCCCCTGGAGCGCAGCTTTTACGAGCAGCAAACCCAGCGCGAGCGCTGGTCGGTGCGCGAACTGGTGCGGCAAAAAGAAAGCGCCCTGTTTTTGCGCCTGGCCGCCATCAAAGACAAAGCCGGTGTGTTGCAACTGGCCGCCCAAGGCCAGGTGGTGGAACAAGCCACCGACCTGCTGCGCGAACCGTATGTGTTTGAGTTTCTGAAAATCCCGGAGCCTTACCGCGTGACGGAAACCCAGCTGGAGACCGCCCTGTGTGACCATCTCCAGCCTTTTTTGCTGGAACTGGGCAAGGGCTTCACCTTTGTGGGGCGGCAATACCGCATCACGGTCAACAACACCCATTACCGGGTGGACTTGGTGTTCTATCACCGCATCCTGCGCTGCTTTGTGCTGATCGACCTGAAGTTGGGCGAGGTGCAGCACCACGACATCGGGCAAATGAACCTGTACCTGGGTTACTTTGCCAACGAAGAAAACACCGAAGGTGACCAGCCGCCGATTGGCATCATCCTCAGCCGCCAGAAAGACGAGTTGCTGGTGGAATACGCCACCTACGGTATGAACAGCCAGTTGTTTGTGCAGAAATACCAGCTCTATTTGCCTGAGCGTGAAGAACTGCGGCGCGAACTGGAAAACACCTTGCGGGCGTCTGAGCCATGACACCGGAAAGCGGGCCAATGAAGATGATTATTTTGATAGCTGCTTGCGCCCGCCTTGTATGGGCTGAAGGCACTTTCAGCTTGAAGTTTGCGCGCGCAGACGTTCGCATGGGCGATGGGGGTGCGGTATGGGCATGAACATCCCTGCGGGGTAGGCGTTGACGGCGGTGGCGGTGATTTCGGAGGAATGGGACGTGGTGCCGTTTGAACACCTGAAAACCCAGTGGGGCCGTGGCAGCCCCACCAGCCGCGCAATCCGGCTGAGCACCGACCTGGCCAAGAAGCCACCCGAGTGCCTTGAATACATCGTGGTGCACGAACTGGCGCATTGGATCGAGCCCAGCCACAACGCCCGCTTTGTATCGGTGATGCATCTGTTCATGCCCAAGTGGCAGCACTATCGGGATGGCTTGAACAACCTGCCGGTGCGGCATGAGGACTGGGTGTATTGATGTCAGGCGTTTGCTGACCCAGGCCCCCGCCTTGCGAGGCCGCAGGTGCGGCAGTTGCCAAGCCTTGGCGAGCGGGTGTCTGGGCACGGGCATTGGTTCGGTGGGATGAGGGTTAAAAAGGCCCTCAGCCCCCTGAAATCCTGCGGTGTTTGCTCTCAATTCAGGAATGGTATGCGCATTCAGGCGCGGTGCGCGCGCAGGCTCAGCCGCTCACTTTCCAGCGCCTTGGCCAGTGCGGCCTCCACGGGCAGTGGTTCGCCCATCAGCCGCGCGGCCAGCAATTCCCCGCAGAGCAAGGACAGCGTGAGCCCGCGTGCGCCCATCGCCGTGCAGATCCACAGGCCGGGCAGGGCCTGGGCATCGACCGGGCCGACCAGGGGCAGGCGGTCGGGGCTGGTGCAGCGGATGCCGGCCCAGTGGCGCAGGCCGGGGGGCAGGGCAGGGTGCTGATCTGGGTGCAAGGGGTCTGATGGCCCATCCAAGCCGTGGGGTGCCTGCGCCGTACACAGGGCGCTGCCGGGCAGCAGGGCTTGCAGCTTGCCCAGGTTGTGGCGGTGTGCGGCGGCCTGGTCTTCGGCACGGGGCGGCCAGTGGGGGGCCGGGCCGCGTTCGAAGGTGGAGCCGGCGATCCAGGAGCCGTCTGCCGTGGCGGAGGGGGGCGATGCGTCGGCCTTGTTCTGCGCCTTGTCCTGCACCTCGTTGGGCCAGGGAAAGCGGGGCACGCCATTGCCGTGGCCGTTGACCGGGAAGGCGGGGCCGGGCCAGGGCAGATCGGCCTGGCGCGCGCCGCTGACCTGGCCGCGCACGGTGTTCAGCGGCCAGGCGGCGAGGGCGGGGTGGCTCGCGCCCAGCAGGTCCAGGCTGCCGAAACCCGTGGCCACCACGGCCAGCGGGGCGCTGGCCAGCACCTGGCCCTGGGCATCGAGGGCCTGCCAGAGCCCGGTGGAGCCGGGCGCGCCCGCCGGGGTTTCAACGCGCAGCAGCCGGGCCACGGCCTGGCCGCCGACAAAGCGAATGCCGGGCTGGGCGAGCTGGGCTTGCACCAGCCGGGCGGGGCGAATCCAGCCGCCGCGCGGGTGCCAGGTGGCGCGGACCCCGGGCGAGATGCCGGCGGCCTGGCGCTGGGCTTCGGTGGCGGCATGGCTCCAGTCCGCGCCGGGGCCGGCCTCCCAGTCGGCGGGCAGGCCGCGCTTGCCGTCCACATGGTGTTGCAGCACGCCGGTGGCCTGCCAGTCGGTGCCGTCCTGGAGGTATTCGGTGGCGGTGTGCAAGGTGGCGCGCACGCCGCTGCGCGACAGGCGCGAGACCCCGCTGTCGTCGGGCGAGACATGGGGCGAGAACAGGCCGGCGGGCAATCCCGAGGCGCCTGCTGCGGGCTCTGGGCCCTGGTCCAGCACCCAGACCCGCCAGCCGCGCCGCGCCAGGCTGGCGGCCACGGCGGCGCCGGCAAGGCCTGCGCCCACCACCAGGCAATCTGGGGTGTCGGCCGATGCCGGAGGCTGGGGGGCGCTGCCGTTCCCCGCGGCGGGCCGGGCCGGTGGGGGCGCTTCGGCTTCGCGGGCCCGCCGGGGCGTCCAGCGGGGGGCGAAGGTGGCTTGCAAGGTCTGCGGTGGGCGAAAGGGGGCGGCGGACTCCTGCACGACAAAGCCGGAGGGGCCGAGGGCGTCGTGCAGGGCGCTGGCCTCGCCGCAGCTGCCCAGGCGGGTGCCGGGCCGGCAGCAGCGGGCCAGGGCTTTGAGGGGGTTCACGTCCCCTTCCCCCGGCGGGCTGGGGGCGTGGCCAGCGTGCAGGAAGACGCTGTCCACCGTGAGCGCCTGTTTGCGCAGCAGGGTGTGCGTGTCACCCAGGTACAGCGTGAGCAGCACCCGCCCCCCGTCAAAAGCCAGGCGGTGCACGCCGGGCAGCAGGCCCCACCATTGGGCGGCGAGGGCCTCGGCCAGGGGGTCGAGTTCGGGGTTGAGCGCGCTGTGGCGCCGGATCGCGGCGGCACTGGCGGGCACGGCCTCGGTCGCGACGTAATGCAGAAGGCGCGGGCGCTGCGGATCTTGGCGCCAGGCCTGCCAGGTCGCCAAAAAGTCCCGTCCCAAGCCAAAGCCGGTTTCCAGGATGCGCCATTGCGCTTGGCCTGCCCAGGCTTCGGGCAGGCCGCAGGCCGCCAGAAACGCGCTGTGCGCCCGGGCCGGGCCGTCAGCCAGGTGGGAAGCCTCGTTTGCGCAGGGGGGGCGCAAAGGCGCGCCCTCAGGAAATCTGTCCACCAGCGCGCTCATCCCGGGAGGGTTTTACGCGCTGGGCGGGACATCGCCCGCCGCGGCGTCTGCGCCGCCGCCAAAAAAGGGGTTTTGGCGAAACATCTTTTTGCAGCGCTGCATGGCATTACGCGCTGGGCGGGACGTAGCCCGCCGCGGCGTCTGCGCCGCCGCCAAAAAAGTGGTTTTCCATCTGGCGGGCGAGGTACTGGCGGGCGCGGGCGTCGGCGAGGTTCAGGCGGTTTTCGTTGACCAGCATGGTCTGGTGCTTGAGCCAGTCGGCCCAGGCTTGCTTGCTGACGCTTTCCCAGATGCGCTTGCCCAGTTCGCCCGGATAGGGCGGGAAATCGAGGCCCTCCGCGTCGGTGCCGAGCTTGATGCAGTGAACAGTACGTGCCATGAAAATTCCAGGTTGGGAGTTGTTAGATGTTTTGGGAATAAAGAACTGAAATTTTATTGGTTCCAGTTTTGAAGAAGGACTTTCAGAATGCGATGCATCGGTGTTTTGGCACCGCATTGCATCGACTCTCAAAGGCTTTTCATGAATATTCGCCGCGACTTTATCAAGTTTCCTTTCGCCGTAGCCCTTGCAGGGGGGCTGGCCTTGGCGGCTGCGCCCGCGTTGGCCCAGCCGGTGACGCTGCTGAATGTGTCCTACGACCCCACGCGCGAGCTGTACGTGGAATACAACCAGGCTTTCGCCAAGCACTGGAAGGCCAAGACCGGCCAGGACGTCACGGTCAAGCAATCGCACGGGGGGTCGGGCAAGCAGGCCCGCGCGGTGATCGATGGGCTGGATGCCGATGTGGTCACGCTGGCCCTGGCGGGCGATGTGGATGCCTTGCACAAGAACGGTGGCTGGATTCCGGCCGACTGGCAAAAGCGCCTGCCGCTGAATGCCTCGCCCTACACCTCGACCATCGTGCTGGTGGTGCGCCAGGGCAACCCCAAGAACATCAAGGACTGGGACGATCTGGTCCGCTCCGACGTCAAGGTCATCACGCCCAACCCCAAGACCTCGGGCGGGGCGCGCTGGAACTACCTGGCGGCCTGGGAGTTTGCCAAGCGCAAATACGGGGGCGATGCCAAGGCCAAGGAGTTCGTCGGCAAGCTCTACGCCAATGTGCCCGTGCTGGACACGGGGGCGCGGGGTTCGTCGGTGACCTTTGCCCAGCGCAACCAGGGCGATGTGTTCATTTCCTGGGAAAACGAAGCCTACCTGCTTGAAAAGGAATTCGGCAGCAAGGTGGATTTCGTCTACCCCTCGCTGTCGATCCTGGCCGAGCCGCCCGTCGCCGTGGTCGACAAGAACGTGGACCGCAAGGGCACGCGGGCCGTGGCCGAGGAATACCTGAAGTTCCTCTACACCGAAGAAGCGCAGGACATCATCGGCAAGAACTTCTACCGTCCGACCTCGGCCAAGGCCCAGGCCAAGTACGCCAAGCAGTTGCCCAAGATTCCGCTGTTCACCATCGACCAGGCCTTTGGGGGCTGGGACAAGGCCACCAAGGACCACTTTGTGGACGGGGCCTATTTCGACCAGATCTACACCCGCAAGTAAGCCCCCAGGCCCCGAAGGAACACACCATGTCCGTTTTATTGATTGCCGGCAGCCCCTCCGAGCGTTCGCGCACCGCCGCCTTGCTGGAGGCTGTAGGCCAGCGCCTGGAAAACCTGCGCGTCTCGGTGGACCGCATCCGGGTGCGCGATTTGTCGCCCCAGGCCCTGTTGCTGGCCGACTTTGGCCATCCGAGCGTGCTGGCGGCTTCGGCCCAGGTGGCGGCTGCCGATGTGCTGGTGGTGGCCACCCCCGTGTACAAGGCGGCCTACAGCGGCGTGCTCAAGGTCTTTCTCGACCTGCTGCCCCAGACCGCGCTCAAGGGCAAGACCGTGCTGCCCCTGGCCACGGGCGGCAGCCCGCACCACATGCTGGCGCTGGACTACGCGCTGCGCCCGGTGCTGCAGTCGCTCGGGGCCAAGCACATCCTGCCGGGCATTTACGCCACCGACGCCCAGGTCACCCTGACCCCCGAAGGCGCCTACCAGGTGGCGCCCGACATTGCCGAGCGGCTCGACGATGCGGTCCATCTGCTCTTGACCGAGTCCCTGCGCCCCCGGGCCCCGGTGTCCGGCCGCTTCGAGCCGGTGCCTTTTGCCCAGGTGCGCTGTAGCGTCTGACCTGGATTGCTATCTTAAAGATAGCTTTCGAGGCAAGGCTGTAAAGCGCCAAACCCCTTTTTTATTGGTATTCACAACAACCCGCCGCAGGCGGGCAGGGCGGGCTGTTGCCGCCGTTTTTGAAAGACACACCCCATGAAGCACACGCCCTTTTCTTTGCCCCGCCGCCAGGTCCTGGCCTCGGGCCTGGGCCTGGCCGCCGCCGTGGCCACCGGTTCCGTCGGCGCCCAGCCGGCAGGCCGGGTCTTGCGCGTAGGCCACCAGAAAGGCTGGCTCTCGATCCTCAAAGGCCGGGGCACGCTGGAAAAGCGCCTGGCCCCGCTGGGGGTGAGCGTGACCTGGACCGAGTTCACCGCCGGCCCGGTGCAGCTGGAGGCGCTCAATGTGGGCTCGATCGACTTTGGCGATGTGGGCGAGGCGCCCCCCATCTTCGCCCAGGCGGCCGGCGCTCCCCTGGTGTATGCCGGCACCACCGTGCCGCGCCCGCACAACGAGGCCGTGCTGCTGCCCAAGGGCTCGCCCCTCAAGACCGTGGCCGATCTCAAGGGCAAGAAGATCGCGCTCAACAAGGGCTCGAACGTGCACTACTTCCTGGTCAAGCTGCTGGAAAAGCACGGCCTGAAATACGCCGATGTGCAGGTGGTCTTCTTGCCGCCTGCCGATGCCCGGGCGGCCTTCGAGCGCGGTTCGGTCGATGCCTGGGTGATCTGGGACCCCTTCCTGTCGGCCGCCATCAAGACCCTGGAGGCCCGGGTGCTGGCCGATGCCAAGGGCGTGGCCAACAACCGCAATTACTACTTCACCTCGCGCGACTTTGCCGCCAAAAACACCGATGTGCTGAAGATCGCCCTCGAAGAGATCGCGGCCATCGACACCTGGGCGGCCAAGAACAAGGCCGACGCCGGGGTCGAGCTCTCCAAGGTGCTGGGCCTGGAGCGCAGCATCGTCGAGCAGTACCTCAGCAATCTGCGCTATGGGCAGTTGCCGGTCACGGCCGACATCCTGGCCGAGCAGCAAAGCATTGCCGATACCTTTTTCGAGCTCAAGCTCATTCCGAAGAAGCTGAACCTGCGCCACGCCGCGCCGGTCAATCTGGGCTGATCCGGCCCTTGTTTCAGCGGCGCATTTCCCAAGGAGCTCCCATGCCTGTCCCGATGTCTTTCGTTCTGCACCACCGGCTGCAGCACCTGTTGCAGGTCACGGCCGGGGCCTGGGGGCTGGAGGTGGCGCGCTGTGCTGCGGTGCACCGGGCGCCGTCCTCGGGTTTTGCCATCTCTTATTGAACCGACGAAGAAGTTTTCCATGCAAGTTTTCTGGTTTATTCCCACCCACGGCGACAGCCGTTACCTCGGCACCTCCAAGGGGGCGCGCGAGCTCAGCCACGATTACCTCAAGCAGGTGGCCGTGGCCGCGGACACCCTGGGCTACGAAGGTGTGCTGATTCCCACGGGCCGCTCCTGCGAAGACCCCTGGGTGGTGGCCGCCAGCCTGATTCCCGTGACCCAGCGGCTGAAGTTCCTGGTGGCGGTGCGCCCCGGCCTGCACCAGCCCAGCCTGGCGGCACGCATGGCCTCGACCTTTGACCGCCTCTCGGGCGGGCGCCTGCTGATCAACCTGGTGACCGGCGGCGACAAGAACGAGCTGGAGGGCGATGGGGTGTTCCTGGACCATGCCACGCGCTATGCCCAGTCGGCCGAGTTCATCCGCATCTGGCGCGAAATTCTGCAGCGCAGCCATACGGGCGGGTCTTTCGACTACGACGGCGAGCACCTGCAGGTCAAGGGCGCCAAGCTCCTGTTTCCGCCGCTGCAAAAACCCTATCCCCCGGTGTACTTCGGGGGGTCTTCATCGGCAGCGCACGATCTGGCGGCCGAGCAGGTCGAGGTCTACCTGACCTGGGGCGAGCCGCCCGCCGAAGTGGCCAAGAAGCTGGCCGATGTGCGTGAGCGTGCCGCCCGCCAGGGCCGCACCGTCCGCTTCGGCATCCGCCTGCACGTCATCGTGCGCGAAACCGACGACAGCGCCTGGCAGGCCGCCGAGGACCTGATCCGCCATGTGGACGACCACACGGTGGTGCAGGCCCAGGCCGCTTTTGCCCGCATGGACTCCGAGGGCCAGCGCCGCATGGCGGCGCTGCACGCACAAGGGGTCAAGCGCAGCCGTGCCGACCTCGAAATCAGCCCCAACCTCTGGGCCGGGGTGGGCCTGGTGCGCGGCGGGGCCGGCACCGCGCTGGTGGGCGACCCGCAGACGGTGGCCGATCGCATGCAGGAGTACGCCGATCTGGGCATCGACACCTTCGTGCTCTCGGGCTATCCGCACCTCGAAGAAGCCTACCGCTTTGCCGAGCTGGTGTTCCCGCTGCTGCCCCTGCCGCTCCAGCAAAAGCTGACCGGGGGCTCGTCCCTGGGGCCGTTTGGCGAAACCGTGGCCAATCTGTATTCCCCCCAGGCGGCGCAAAGCTGAGGTCCCGGAGAAGCCCATGACCATCCACGCCATCAACCACGTGCAGCTGGCTTTTCCGAGCGGTGCCGAGCACCAGATCCGGCATTTCTATGCCCGCCTGCTCGGCCTGCCGGAGCTGCGCACCCCTGTGGGGGAGACCCTGCGTTTCGTGGCCGGAGGCCAGCGCATCGACCTGGTGCCCACCGCACAGTGGCAGCCCCAGCCCACGGTGTCGCACCTGGCGTTTGAAGTGCAGGACCTGCCCCGGCTGCGCAGCCGCCTGCTGGCGGCCGAGCTGGCCTTGGTGGAAAACCGCGCGCTGCCCGGCTATCTGCGTTTTTATGTCAAAGACCCGGCGGGCAACCAGCTGGAATTCCTCGAACCCGACCATGAAGAAAGGGCTGCCGCATGAGCCAAGCCGTCCGTGAATTGCAGGCGCCTGTCCTGCCCGACGCCTCCGCCGGGCCCGGGGCGGTGCTGCGCCTGGTCCACCAGGTGGGCCAGCGTCTGCTGCCCTGGCTGGTCCCCGCCGCCCTGATCGTGCTGTGGCAACTGGCCTCGTCGCAGGGCTGGCTCTCCACCCGGGTGCTGCCCGCGCCGCTGGATGTCGTCAAGGCCGCCTGGCAGCTGGCGGTGTCCGGCGAGCTGTGGACCCATGTCCAGGTCAGCGCAGGCCGGGCGCTCAGCGGCCTGCTGGTGGGCGGTGGGCTGGGCCTGCTGCTGGGCTTGCTGACGGGGTCGCTGCGCATTGCCGAGACCCTGCTCGACTCCAGCATCCAGATGGTGCGCAACATTCCGGCACTGGCGCTGATTCCGCTGGTGATCCTGTGGTTCGGCATCGACGAGACGGCCAAGCTGTTCCTGATCAGCGTCTCGGTGTTCTTTCCGATCTACCTCAACACCTTCCATGGCATCCGCAATGTGGACCCCGGGCTGATCGAGATGGGCCGCACCTACGGACTCAACCGCTGGGCGCTGTACCGCCAGGTCATCCTGCCGGGCGCGATGTCGTCGATCCTGGTCGGCCTGCGCTTCTCGCTGGGCCTGATGTGGGTGATCCTGATCGTGGCCGAAACGATCTCGGCGCAGGCCGGCATCGGTTACCTGACCATGAATGCCCGCGAATTTTTGCAGACCGACATCGTGCTCGTGGGCATCTTGCTCTACGCCTTGCTCGGCAAGCTGGCCGACGTGTTTGCCAAGAGCCTGGAGCGCTACTGGCTGCGCTGGCACCCGGGCTACCAATCGGCCTGAGCGGGCCTGACCTTTGACCCAGGGATTGTTTCCATGAACCCCTCTTTTTCTTTCGCCCGCCGGCGCACGGTGCTGGCCGCTGGCCTGGGCGCCCTGGCGGCCCCCGGGCTGGCCTGGGCCCAGTCCGGCAAGCCGCAGACCCTGCGGATCGGCTACCAGAAGTCCTCCACGCTCACCGTGGTGCTCAAGACCCGCGGCACGCTGGAGCCCTTGCTGGCGCCGCTGAATGCCAAGATCAGCTGGCATGAGTTCAGCAGCGGCCTGCCGCTGCTCGAAGCCCTGAACCTGGGCAATATCGACTTCAGTGCCGATGTGGCCGACACCGTGCCCGTGTTCGCCCAGGCGGCCGGCGCGCAGCTGACCTTTGTGGCGCAGGAAGCGCCATCGCCGTCGGCCCAGGCCATCGTGGTGCGGGCGGACTCGCCCCTTCGCAGCGTGGCTGATCTGCGCGGGCGCAAGGTGGGCTTTGCCAAGGCCGCCGGGGCCCATTACCTGCTGATGGCTGCGCTGGAAAAGGCCGGCCTGGGGTTCAAGGACATTGAGCCCGCCTACCTTTCGCCCGCCGATGGGCGTGCCGCTTTCGAGCGCGGCGCCATCGACGCCTGGGTGATCTGGGATCCCTTCCTGGCCGCTGTGCAGCGCCAGACGGCGGTCCGGGTGCTGGCCGATGGGCAGGGCATTGCGCTGTACCAGCGCTACTACCTCGCCTCCACGCCCTACGCCCAGGCCCGCGCCGATGTGCTGCGCGTCCTTCTGGCCGAGCTGCAAAAAGCCGGGGCCTGGGTCAAGCAGCATCCGCGGGAGGCGGCCCAACTGCTCGCGCCGGTGTGGGGCCTGGACGGCCCCACGGTGGAGCAGGCCAATGCCCGCCGCAGCTACGACGTGCGCCCTGTGCTGCCCGATGCCCTGTCGGAGCAGCAACGGATTGCCGACGCCTTTTTCGCCGAAAAGCTCTTGCCCAAGCGGGTCCATGCGCTGGACGTGCCCCTTTTCAAGCCGGCAGGCTGAAACACCATGACGCCAACCACCAAAACCCCCTCCCCAGGCGTTCGCCTGGAAATCCAGGGCCTGAGCAAACGCTATGGCCCGCGCGATGTGCTGCGCCAGGCCCATCTGGGCATCGAGCCCGGTGAATTCGTCGCCATCGTGGGCCGCAGCGGTTGCGGCAAAAGCACCTTGCTGCGCCTGGTGGCGGGCCTGGAGACGGCCACGGGCGGGCGCATCCTGGCCGATGGCGAGCTTTTGACGGGCCTGTCGGACAGCACCCGCATCATGTTCCAGGACGCCCGCCTGCTGCCCTGGAAGCGGGTGCAGGACAACGTGGCCCTGGGCCTGCCCGCCGCGCAAGCGGGGGCTGCCGCCGAAGTGCTGGAGCGCGTGGGCCTGGGCGAGCGCCTGGGCGAATGGCCGGCGCGCCTCTCGGGCGGCCAGCGCCAGCGCGTGGCCCTGGCGCGGGCCCTGGTGCACCAGCCGCGCCTGCTGCTGCTCGACGAGCCCCTGGGGGCGCTGGATGCGCTGACCCGCATCGAAATGCACCGCCTGATCGAGGGCCTGTGGCGCAGCAGCGGCTTCACCGCCCTGCTGGTCACCCACGATGTGCAAGAGGCCGTGGCCCTGGCCGACCGCGTGATCCTGATCGAGGACGGCCAGATTGCGCTGGATGAGCGCATCGATCTGCCCCGCCCGCGTTCGCACGGCGATGCCCGCTTTGCCGCCCTCGAAAAACGCATCCTCGACCGGGTCCTGCAAAAACCCGACCCCGAGCCCACCGCCGATGCCGCCTGGCCCGGCGTGCCCGCCACCGGCCTGCGCTGGGCGATCTGACCGTCTTTTTTCCACTGCTTTCAACCCCCCGGACTATTCAAGGAGAAACCCATGTCCATTCAAGCCATCAACGTACGCAACCAGTTCAAGGGCAAAGTGCGCGAGATCATCCGCGGCGATGTCGTCTCCGAAGTCGATGTCGAAACCCCCTGGGGCATCGTGACCTCCGTCATCACCACCCGCTCGGTCGATGACCTGGCGCTTGTGGTCGGCTCCGACGTGGTGGCGCTGGTCAAATCGACCGAAGTGTCCATCGCCAAGCTGTAAGCTGCCGCAGCGGCGGCGCAGGCCGCCCGTGCATGACAATCGGACCAGTCGGCCGGGGAAACCCGGCCGGCTGGTTTTTTGACGTTTTCAGAGCAAAGACACATCCCATGAACGCATTCCGTTTCTCTCTGTGCGCGCTGGCCCTGGGCGCGCTGACCTCGGCCCATGCCGGCAAGACGCTCGACAGCATCCGGCAGCGCGACCAGATCACTGTCGGCATCAGCACTGGCGTGCCAGGTTTCTCGGCGGCCGACAGCCAGGGCCACTGGACGGGGCTGGATGTGGACATTGCCAAGGCCGTCGCGGCGGCCCTGCTGGGCGATGCGGGCAAGGTCAAGTGGGTGCCGCTGGCTTCGCAGCAGCGGTTCACGGCCCTGCAATCGGGCGAAATCGATGTGCTGTCGCGCAACACCACGGTGACCCTGACGCGCGATGCCTCGATCGGCCTGGCCTCGACGGCGGTGGTCTTCTACGACGGCCAGGCCTTCATGGTGCCCGCGAAGATGAAGGTCAAAAGCGCCACCCAGCTCAAGGGCGCCACGGTCTGCGTGCAGTCGGGCACCACCTCCGAGAAGAACCTGACCGATTTCTCGCGCACCCACAAGCTCAACCTCAAGCCGGTGGTGTTCGACAAGTTCGATGCCGCCAACGCGGCGTATTTTGCGGGCCGCTGCCAGGCCTACACCACCGATGCCTCGGGGCTGGCCTCGGTGCGCGCCAAGGAGGCCAAGGACGCCAAAGAGCATGTCATCCTGCCCGAGCTGATCTCCAAGGAGCCCCTGGGCCCGCTGGTGCGCCGGGGGGATGAAGAATGGCTGGCCATCGTGCGCTGGGTGGTCTATGGCCTGATCGAGGCCGAAGAAAACGGCATCACCCAGGCCAATGTGGCCCGGCTCAAGGCCGAAAGCACCGACCCCGTGGTGGGCCGCCTGCTGGGCAAGACCGAAGACACCGGCAAGCTGCTGGGCCTGGACCGCGACTGGCTGGTGCGCGCGGTGCAGGCCGTGGGCCATTACGGCGAAATCTACGAACGCCATGTGGGCGAGAAAACCCCCGTGGGCCTGCCGCGCGGCCTGAACCGGCTCTGGAACCAGGGCGGCCTGCTCTACGCCTTGCCCGTGCGGTGAGCGAGCCCGCCCTGATTCCCCCGCGCCCTGCGCCGCGCCGCCCCCGGCCCCTGGGGTCCTGGCGCCATCCGGCCACGCGCGCATTGGTCTGGCAGGCCCTGGCCTGGCTGGCCGTGCTGGGGGGGCTGGGCTGGCTGGTGCACAACACCCAGGCGAATATGGCCGCGCGCGGCATCCAGAGCGGCTGGGACTTTCTCGGCCAGACCGCCGGGTTCGACATTGGCGAGCAGCCGATTCCGTTTGATTCCACCGACAGCTACGCGCGCGCCTTTGCGGTCGGCCTGCTGAACACCCTGCGCGTCGCCGTGGCCGGGGTGCTGCTGTGCACCGTGCTGGGCGCGCTGGTGGGGGTGGGGCGACTGTCGCGCAGCCCGCTGGTGCGGGCGCTGTGCCGGGGCTATGTCGAGCTGTTTCGCAATGTGCCGCTCCTGGTGCAGCTCTTGCTGTGGTACTTGCTGCTGCTGGAATACCTGCCCGAGGCCAGCGCGGCCTGGCGCTGGGGCGATGCCGTTTTTTGGAGCAAATCCGGGCTGGCCCTGCCGTTTCCGGTGCAGGGCGCGCAGGGCTGGCACTGGAGCGTGCCGGTGCTGGAGGGCTTCGCCACCGAAGGCGGGGCCACGCTGTCGCCCGAGTTTCTGGCCCTGTGGCTGGGCCTGGCGCTCTACACCGCCGCCTTTGTCGCCGAAGTGGTGCGCGCCGGCATGGCCGCCGTGCCGCGCGGCCAGATCGAAGCCGCGCACAGCGTGGGCCTGGGGCCTTGGCAGACCCTGCGGCATGTCACCGGACCGCAGGCGCTGCGGGTGGTGGTGCCGCCGCTGACCAACCAGTACCTGAACCTGAGCAAGAACTCCTCGCTGGCCGTGGCCATCGGCTACCCCGATGTGGTGTCGATTGCCAACACCAGCCTGAACCAGACCGGCCGGGCGCTGGAGTGCATCGCGCTGATCATGGCGGTGTACCTGGGCTTGTCGCTGGGCACCGCGCTGCTCATGGGCTGGGTGAACCGCCGCGCGGCGCTGCGGGAGCGTTGAACCATGTCTGACGGGCCCACCCTCCTGATTCCTGCCCGCCCCGCGCCCCCGCGCCCGCAGGGCCTGCGCGCCTGGGGCCACCGGGTGCTGTGGGGCAGTTGGGGCCGTGGCCTGGGGACGCTGGCCGTGCTGCTCTGGGCCGTCTGGGCCCTGCCGCCCCTGGCGGACTGGGCGCTGTGGCAGGCGGTCTGGCGCCCCGATGCCGAGGCCTGCCAGGCCGCGCGCGGCCACGGGGCCTGCTGGGGCATGCTGGCCGAGAAATACCGCTTCATCCTGCTGGGCCGCTACCCGCCCGAGGAGGGCTGGCGCCCCGGGGTGGCCACGGCCTTGCTGTTGGCCCTGGTGGTGGCCAGTGGCCTGCGCCGCTGCTGGAACCGCTGGCTGCTGCTGGCCTGGGCGCTGGTGGGGACCCTGTTTTTGGCCCTGATGGCGGGGGGCGTGGCCGGCTGGACCCCCGTGCCCACCGAGCGCTGGGGCGGTCTGCCGCTGACGCTCTTGCTCAGCACCCTGTCGATCATGCTGGCCTGCCCCCTGGCGGTGGCCCTGGCGCTGGGGCGGCGCTCGCAGATGCCGGCCATCCGGGGGCTGTGCGGCCTGTATGTCGAGCTGGTGCGCGGGGTGCCGCTGATTTCGGTGCTGTTCATGGCCAGCTTTCTGTTTCCGCTGTTCCTGCCCGTGGGGGTTACGCCCGATGTGCTGGTGCGCGTGCTGCTGGGCATTGCCTTGTTTGCCGCCGCCTACCTGGCCGAAACCGTGCGGGCGGGCCTGCAGTCGGTGCCCCAGGGCCAGGTCGAGGCGGCCCGCAGCGTGGGCCTGGGCTGGTGGGCCACCCAGCGTTGGGTGGTGCTGCCCCAGGCCCTGGCGGCGGTGGTGCCGGGGCTCATGAACAGCTTTATCTCGGTCTTCAAGGACAGCTCGCTGATCACCATCGTCAGCCTGTACGAGCTGACCGGATCGCTGGGCCTGGCGCTCAGCGGCGACCCGGTGTGGCGGCCCTTCATGCTGGAAGGCTATTTTTTCATCACCGCGATCTACTTCGGGGTGTGCGCCGCCATGTCGCGCTACAGCCTGTGGATCGAGCAACAGCAGGCCCGCAGCCGCGCCCGCTGAACCCCCCTTGCCCATGACGCCTTCTGCCCCCACCGCCCCGCTGATCCGCTTCGAGCGGCTGAACAAATGGTTTGGCCGGGACTTCCATGTGCTGCGCGACATCGACCTGGACATTGCCCGCGGCGAGCGCGTGGTGGTCTGCGGGCCCTCGGGTTCGGGCAAATCGACGCTGATCCGCTGCATCAACGCGCTGGAGCCCTTCCAGGAAGGCCGCCTGTCGGTGGTGGGCCTGGAGCTGGGGATCGAGGGCCGCGAGGACGAACGTGCCGTGCAGCAGGTGCGCCGCCGGGTGGGCATGGTGTTCCAGCAGTTCAATCTGTTTCCGCACCTGAGCGTGCTCGACAACCTCACCCTGGGGCCGGTGCATGCCGCCCGTGTGCCGCGCCGCGTGGCCCAGGAGCGGGCGCTGGCCCAGCTGGAGCGCGTGCACATTGCCGAGCAGGCGCACAAGTTTCCGCTGCAGCTCTCGGGCGGGCAGCAGCAGCGGGTGGCGATTGCGCGGGCGCTGTGCCTGGAGCCCGAAATCCTGCTGTTCGACGAGCCCACCTCGGCCCTCGACCCGGAAATGGTGCACGAGGTGCTGGACGTGATGACCGCGCTGGCAGGGCAGGGCATCACCATGGTCTGCGTCACGCACGAGATGGCCTTTGCCCGCCAGGTGGCCGACCGCATCGTGTTCATGGACCAGGGCCAGATCGTGGAGCAGGCCCCGCCCGCGGCGTTTTTTGCCCGGCCCGCCAGCGCCCGCGCACGGCAGTTCCTCGACAAGCTGCTGGGGGCCACGCCGCCGGGCTGACCCCCCGGGGGCCGCAGGGCATCCCGGTGCATATCCATATCTGAAAAGCTTCGTTTTCCGGGCTGTAGGGCACCGCTAAGGTGGCGGATTCGGGGTCCCCGCGACCCTTTTTCATTGCCATCCCTCAGAGAAATGCCCATGCCCGCGCACGACCCGTCCCCGTATTCCGCTCCCAGCGCCTCCCCTGACTCCGCGTTCGCGCGCCGCCGCTTGCTGCAGGGCGCCGGGGCCGCCGCCCTGTGGGGGGCGGGCCTGCCCGCCGCCTGGGCGCAAAACCGCGCTGCCGGCCTGGCGGGCACCACGCTGCGGGTGGCCACCTACAAAGGCAACTGGCGCGCGCTGCTGCAGGCCGCCGGCCTGGCCAACACCCCTTACAAGATCGAGTGGAAAGAGCTGAACAACGGGGTGCTGCACATCGAAGCCCTGAATGGCGATGCGCTCGACCTGGGTTCGGGCAGCGAAATCCCCCCGGTCTTTGCCGCCCGCTCCCAGGCCAAGGTCAAGCTGATTGCCGTGGTCCACGAAGACCTGAACAACCAGGTCACGCTGGCGCGCAAGGACACGGCCATCCAGTCGATTGCCGACCTCAAGGGCAAGCGCGTGGGCTATGTCCGCGCCACGACCGCCCATTACTTCCTGGCCAAGCAGCTGGCCGAGGTGGGTCTGGGCTTCAATGACATCCAGGCCATCAGCCTGGCCCCCGCCGATGGCCTGTCGGCCTTTGTGCGTGGCGACCTCGATGCCTGGGCCATCTATGGCTACAACGGCCAGATCGCCCGGCTGCAGCAGGGCGCGCGCGTGCTCAAGACGGGCGTGGGCTACCTGTCGGGCAACTTCCCGGTGTATGCCAATCCGAATGCCCTGAACGACCTGCAGCGCAGCGCGGCCATCGCCGATTACCTGGTGCGGCTCAAGCAGGCCTATGCCTGGGCCAATGGCCAATTCCTGGACTACGCCAAGGCCCAGTCGGCCGAGACGCGCACCCCCGTGGGCGATCTGGTCGAGCTGTTCAACCGCCGCAGCCACGACTACAGCCTGGGGCCGGTGACGCCCAAGGTGGTGGCGGGCCACCAGGACGTGGCCGACACCTTCCTGAAGCTGGGCGTGCTCGACGGCCCGGCCAAGGTCGCCCCGCTGTGGGACACCCGCTTCGACAAGGTGCTGTGCGGCTGAGCGGCAGGCACCGCGCCCCTGTTTCGACCCCGTTTTCCGGAAACCCCCCCGACGCCATGACCCTTTCTTCCCCCCCCCGATACCTCAAAAACGGCTTTGTGCTCCACGGCGTGGGCGCCGGCTGGGGCGACTGGCGCTATGACACCGCCGTCACCGACGCCAGCGTCAACTACCCCTTCTACCGGGCACAGGCCCAGC
>JAQUDN010000229.1 GCA_028685665.1 Burkholderiaceae bacterium | reverse complement strand
TGCTCGAGCGAAATCCACGATTGGGGCAGCCCTTGGGCCGACAGCTTCAACACCTTCACAACACGCCTCCTGGAACAACGGGGTACACAAGGATTCGGAACGCTGATGTCGCACAAGAGGCCCTGCGGGGGGCCCTCTGCTCGGTCACAATATACTCCGTTTACATGACAAATTGGCGTCTTGCGCTTGATGGAATTGCGCCGGCTGCTATCAAAACCATAACAAACCGATGAAGATATTTCGCGGCTTTCACCACCCGGGAATCGCCCCCGCCTGCGCCCTGACCATCGGCAATTTCGACGGCGTGCACCGGGGCCACCAGGCCATGCTGGCTCTGCTGAACAACGAGGCCGCGCACCGGGGCGTGCCCAGCTGCGTGCTCACCTTCGAGCCCCACCCGCGCGACTACTTTGCAGGGGTGCTGAACAAACCCGCCATGGCGCCCGCGCGCATCGCCACGCTGCGGGACAAGCTCTCGGAGCTGGAACGCTGCGGCATCCAGCAGGTGGTGGTGATGCCTTTCGATGCGCGTTTCGCCGCCCAATCACCGCAGGCCTTCATCGAGGAGGTGCTGGTCCAGGGGCTGGGCGCCCGCTACGTCCTGGTCGGGGACGACTTTTGCTTTGGCGCCCAGCGGGCCGGCGACTACGCCCTGCTCGACGCCGAGGGCCAGGCCCGCGGCTTCGATGTGGCGCGCATGAACAGCTACGAAGTCCATGGCCTGCGGGTTTCCAGCTCCGCCGTGCGCCAGGCGCTCGCCTGCGGGCGCATGGACCAGGCCGCGCAGCTGCTGGGCCGCCCCTACACCATCTCGGGCCATGTGGTGCATGGACGCAAGCTCGGGCGCGCGCTCGGCGCCAGCCAGGAAGGGGCGGAGGATGGCTTTCGCACGCTGAACCTGCGCTTTGCCCACTGGAAGCCCGCCGCCAGCGGCATCTTTGCCGTGCGCGTGCACGGCCTGGGCGAGGCCCCCCTGCCCGGTGTGGCCAACCTGGGGGTGCGCCCTTCGCTCGATCCGAACGACGTCAACGGCGGGCGGGTGCTGCTCGAAACCCATTGCCTCGACTGGCCCGCCGGGCTGGGCGCCGAAGGGGCGTACGGTAAACTCATCCGCGTGGAATTGCTGCTCAAACTGCACGACGAGTTGAAGTACGACGGTCTCGATGCCCTCACTGCCGGCATCGCCAAGGACTGCGCCGACGCGCGGTCCTACTTTGCCTCCAGCCACGCCGAAACCCGTCGCCAGACCACGCGCGACCGAATTTGACGCGGCGCCCGGAGCCACCCCGGGTCCCGTGGCCGTCTCTGCCTTCCTCGCCTTTTTCTGTCGCCCTTTTTTGCGTCCCGGGCCTGCCCCGGAACGGCCTGCTTTCAAGGTCTTGCCATGTCCGATAAAACCCCTGCCAGCCCCTCCTCTTCCGGCACCGATTACCGCGCCACCCTGAACCTGCCCGACACCCCCTTCCCGATGCGCGGCGACCTGCCCAAGCGCGAACCCGGCTGGGTCCAGGAGTGGCAGGACCAGGGCCTGTACCACCAGCTGCGCGCATCGCGCCAGGGCGCCCCCAAATTCGTGCTGCACGACGGCCCGCCCTACGCCAACGGCAACATCCACATCGGCCATGCCGTGAACAAGGTGCTCAAGGACATGATCGTCAAGGCGCGCCAGCTCAAGGGCCTGGACGCGATCTATGTGCCGGGCTGGGATTGCCACGGCCTGCCGATCGAAAACGCCATTGAAAAACTGCACGGACGCAACCTGCCGCGCGACGAAGTGCAGGCCAAGAGCCGCGCTTTCGCCACCGAGCAGATCGCCGGACAGATGGCCGACTTCCAGCGCCTGGGCGTGCTGGGCGAGTGGGACAACCCCTACAAGACCATGAACTTCGGCAACGAGGCCAACGAGATCCGGGCCCTCAAGCGCATCATGGAACGCGGCTTTGTCTACCGCGGCCTCAAGCCCGTGTACTGGTGTTTTGACTGCGGCAGCTCGCTGGCCGAGTTCGAGATCGAATACCAGGACAAAAAGAGCACCACGCTCGACGTGGGCTTTGAATGCGCCGATGCCGACAAGCTGGCCGCCGCCTTTGGCGTGGCGCCCCTGGACGCCCCGGCCTTTGCCGTCATCTGGACCACCACCGCCTGGACCATTCCGGCCAACCAGGCCCTGAACCTGAACCCGCACCTCGACTACGCCCTGGTGCACACCCCGCGCGGCTACCTGGTGCTGGCCGCCTCGCTGGTCGAAAAATGCCTGGAGCGCTACCAGCTCGAAGGCCATGTGGTCGCCACCACCCAGGGCCAGGCGCTGGGCCTGATCCACTTCCGCCACCCGCTGCACGATGTGGCCGGCGAAGACGGCCGCCAGGGCTACCGCCGCTTCAGCCCGGTGTACCTGGCCGACTACGCCACCGACGCCGACGGCACCGGCATCGTGCACTCGGCACCCGCCTATGGCGTGGACGACTTCAACAGCTGCATGGCCCACGGCCTGAAGTACGACGAGATCCTGAACCCGGTGCAGGGCAACGGCCGCTACGAGCCCGATTTCCCGCTGTTCGGCGGCCTGAACATCTGGAAGGCCGTGCCAGTCATCATCGAGGCCCTGAAAAATGCCGGCCGGCTTTTTGCCACCCACGACATCACCCACAGCTACCCGCACTGCTGGCGCCACAAGACGCCGGTGATCTACCGCGCCGCCGCCCAGTGGTTCGTGCGCATGGACGAGGGCGAAGGCGTGTTCACCAAGGACAAGGCCCCCCGGACCCTGCGCCAGCTGGCCCTGGCCGCCATCGAAGAGACCCAGTTCTACCCCGAGAACGGCAAGGCCCGCCTGCGCGACATGATCGCCGGCCGGCCCGACTGGTGCATCTCGCGCCAGCGCAACTGGGGCGTGCCCCTGCCCTTCTTCATCCACCAGGATTCGGGCGCACTGCACCCGCGCACCATGGACATCATGGACCAGGCCGCCCAGATGGTCGAAGCCGGCGGCGTGGAAGCCTGGAGCCAGGTGACGGCCGAACAGATCCTGGGGGCCGAAGACGCCGCGCACTACACCAAGGTGAACGACATCCTGGATGTGTGGTTCGACTCGGGCACCACGCATTTCCATGTGCTGCAGAACAGCCACCAGGCACAGTCCACCTGGCCCGCCGATCTGTACCTCGAAGGCCACGACCAGCACCGCGGCTGGTTCCACAGCTCGCTGCTCACGGCCTGCGCCATGTACGACCACGCCCCCTACCGGGGCCTGCTGACGCACGGTTTCACCGTGGACGGCCAGGGCCGCAAGATGAGCAAGAGCGTGGGCAATGTCGTGGCCCCGCAAACCATCAGCGAAAAAATGGGCGCTGAAATCATCCGCCTGTGGTGCGCCTCGACCGATTACTCGGGCGACCTGGGCATTGACGAAAAGATCCTGGCCCGCGTGGTCGATGGCTACCGCCGCATCCGCAACACGCTGCGCTTTTTGCTGGCCAACGTCAGCGACTTCAACCCCGCCACCGACACGGTGCCCGCCGATCAGCTGCTCGAAATCGACCGCTACGCCCTCAGCCGCGCGGCGGAGCTGCAGGCCGACATCCTGGCGCACTACGAAAAATACGAGTTCCACCCCGTCGTGGCCAAGCTGCAGGTGTACTGCTCGGAAGACCTGGGCGCGCTCTACCTCGACGTGCTCAAGGACCGGCTCTACACCACCGCACCGCACAGCCTGGCCCGCCGCAGCGCCCAGACCGCGCTCTACCAGCTCACGCACGCCATGCTGCGCTGGATGGCACCTTTCCTGAGCTTCACCGCCGAGGAAGCCTGGAAGCTGTTTGGCCAGAGCGCCTCGATCTTCATGGAAACCTACACCGACCTGGGTGCCAGCGACCCCGCGCTGCTGGCACGCTGGGGCCGCCTCCGCGAGATCCGCGACCTCGTGAACAAGGACATCGAAGCCCTGCGCAGCGCCGGCCAGGTCGGTGCCTCGCTGCAGGCCGTGGTCACGCTGACGGCAAACGCCGAAGACCATGCCCTGCTGGCCAGCCTGGGCGAGGACCTGAAGTTCGTCTTCATCACCTCCGCTATCGAATTAGTAGCTGGTGAGGCGCTCCAGATCAGCGTGAAAGCCAGTTCCCATGCCAAATGCGAGCGCTGCTGGCATTACCGCGAGGATGTGGGCCACGACGCAGCG
>JAQUDN010000228.1 GCA_028685665.1 Burkholderiaceae bacterium | reverse complement strand
TGGTGGACATCACCTGCTTCCGCAAGCTGGGCCACAACGAGCAGGACACCCCCAGCCTGACGCAGCCGCTGATGTACAAGAAGATCGCGGCCCACCCCGGCACGCGCAGGCTGTACGCCGACAAGCTGGCGGCCCAGGGCCTGGGCGCCACCTTGGGTGACGACATGGTCAAGGCCTACCGTGCCGCCATGGATGCGGGCAAGCACACCATCGACCCTGTCCTGACCAACTTCAAGAGCAAGTACGCGGTGGATTGGTCGCCCTTCCTGGGCAAGAAGTGGACCGATGCCGGTGATACGGCGATTCCACTGACCGAGTGGAAGCGCCTGTCGGAAAAGCTCACCACCATTCCCGCTTCCGTCGCACCGCACCAGCTGGTCAAGAAGGTCTACGACGACCGCGCTGCCATGGGCCGGGGTGAAGTCAACGTGGACTGGGGCATGGGTGAAAGCATGGCGTTTGCCTCGCTGGTGGCCAGTGGCTACCCCCTGCGCCTGTCGGGCGAAGACTCGGGCCGGGGCACCTTCACGCACCGCCACGCCGTGATTCACGACCAGAACCGTGAAAAGTGGGATACCGGCACCTATGTTCCCTTGCAGAACATTGCCGAGAACCAGGCGCCCTTCGTTGTTATCGACTCCATCCTCTCGGAAGAAGCGGTGCTGGGCTTCGAATACGGCTATGCCGGCTCGGACCCCAACACCCTGGTGATCTGGGAAGCCCAGTTTGGCGACTTCGCCAACGGCGCCCAGGTCGTGATCGACCAGTTCATTGCCTCGGGTGAAGTCAAGTGGGGCCGTGCCAACGGCCTGACGCTGATGCTGCCGCACGGCTACGAAGGCCAGGGCCCCGAGCACAGCTCGGCCCGTCTGGAGCGTTTCATGCAGTTGGCGGCCGACGCCAATATGCAGATCGTGCAGCCCACCACGGCCAGCCAGATCTTCCACGTGCTGCGCCGCCAGATGGTGCGCGATCTGCGCAAGCCGCTGATCATCTTCACGCCCAAGTCGCTGCTGCGCAACAAGGACGCGACATCGCCGCTGTCCGAGTTCACCAAGGGCGCCTTCCAGACCGTCATTCCCGAGAGCAAGGCGCTGCAGGGCGACAAGGTCAAGCGGGTGCTGGTGTGCTCCGGCAAGGTGTACTACGACCTGGTCAAGAAGCGCGAGGAAAAGGGCGCCAACGACGTGGCCATCCTGCGCGTCGAGCAGCTCTACCCCTTCCCGCACAAGGCTTTTGCGGCCGAACTGAAGAAGTACCCCAACGCCACCGAACTGGTGTGGTGCCAGGACGAGCCGCAGAACCAGGGCGCGTGGTTCTTCGTGCAGCACTACATCCACGAAAACATGCTCGATGGCCAGAAGCTGGGTTACTCCGGCCGTGCGGCTTCCGCATCGCCCGCCGTGGGGTATTCGCACCTGCACCAGGAGCAGCAAAAGGCCCTGGTCGATGGTGCCTTCGCCAAGCTCAAGGGTTTCATCCTGACCAAGTAAGGCCGGCGACCCGCATTCCGAACAGACCCTGTAACCGAAAGAATTGATATGGCTATCGTAGAAGTCAAAGTCCCCCAGTTGTCCGAATCCGTGGCGGAAGCCACCATGCTGACCTGGAAAAAGAAAGCCGGCGAAGCCGTGGCGGCCGATGAAATCCTGATCGAAATCGAAACCGACAAGGTCGTGCTCGAAGTGCCTGCGCCCGCCGCGGGCGTGTTGGCCGAAATCGTGCAAGGCGATGGCGCCACCGTGGTGGCCGAGCAATTGATCGCCAGGATCGACACCGAAGGCAAGGCCGGTGCTGCCGCTCCTGCGGCTGCAGCCGCCCCCGCAGCGGCTCCCGCTGCCAGCGCACCGGCGGCTGCCGGGGGTGCTTCCAAGGCCGATGTGGCCATGCCCGCAGCGGCCAAGCTGCTGGCCGACAACAACCTGTCGGTCGGCGCCGTGGCCGGCACCGGCAAAGATGGCCGCGTGACCAAGGGCGACGTCCTGGCCGCCGTGGCCGGTGGCGTCAAGTCCACCGCGGCCGTGATCCCCACCGGCGTGCCTGCCAAGGTCTTGCCCCAAGTGTCCGCCCCTGCTGCGGCCAGCCTGGGCGATCGCCCAGAGCAGCGCGTGCCCATGAGCCGCCTGCGTGCCCGTGTGGCCGAGCGCCTGCTGCAGTCGCAATCGACCAACGCCATCCTGACCACGTTCAACGAAGTGAACATGGCCCCGGTGATGGACATGCGCAAGAAGTTCCAGGACGCTTTCTCCAAGGAACATGGCGTGAAGATCGGCTTCATGAGCTTCTTCGTGAAGGCGGCTGTGCACGCCCTCAAGAAGTACCCTGTGCTGAACGCTTCGGTCGATGGCAACGACATCGTCTACCACGGCTACTTCGACATCGGTATCGCGGTGGGTTCCCCCCGTGGCCTGGTGGTGCCGATCCTGCGCAACGCGGACCAGATGAGCTTTGCCGAAATCGAGAAGAAGATCGCTGAATTCGGCCAGAAGGCCAAGGACGGCAAGCTGGGCATTGAAGAAATGACCGGCGGCACCTTCTCGATCTCGAACGGCGGCACCTTCGGCTCCATGCTGTCCACGCCCATCATCAACCCGCCCCAATCGGCCATCCTGGGCGTGCACGCCACCAAGGACCGCGCTGTGGTGGAAAACGGCCAGATCGTCATCCGCCCGATGAACTACCTGGCCATGTCCTATGACCACCGCATCATCGACGGCCGCGAAGCCGTGCTGGGCCTGGTGGCGATGAAGGAAGCGCTGGAAGACCCTTCGCGCCTGCTGTTCGACATCTAAGCCATCCTCTCCCAAGACCCACCCGTGCGGCCTGGCTTCAGGCCCCGCCCCGGTGGGTTTTCTGCCCTTGAACTGAACGGAATTTTTTATGAGCAAGCAATTTGACGTGATCGTGATCGGTGGCGGCCCCGGTGGCTATATCGCCGCCATCCGCGCGGCCCAGCTGGGTTTCAACGTGGCCTGTATCGATGAGTGGAAGAACGCCAAGGGCGGCGCGGCCCCCGGCGGTACCTGCACTAATGTGGGTTGCATTCCTTCCAAGGCCCTGCTGCAGTCGTCCGAGCATTTCGACCACGCCACCCACCACTTTGCTGACCACGGCATCAGCGCCACCGACGTGAAGATCGATGTGGCCAAGATGATTGCCCGCAAGGACAGCGTCGTGAAGCAGAACAACGACGGCATCCTGTACCTCCTGAAGAAGAACAAGGTCAGCTTCTTCCACGGCCGGGGTTCCTTCGTGAAGGCCGTTGAAGGCGCTTACGAGATCCACGTCGCAGGCACGGCCGAAGAGACCCTGGTCGGCAAGCAGATCATCATCGCCACGGGTTCCAACGCCCGCGCGCTGCCTGGCACGCCTTTCGACGAAGAGCTGGTGCTGTCCAACGACGGCGCACTGCGCCTGGGCGCAACCCCCAAGACGCTGGCCTTGATCGGCTCGGGCGTGATCGGCCTGGAAATGGGCTCCGTCTGGCGCCGCCTGGGTGCCGACGTCACCATCCTCGAAGGCCTGCCCACCTTCCTGGGCGCCGTGGACGAGCAGATCGCCAAGGAAGCCAAGAAGGCTTTCGACAAGCAGGGCCTGAAGATCGAACTCGGCGCCAAGGTCGGTGAGATCAAGACCGGCAAGCAGGGCGTGAGCATTGCCTACACCAACGCCAAGGGCGAAGCCCTGACCCTGGATGCCGACAAGCTCATCGTGTCGATCGGCCGCGTGCCCAACACCATCGGCCTGAACACCGAAGCGGTGGGCCTGCAGCTCGACGAGCGCGGTGCCATCGTGGTCGATGCCGACTGCAAGACCAATCTGCCGGGCGTGTGGGCGGTGGGCGATGTGGTGCGCGGCCCGATGCTGGCCCACAAGGCCGAGGAAGAGGGCGTGGCCGTGGCCGAGCGCATTGCCGGCCAGCATGGGCATGTGAACTTCAACACCATCCCCTGGGTCATCTACACCAGCCCCGAGATCGCCTGGGTCGGCCGCACCGAGCAGCAGCTCAAGGCCGATGGCGTGGCTTACAAGGCCGGCACCTTCCCCTTCCTGGCGAACGGCCGCGCCCGCGCGCTGGGCGACACCACCGGCATGGTGAAGTTCCTGGCCGATGCCACGACCGATGAAATCCTGGGGGTGCACATCGTGGGCCCGATGGCCAGCGAATTGATCGCCGAAGCCGTGGTGG
>JAQUDN010000227.1 GCA_028685665.1 Burkholderiaceae bacterium | reverse complement strand
TGACCAGTTCAATGACCCCTTTGCGGGCCAGGGCCTGTAAATGTTCTTCCGCCGCATTGGCGGATTTGAAGCCGAGTTCGGTGGCGATTTCGGCCCGGGTGGGTGGAGCGCCCGTGCGTGCAATGGCTGTCTGGATCAAGTCCAGGATTTGTTGCTGGCGGGCGGTGAGCTTGGGGTGGTCGAACATGGCAGGGGGCCGCAGCCAGAGAGCTGGCAAAAGGCTGTTGATAAACACAGTAACTGTATTTTTTACCAGTTTTTCAAGGAGCGCAAGTGAGTGCGAAAAAAATCGTGGTTTTGGGCACTGGGGGCACCATTGCCGGCGTGGCGGCCTTGGAGACGGACAACCTGGGCTACCAGGCGGGGCAGCTGGGTGTGGCGCAATTGCTGGCCGCCGTGCCAGGCTTGTGCGATGCCAATGCGGTGTCCTGGGTCACCGAGCAGGTGGCGCAGCGGGACAGCAAAGACATGGATTTTTCGGTGTGGCGTACCTTGGCCTTGCGCTGCGCGGCGTGGCTGGCCGACCCGTCGGTGCATGCCCTGGTGATCACCCATGGCACCGACACGCTGGAAGAAACCGCGTGGTGGCTGGATCGGGTGCTCGGTGCACGCAAACCCGTGGTGTTGACCTGCGCCATGCGACCGGCGACGGCCCTGGCGCCGGACGGCCCGCAAAATCTGCGTGATGCCCTGGCCGTGGCCCTTGCACCCGGTGTGTGCGGCGTGCTGGTGGTGGCCGCCGGTGTGGTGCATGGGGCTCGGCGTGTGCAGAAAGTGCACCCTTACCGGCTGGATGCTTTTGGCTCAGGCGACGCGGGGCCGCTCGGCTGGGTGGAGGAGGGGCGCGTTCGTTGGGCCTCTGATAGGCCTCCAGAGCAAGACAGGTCTGCAGGAGATGCTCTTGAAAAAATAGCAAATGCCACCGAGGAGCCCTGGGTCGAAATCGTCATGAGCCATGCAGGAGCCCGGGGGGCGCTGGTCGATGCACTGGTGCGTGAGGGGGTGCAAGGCCTGGTGGTCGCTGCGACGGGCAACGGTTCCGTGCACCAGGCGCTGGAAGCGGCCCTGGTGCGTGCCCAGGCGGCAGGGGTGCGTGTGCTGTGTGCCACGCGCTGCCCCGAAGGGGCCATCGTCTCGGGGGGGGCGGCACTTTTTGCCGATGCGCAGGGACTGTCTCCGGTCAAGGCGCGCATTGCCCTGGTGCTGGAACTGGTGTCGTCGCAGGGGACGAGGGGGCCGGACGGCGCGGCTTGAGCGCCAGTCCGGCAGGTCCTGCCAGCGGGAGGCAGGACGCCAGGGCGTGGTCAGCCGCCCAGGGCTTCGAAGGCGCGGGCTGTGATCTCTTCCACGCTGCCGGTGCCGTTGATCGCACGGTACTGGGGGGCTGCGGCCGGGTCGGCCTTGGCCCAGTTGCCGTAGTAGTCGACCAGGGGGCGGGTTTGGTCGCTGTAAACCTGCAGGCGCTTTTGGACGGTTTCTTCCTTGTCGTCGTCGCGCTGGATCAGGTCTTCGCCCGTCACATCGTCCTTGCCTGCCACTTTGGGGGGATTGAAGCGGATGTGGTAGGTGCGACCGCTGGCGGGGTGCGAACGGCGACCGCTCATGCGTTCGATGATGGCTTCGAAGGGCACATCGATTTCGAGCACGTAGTCGAGCTTGACGCCGGCGGCCTTCATGGCATCGGCCTGGGGAATGGTGCGGGGGAAGCCATCGAACAGAAAGCCTTGCGCGCAATCGGGCTGGGTAATGCGTTCCTTGACCAGGCCGATGATGATGTCGTCACTGACCAGGGCCCCGGCATCCATCACGGCCTTGGCCTGCAGGCCCAGGGGCGTGCCCGCCTTGACCGCGGCGCGCAGCATGTCGCCCGTCGAGATCTGGGGAATGCCGTACTTCTGGCAGATGAAGGTGGCTTGTGTGCCCTTTCCGGCGCCGGGAGCGCCCAACAGAATCAGTCTCATGAATATCCTCTAGTTATGAAAATCTGCGGTCGCTGCAGGCCTGCAAGGGCTGCACGCACCGTGTGCAGTACCTAGGTCGTCGAGGATAGCATGCGCAAACCTTGCATCTGCTGACATCTGCCGCTGTGCCAGGGCCGGGAAAAGGGCTCAAGCCCACAGCGCGCGCACGCGGTCCAGATCGGCCGCAGTGTCCACGCCAGGGCCTGGGGCCTTGTCGGTGACGTGCACGGCAATCCGGTGGCCATGCCAGAGCGCGCGCAGCTGTTCCAGGGCTTCCACGGTTTCGGTGGGCGCCTGGGCCAGGCTGGGGAACTGCCGCAGAAAGCCTGCGCGGTAGCTGTAAATGCCGATGTGGCGCAGGGGGGCAAAACCTGCCAGGGCCGGGACCGAGGGGGCGGCCTGCGCTGCGGCCCCCTGCCACCAGGCGCCATCGGCATGGTCGCGCGCATGCGGAATCGGGGCTCGGCTGAAGTAGTGGGCCAGCCCGCGTGCGTCCAGCACCACCTTGACCACGTGGGGGCTGTGGTAGTCGGCCAGGTGCGCGATGGGGTGGGCGGCCGTGCCCATGCTGGCCTCGGGGCGCGCGCCCAGGAGGGCGGCCACGGCGTCGATGAGGGCCGGGTCCATCAGGGGTTCGTCGCCCTGCACGTTGACGACGATGCTGTCGCCGTCGAGCCCGAGCTGCACACAGGCCTCGGCCAGGCGGTCGCTGCCGCTGGCGTGGTCGGAGCGCGTCAGCAGGGCCTCCACGCCATGCGCGCTGCAGGCTTGCAGAATGCGGCCGTCGTCCGCTGCCACCACCACGCGCTGGGCGCCACTTTGCGCGGCGCGGCGGGCCACGTGCACCACCATGGGCAGGCCTGCGATCTCGGCCAGGGGCTTGTCAGGCAGGCGGCTCGATGCCATGCGGGCTGGAATCAGCACCGTGAACGGTGGGGGCGCAGGCTGCGCGCCCGGTCCGCTGGCGGGGGAGGCCGTGCTCACGACGCCAATTCCTCGTCGCTCAGGGGGCGGGCCTCGTTTTCCAGCAGCACCGGGATGCCATCGCGCACCGGGTAGGCCAGGCGGGCGCTGCGCGAGACCAGTTCCTGGTGTTCGCGGTCATAGATCAGGGGGCCTTTGGTGACGGGGCAGACCAGCAGTTCGAGCAGTTTGGGGTCCATGGGGCAGCTTTCCGGTGAAATCAGGCTGGGGATGATAGCGGCGCCTTTTCGCCCGCCGCGAGCCGGGCGTCGAGGGCGGTGAAGAACGCGGGGTCGATGTGCAGTTGCAGCGGAACGGCCAGGGCCTCGGGATGCCTGGCCCAGAGTTTGACGGCGTCTTTTTCGGTGCAAATCACAGTGAGAGGCACAGGGGATGTGCTCTCCCAGCTATTGAAATCATAGTGATCCGGCAAGGCCTGGGTGTGTGCCAGCTGCAGGCCTTGGGCGCGCAGCATGGCGAAGAAATCGCCGGGGCGGGCGATGGCGGCCACGGCCTGCAGCGGCTGGCCCCGCAGCGTCGCCAGCGGGACCTGGCGGCCATCGGCGCGCAGTGCGTGCGCGGCCAGCTGGCGCTGCAGGCCAAAGCACGTTGCCGTGCCCCCGCGGGGGGGCGGTCCCGCGTGCAAAACCCAGTCGACCGCCCGGGGCCAGGGTTCGCGCAGCGGCCCCGCAGGCAGCAGAAAGCCATTGCCCAGGCCCTCGTCGTTGAACACACAGATTTCCAGATCGCGCGCCAGGGCCAGGTGCTGCAGGCCGTCATCGCAGACGATGACATCCGTCTGCGGATGGGCGGCCAGCAGGGCGCGGGCGGCGGTGGTGCGCTGCGCGGCGACAAACACCGGCACCCGGCAGGACCGGGCCACCAGTGCGGGCTCGTCGCCCACGTCCTGGGCGGGGCTGTCGGGGTGCACGGCCCGGCAGTCGCGGGTCTGGCGGCCGTAGCCGCGCGAAATCACCCCGGGCCGCAGGCCGCGTGCCTGCAGGTGGCGCACCAGCGCCATCACCACGGGGGTCTTGCCGGCCCCGCCGGCAATCACATTGCCCACCACGATCACCGGCCGGCCCGGGTGTTCGCTGGGGAACAGTCCCAGGCGGTAGGCCTGGCGGCGCAGCGCCACCAGGGCGCGGTAGAGCTGGGAGAGCGGCCACAAGGCCCAGGCCCGGGCCGAGCGCGTGCGCCACAGGCCCGGCCCCGAGGCTCCCATCGTCTTCAGCGTCCGCCCGCGTGGGCCGCGGTGGACGACTGGGCGGCAAAGGTGATCTGCGTCA
>JAQUDN010000226.1 GCA_028685665.1 Burkholderiaceae bacterium | reverse complement strand
AGGTGCCCAGGGCCTGGCGCAAGGTGGGCTGGTGCTGCAGCAGCAGGCTGATCACGCCAAAGTCCGACAGGCGCCAGGTCTCCCCAATCAGCAAGCCCAGCGAGGCCCCCTCCGCGCACCGGGCCGAGGCCTCCAGGATCGCCGTGACCGAGGCTTCGGGAATCCGCCAGTCCGGCGTGTGCAGGTCCTTCAGGTCCAGGCCCACATCGCGGCACATCGACAGGGGATCGATGCCCAGCCCCGGCGCAATGCCCAGGAACTTGGTGATGGAAACGCTGCGGACCAAAGGGTTCATGGCGAGGAAACAGGGGTGTGGATTGCGGCGAACCCAGGGGCCTGGCTGAGGCGCACGAGGTCAAGTTTTTGGCATGACGGGTCAAGCGTTTTCCGTGCGACAAATCGAGAATTTGTCCAAGCCCAAACGCCCGCTCCGGTCAGCGTTGAAGCCCAAAGATCATAGCGGCAGCCGGTGTTTTGCGCTCTCCGTGTTCACCCTCAAAGGCACTTGTGCCCATGGGAGTTGGCCGCGAATGGCGCGGGCCTGGGCCGCCATGCGTACGCACATCTCAGATACCAGAGAGACAAGCACCATGCACATCGAACCCCTCACCTGTTCCATCGGCGCGGAACTGTCCGGCGTCAGCCTGGCGGATGCCGCGCACGACGCCGGCCTGTTCGCCGAGATCAAGGCCGCGCTGCTCCAGCACAAGGTCGTTTTCCTGCGCGACCAGCCCATCAGCCGTGCCGACCATGTGGCCTTCGCGCGCCGCTTCGGTGAGCTGGAAGACCACCCTGTGGCCGGCAGCGACCCCGACCACCCCGGCCTGGTGCAGATCTACCGCAACGACAAGCGCGAGAACTACGAGAACAACTACCACAGTGATGGCCTGTGGCGCGACACCCCCGCCATGGGCTGCGTGCTGCGCTGCATCGAGTGCCCGCCGGTGGGCGGCGACACCATCTGGGTGAACATGGCGGCCGCCTACGCCAACCTGCCCGAAGAGATCCAACGCAAGATCGATGGCCTGCGCGCGCGCAGCGGCATCGAGCATTCCTTTGGCGCGGTGATGGAACCCGAAGCACGGCGCCGCCTGGCCGAGCAGTATCCGCCGGCCGAGCACCCGGTGGTGCGCACCCACCCCGAAACGGGCGAGAAGGTGCTGAATGTGTGCAGCTTCACGACCCACTTCATCAACTACCACACGCCGGACAACGTGCGCTTCGGCCTGGACAAGACCCCCGGCGCCAGCCAGCTGCTGAACTACCTGGTGAGCCAGGCCAGCATTCCTGAGTACCAGGTCCGTTTCCGCTGGAAGCCGCACAGCGTCGCCATCTGGGACAACCGCTGCACCCAGCACTACGCCGTGCAGGACTACTGGCCTGCCCCCCGCAAGATGGAACGCGCCGCCATCATCGGCGGCCGCATCGACTGAGCCCTCCTGGCAAGCCCACGGCGCCGGGCACCTGGCCCGGCGCCTTCATCGCCTCCTTGGACACACCCCATGAACTTTCTCGACGGACACCTGTTTCCCGAAAACCAGCAGCCGCTGATCATCACCGCGGCCCCCTACGCGCCGGGCTGGCTGCCCTCGGACTTTCCCGAGGACATTCCCGTCACGATGGAAGCGCAAATTCAGAAAGCGGTGGACTGCTACAACGCCGGCGCCACCGTGCTGCACCTGCACGTGCGCGAGCTGGACGGCAAGGGCAGCAAGCGCCTGTCCCAGTTCAATGAGCTGATTGCCGGCGTGCGCAAGGCCGTGCCCGAAATGATCATCCAGGTGGGCGGCTCCATCAGCTTCGCGCCGGAAGGCGAAGGCGCCGCCGCCAAATGGCTGAGCGACGACACCCGCCACATGCTGGCCGAGCTGGAGCCCGTGCCCGACCAGGTGACGGTCACCGTGAACACCTCGCAGATGAACGTGACCGACCAGGCGGAGGACGCCGATTTCATCGGCACCTCGCGCGGCAACGCGGGCCTGTTCAACACCTACAAGGACATGACCGTGCCCGCGAACCCGCTGTGGGTGGAGGAGCATGTGCGCCGCCTGAGCAAGGCTGGCATCCAGAGCGCCTTCCAGTGCTACAACCTGAACAGCTTTGAGTCGGTGGAGCGCCTGATGCGCCGCGGCTTCTACAAAGGCCCTCTGGTGATGAACTGGGTGGCCATTGCGGGCGGCATGGACACGCCCAGCCTCTACAGCCTGGCCAATTTTGTGCGCGCCGTGCCCGACGGCGCCGTGCTCACGGTGGAAAGCAATGTGCGCAACGTGCTGCCCGTCAACATGTGGGGCATCGCCGCCGGGCTGCACGTACGTTGCGGCACCGAGGATTGCCTTTGGAACCAGAAGCGCACCGAAAAGGCCAGCACGGTGTCGCAAATCGAGCAGCTGGTCCGCATCTCCGAAGAGTTTGGCCGCCCCATTGCCACGGCCAAAGAAGCGCGCGACATCAGCAAGATCGGTGTGTTCTACGACACGGTGGAAGAAAGCCTGGCGGCCAACGGCTTTGCGCCCAACCGCAACGGCGGCAACCAGGGTTTCCTGCGCAAGACGCAGTAAACACCCCCCTCACGCCGGTGCGCGCTTCTTCGGGCCGGCGCTCAGAACAATGCAGAACCAAGGAGACATTCCATGAAGCATCCCCACCTGTCACAGCGGCGCGGCCTGCTGTGCATGCTGCTGGCCGGCGCGTCCATCGCCTCGGTGGCACCAGCCGCCCTTGGGCAGGATTGGCCCAGCAAACCCGTGCGCATCGTGGTCGGCGGCCCCCCGGGGGGAACGGCCGATGCCCTGGCCCGCATCGTGGCCGAAGGCCTGGGCCAGGCCCTGGGCAAGCCCGTCATCGTCGAAGCCAAGCCGGGCGCGGCCGGCGGCATTGCGGTCAATGACCTGCTGTCGTCCCCGCGCGACGGCCACACCCTGCTGCTCATCCAGGGCGGCATCGTGTCCGAGACGCCGCTGGCCTACAAGGTGAACTTCGACCCCTTCAAGGACCTCAAGCCCCTGGCCCAGCTCAGCCGCCAAGGCCTGGTTCTGGTGGGCAACAACCAGCTGCCCGCACAGAACCTCAAAGAACTGATCGCCTACATCAAGGGCCGCAAGGGCGGGCTGGACTACGCGTCCTACGCCGCCGGCATGCGCGGCCACACCAGCGGCCTGCAGTGGGGCCGGCTGGCTGGCGTCGAACTGCACCACGTCGGCTACAAGGGCTCGCCGCCCGCGCTGCAGGACGTGATGGGTGGCCACGTGCCCCTGATGTTCGACGGCCCCGCCACGTCCTTGCCCTTGATCAAGGCGGGCAAGGTCAAGGCCTTCGCCGTGAATTTCCCCACCCGCATTTCTGCACTGCCCGAGGTCCCCACTTTCACCGAACTGGGCTTTCCCGCACTGAACGAGGTCGGCTGGATGGGCCTGTGGTCCACGCCCGACGCCCCCGCCGCCGTGCAGTCCAAGGTGCGGGAGCTGACCCTGCAATTTTTGAAGCAAGCCAAGGTGCAGGAGCGCATCAAGGCCCTGGGCATGGAAGGCGGCCTGCCCCTGAGCACCGAGGCGCTGAACAAGGACCTGCGCCAGGCCTACGAGCGCCAAGGGGAATTGCTGCGCTCGATCCACTACCAGCCGGAATAAGCGGCTCTCCCGCTCTGAGGGGGCACACCGACCTGTCATGCAAAGACAAATGATTGGCGCCAATAGATAAGCCAAATTCCGTGATTTTTGAAGAATTGCGGTGTGAACAGAGGCCTGCGTGCAAGGGGCATTCGACGTTCAATTTCAGACGAAAAAACAACAGGAGACAAACATGACACACGCATCCAAAGCGTGGGCGCTGACGGCCCTGGCCGCCAGCTGCCTGCAAGCCCAGGCCTACGAATTCAAGACCGCGGACGGCCTGGAAGGCAAGATCAACGGCGTGCTCACCTTCGGCACCCAGATCCGCGCCCAAGACCCCAGCCCGGACGGCTATTCGTCCGTCCCTTCCCAGTACATGCCCGGGGTGCCCCGTGGCAACCTGGCCGGGCAGAACGGCGGACCGGACCTGAACTTCTACAAGGGCGATGCCATTTCCACCGTCTTGAAAGGCGTGGTGGACGTGGACTTGAAGAAAGACAGGGTGGGCCTGTTCATCCTAGGCAGTGCCTGGAAAGACTTCGCCTTGGGCGAAAACAATGTGGCCTACGGCAACTTCGCCAACGGCTTCATTCCCAACACCCCTTTGAGCGACCGGGGGTTCGCCAGCAGCA
>JAQUDN010000225.1 GCA_028685665.1 Burkholderiaceae bacterium | reverse complement strand
GACTTTCACGATGCGCTGCACGCGGTTCAGGTCGCCGCCACAGGCGGCTTGCAGCGTGCCCAGCAGGTCGATGGCCACGGCGCGGGCGGCGGCCTGGCCGTCGGCCGTGCCCAGGGTCTCGCCCAGTTTGCCGGTCCAGACCTGGCCGTCCTTGCGGGCGATGTGGCCGCTCAAAAACACCAGCGAACCGCTTTGCACAAAGGGCACGTACGCGGCGGCGGGCACGGCGACGGGGGGCAGGGTGATGTTCAGTTGCTTCAGGGTGTCGTAAACGCTCATGGGGTTCCTCTTGGCAAAGTAGGGCGCAAAAAAGGCCGCCAGTGTGACACAGCGATGGGGTGGTAAATGCCCCTTCCCGCCGTCCTGCCCCCGCCGTAGGATGGCCCGATGCCGTCCGACGTCCCCTTCGATCTGCCCCCGGGCCCTTGGCCGGTGGCCGCGCTCCTCCTGGGCGGGCTGTGCGGCACGGCGGTGCAGTTGGCGCAGCCCGCCTTGCACTCCGCCTCGGTCTATGGCGCGTGGCTGGCCGTGGCGGGGCTTTGGGGCGCTCTGGCCTGGGCTGTGGGCAAGGGGCGCCTGGGGGCGCGCAGTGCAGCGGGTCGGCAGGGGCGCGCGGGCCGCAGCGGCGGGTGGGCACGCACCGCCTGGCCCTGGGGCCTGTGGTTCGCGGCGGCCGCGCTGGCCCTGTGGGCCGTGTGCGGTTTGCGGGCCGTGGCGTTTGTCGGGCAGGCCCTGGCGCCGGAGCTGGAGGGGCAGGACCTGCGCGTGACCGGCATCGTCGCCGCCATGCCGCAGGGGCTCGAATCGGGGCTGCGGCTGCGCCTGGCGGTGCAGTCTGCCGAGCACCAGGGCCGCCCCGTGCGCCTGCCGCCCCTGATCGACCTGGCCTGGTATGCCCCGCGCGCCGAAGATCCTGCGGATGGCTTCGAGCCCCAGCGCCCGCCCGCCGTGCTGCGCGCCGGCGAACGCTGGGTGCTGGCGGTGCGCCTGAAGGCACCCCACGGGCTGCGCAATCCGCACGGCTTTGACTACGAGCTGTGGCTGTGGGAGCAGGGCGTGCAGGCCACCGGCACGGTGCGCGCCGGCCCGCGCGACCCTGCGCCGCTGCGGCTTGCGGCCACCTGGCGCTATCCCGTGGAGCAGGCGAGGCAGGCGGTGCGCGATGCCATCGCCAGGCACCTGGCCTGGAGTGCGGCCCCCACCGAGGCCCGGGCTGCGCGCCTGGCGGGGGTGGTGGCAGCCCTGGTCACCGGCGACCAGCGGGCCATCGAACGGCCCGACTGGGAGCTGTTTCGTGCCACGGGCGTGGCCCACCTCATGAGCATTTCGGGCTTGCACATCACCCTGTTCGCCTGGCTGGCCGCTGCCGTGGTGCGCTGGCTCTGGAGCCGGTCTCCGCGGCTGTGCCTGGCCTGGCCTGCGCCGTCGGCGGCGCTGCTGGCGGGGGTGCTGCTGGCCACGGCCTATGCCGTGTTCAGCGGCTGGGGCGTTCCGGCGCAGCGCACCGTGACCATGCTGGCCACGGTGGCCGTGCTGCGCCTGGGCGGGCGCCGCTGGCCCTGGCCGCAAGTCGGCTTGCTGGCCTGCGCGGCAGTGGTGCTGGTGGACCCCTGGGCCCTGCGGCAAAGCGGTTTCTGGTTGAGCTTTGTGGCGGTGGGTATTCTTTTTGCTACGGATTCCGGAGCGCATAGGGCAGGCGGGACGGGCTTCAGAGGCCATTTTTATGCCCTGGTGCGCGAGCAATGGGTGGTGACCCTGGCGCTGACACCGCTGGGCTTGCTGTTGTTTGGCCAGGTGTCCTGGGTGGGCTTTGCGGCCAATCTGGTGGCCATTCCCTGGGTCACCCTGGTGGTGACGCCCTTGGCCCTGGGCGGTGTGTTGTGGGCACCCTTGTGGAGCCTGTCGGCCTGGAGCCTGCAGCCGCTGGTGGCCGGCCTGCATTGGCTGGCCGAGGTGCCGCAGGCGGTGGGCTTTTTTGCGGCGCCGCCCTTGTGGGCCGGCGTGGCCGCCGTGGCGGGCGGTGCCCTGCTGGCCCTGCGCCTGCCCTGGCAGGTGCGCGCTTTGGCCTTGCCGCTGTGCCTGCCGCTGCTGTGGTGGCAGCCCGCGCGCCCGGCGCCGGGGCAGTTTGATCTGCTGGCCCCCGACGTGGGGCAGGGCAGTGCCGTGCTGGTGCGCACCGCCCGGCACACGCTGCTCTACGACACCGGCCCGCGCTGGAGCCGCGAAACCGATGCCGGCCAGCGCGTGCTGGTGCCCCTGCTGCGCGCCCAGGGCGAGCGGGTCGATCTGCTCATGCTCAGCCACAGCGATGCCGACCACACCGGCGGGGCCGCTGCGGTACTGGCCCAGCAGCCCCAGGCGCGCCTGGCAGGCTCGATCGCCGACGACCCTGTCTTGCAGGCGCTGCGCCCCGCCACCCCTTGCGCGGCCGGGCAGCGCTGGCAGTGGGATGGCGTGGATTTCGAGGTGCTGCACCCGGTGCCCGGCACCGCCCGGCCGGCCGGGCGCAGCGCCGACAACGCCCTCAGCTGCGTGCTGCGCATTGCCGCCGCCGGTGCGGGGGGGACGGCTTTGTTGGTGGGCGACATCGAAATCGCCCAGGAGCAGGCGCTGTTGGCCCGCCGTGCGCCCCTGGCGGCGGATCTGCTGCTGGTGCCCCACCATGGCAGCAAAACCTCGTCGATCGCGGCCTTCCTGGATGCCGTGCAGCCGCGCCAGGCCTGGGTGCAGGCCGGTTACCGCAACCGCTACGGCCACCCCGCGCCCGACGTGCTGCAGCGCTACCAGGCCCGGCACATCCGCGTGGTGGAGTCCCCGCGCTGCGGTGCGGCCTTCTGGTCGTCCGAGGCGCCGGACGCTGTCGCTTGCGAACGCGAGACGGCTGCGCGCTACTGGCAGCACCGCCTGGGGCCGGCGGCGCCCTGAGTTCTTCGAGGGGCTTGGATCGGATGGGGTCGGATGGGGGCGTGTCCGCGCTGCAGACCCGCCACGCGTGGCGGTGGGCGCGCGCTTTCAGCCCCGCCCGCTGCGCCGTTGCTCGCGCAGCATGAAGAGGTACAGGCTTTCGACCTTCTCGCGCGCCCAGGGCGTCTTGCGCAGGAACTTCAGGCTCGACGCCACGCTGGGGTCGCTCTGAAAGCAGCGGATGGCGATGTGCCGGGCCAGCCTTTCCCAGCCAAAGTGGCCGGACAGCGCCACCACCATGGCCTCCAGCGTGACGCCGTGCAGCGGGTTGCGGGCTTGCGGTGCCGGCCGCGGTGCCGTGGCTTCGGCCGCAGGGGCAGCAGGGGCAACAGGGGACGTGGTCGAGGCGGTGCTGGCAGGGGCGGGCAAGGGGGCGGAGGAAGCAGGCAGGTTCATGCCGTTAGCATACGCCGCGGGACTGCCGTTCTGGCTCCGAGGAGGGGTAAACATAGCCTTGCTCAATGGGTTTGATTCAATCAATTAATTGGATTGATGCTCTGCCTGGGCCTAGACTCCAGTCCTGTGTTCAGTCATCAACCACGCAAAGGAAAACGCAATGTCCCTGATCAACACCCAAGTGCAGCCCTTCAAGGCCCAGGCTTTCCTCAATGGCAAGTTCATTGAAGTCACCGAAAAGAGCCTGCACGGCAAGTGGTCGGTCCTGATTTTCATGCCCGCTGCCTTCACCTTCAACTGCCCCACGGAAATCGAAGACGCCGCCAACAACTACGCCGAATTCCAGAAGGCCGGTGCCGAGGTGTACATCATCACCACCGACACCCATTTCTCGCACAAGGTCTGGCACGAAACCTCCCCCGCCGTGGGCAAGGCCCAGTTCCCGCTGGTGGGCGACCCCACCCACGCGCTGACCAACGCCTTTGGCGTGCACATCCCTGAAGAAGGCCTGGCCCTGCGCGGCACCTTCGTGATCAACCCCGAAGGCGTGATCAAGACCTCGGAAGTGCACAGCAACGAAATCGCCCGTGACGTGAGCGAAACCCTGCGCAAGCTCAAGGCCGCCCAGTTCACCGCCGCCAACCCTGGCCAAGTCTGCCCCGCCAAGTGGAACGAAGGCGCCAAGACCATCGCTCCTTCGATCGATCTGGTCGGCAAGATCTAAATCGGCCTTTCACGGCACGGTGCCCCAGGATTTTCCTGAGCGGCACCCCCCGCCGGACAGCGCCAAGGTGCCTGCACCTTGCCGTCCGGCTTTTTTGTTCCCAAAATTTGCCTCTGGTGCCCTGCTGATGCGCACAGAGTGCTATCAAAAACAAAGCAAAAGGAAGCCGCCATGCTCGACCAAGCCCTCAAAGACCAACTCGCCGCCTACCTGGAGCGCGTGAC
>JAQUDN010000224.1 GCA_028685665.1 Burkholderiaceae bacterium | reverse complement strand
GGTGATGCCCGAGGCCTGGGTGTTGCCGATGCGTTCCCACCAGACCTTCAGGCAGTAGCGCAAGACCTCTGCGGTGCTGCCTTCCAGGGTTTCGAACTCGGCGTTCCATTCGGCAAAGCGTCCGCCGATGTTCTCGCGCACCACGGCCTTGAACAGGTCTTCCTTGCTGGGAAAGTACAGGAACAGCGTGCCCTTGGAGACGCCAGCGCGCAGGGCGACTTCTTCGACCCGGGTCGCGGCATAGCCCTTGTCCACGAACAAATCCAGCGCCGCGGCCAGCAATTCCCCCGGCCGGGCATCTTTGCGCCGTGCGCGCTTGTGCGGGGAGATCGGGCCCACGGTGGGTTCTGGAAGGTCGGGGCAGGAGGGCATGTTAATGACTTGCTGGTTAGTAATGTAGCAAAGCCGCTGTTCCGCCGTCAATCCGGGGGCATGCGCTCCCTTCATAATCCAGGCCCCACCCCATCTCCTTTGCGGACAGACCCATGCAATTGCAAACCATCACCCTCGGCGGCGGCTGCTTCTGGTGCACCGAAGCTGTTTTTGACCGTGTGCGCGGCATCACCGATGTCGAGAGCGGCTACTGCAACGGCCATGTGCTGAACCCTTCGTATGAGCAGGTATGCCGTGGCGACACCGGCCATGCCGAGGTGGTGCGCCTGGCCTTTGACCCGGCCGTGATCGGTCTGCGCGAGATTCTGGAGATTTTTTTCGCCACCCACGACCCGACCACCCTGAACCGCCAGGGCAACGATGTGGGCACGCAGTACCGCAGCGGCATTTACGTCGAGACCCCCGAGCAGGAGGCCCTGGCCCGCGAGGTGCTGCAGGAGCTGAACCAGGCGCTCAAGGGGGCGGTGAGTACCGAGCTGCAGCCGCTGTCGAACTACACCGCTGCCGAGGACTACCACCAGGACTACTTTGCGCGCAACCCCCACCAAGGCTATTGCGCTTTTGTGGTCGGCCCCAAGGTCGCAAAATTTTCCAAGACCTTTGCCCGTTTCTTGAAAAACGGCCCTGCCGCTTCGTAAGGACTTTGGGTACGCCATGAAACTGCGATCGACTTTCCTGCGTGCCTCGCTGGCCGCAGCCCTGGGCCTGGGAATGGGCGCCTGGGCCCAGACCCCCCACTCCGACAAGGAAACCAAGGCCGACATCGAACGCCACCGCGCCATGGCGGCGGCCCATGCGGCCGCCGCCCAGTGCCTGGAATCGGGCAAGGGCAGCGAGGCCTGCCAGAAGGACCTGCAAGCCGCTTGCAAGACCCTGGCGATTGGCAAGTACTGCGGCATGAAGCACGGCCACTGAGCCGTGCCCCTGACCCTCCGGATCTGCGCTTGATGTCCATCAGCTTGCCATGAAGGCTGGGCACTCCCGCCTCCTTCGCAACCCCCGGGCCCTGTGGGCCTGGTGGTGGCTCGCCTGCGCCCTGGCGCTGGCCCCTGCGCTGGGCCAGCTGCACCGCACGGTGCACGCCACCGGGGTGCCTGCGGCCTGGGCGGCGCAGGTCCATGCGCACGAAGACTCTGTGCGCGGGTCGGTCCATTCGGGCGCGCCCCATGCCCCGAAGAGCCTGTGGGGGGCGCTGTTCCGCGGCCACCAGGCGGCAGATTGCCTGTTGCTCGACCAGCTCACGGTCGGGGACTGTCCGTGCACCTGGCCCGCGCAGGCGCATGTCCTGCCCGCGGCCCCTCCGCGCACCGAGGTGCCCCCGCTGTCCAGCGTGCGGCTCACCTTGGCTTTTCACGCGCGCGCCCCGCCGCGCCTGTCCCGCGCTTGATTCATTTTTGATAGCACACAGCGCTTTATAGACGGGCGCTGCAGCTGTTTTTCATTCAAATCCATGCCTTGCATGGATCCCTGGGGCGCCCGCGTGGGCCGCTGCAGGCCTGCCTATTTTTTGCACACCATGCCTTCATTTGCTTTGAATTCCCGCGCGGCAGAACCGCGTTCCTTGCCTGCCGTAGCCCTGCGCCCTTTGTCGCTGGCCATTGCGCTGATGCTTGCACTCACGGGCGAAGCCCAAGCCCAGACCCCCGTCGTTCCGGCCCCTCCGGCCGCTGTCCCTTCAGCCCCCCCGGGTGCCTTGGCCGAGGTCACGGTGTCGGCCAGTGGCTTGCAACTGGGCAGCAGTGACATGGCCACCCCGGTCAGCGTGCTCGAAGGCGACGATCTGCTGCGCCGCCGCGAGGCCACGCTGGGCGAGACGCTGGCCACCGAGCCCGGCATCCAGGCCAGCCACTTCGGGGCGGGGGCGAGCCGGCCCATCATCCGGGGCCTGGACGGTCCGCGCGTCAAGCTGCTCAGCGATGGCGCCGAGATGCACGACGCCTCGACCGTCAGCCCCGACCATGCCGTGGTGTCCGAGCCCCTGCTGGCCACCCAGATCGAGGTCTTGCGGGGCCCCTCGGCGCTGCTGTACGGCGGCGGTGCGGTGGGCGGCGTGGTCAATGTGCTGGACGGCAAGATCCCCACGGCGATTCCCGCCAAAGGCTACGAAGGCAGCGCCGAGCTGCGCGCCAACTCGGGCGCCCGGGAGGGGGCCGGGGCGTTCCAGCTCACGGCAGGGGAGGGCCCGTGGGCGGTGCATGTCGAAGGCGCCCAGCGCGATGCGGGCAACTACCGTGTGGGCCGTGGCTGGGCGCCAGACGGCACACCCCAGCGCCGGGTCGAGGGCAGCACCCATCGCACCGACACCGGCAGCCTGGGCCTGTCCTGGATCGGGGACCGCGGCTACCTGGGCCTGGCCTACACGCGCCAGACCGCGCTCTACGGCCTGCCGGGCCATGGGCACAGCCCGGAGGACTGCCATGCCGATGGCAACCGCCTGCACTGCGGCAGCCATGCCGTTGTGGATGGCGTGGATCCACACGCCGCAGGCACAGTCGCAGTGGGCCGTCCGGTGGTGGATTTGCGCAGCGAGCGCGTGGACCTGCGCGGCGAGCTGCGCGACCCGTTTGCGGGGTTTTCGGCCCTGCGCCTGCGTGCCGGAGTGACCGATTACGCCCACGACGAGATCGAGGACGGTGCCGTGTCCACCACCTTCAAAAACAAGGCCTACGACACCCGCATCGAGCTGCAGCACCTGCCCATTGCGGGCTGGCGCGGCTTGCTGGGCCTGCAAACCTCCCAACGCAAGTTCAGCGCCGAGGGGGCCGAGGCCTATATCCAGCCCACCTGGACGCGCAAGACCGGGCTGTTCCTGCTGGAGGAATACCGCTGGCAGGATTGGCGCTTCGAAGCGGCCTTGCGCCACGATCGCCAGGCGATTGACGCCGCGACCACGGGCGAGGCGCGCCGCCACCACGGGAATTCAGCCTCTCTGGGGGCCGTCTGGCAGTTCACCCCAGGGTATGCCCTGGGCACGTCGCTGACCCGGGCCAGCCGCCTGCCGACGGCCGAAGAACTGTATGCGCGCGGGCTGCACCTGGCCACCAGCGCCATCGAGCGCGGCAATGCGGCGCTGGGCGCCGAGACGTCCCAGAACATCGATCTGTCCCTGCGCAAGACCCGGGGCGACACCACGTTCAATGTCAGCGTGTTCCGCAACCGCATCCAGAACTACATCTACGGCCGCACGCTGGATGCCCTGGACGGGCTGCAGTTGCTGGACTACCGCCAGGCCGATGCCACCTTCACGGGCCTGGAAGGCCAGGTGCGCCAGCGTCTGAGTCGCCACTGGGGCGTGACCCTGTGGGGCGATGTGGTGCGCGCGCGCCTGGCCGATGGCGCACTGCTGCCACGCATTCCGCCCGCCCGCGCCGCGCTGCGCCTGGAGGGGCAGTGGAGCGCCTGGGACGGCTATGCCGAATGGGTGCAGGTGGGGCGCCAGAACCGGGTGGCGGCCCTGGAAGAGCCGACCCCGGCCTATGGCTTGTTGAACCTGGGCGCGAGTTACAGCGGCCAGCGCAGTGCCGTGCTGGGCACACCCTGGCAGGTGTATGTGAAGGCCCACAACCTGACAGACCGCCTGGCCTTTGCCCACACCTCCTTCATCAAGTCGGCCGCGCCGCTGATGGGCCGCAATATCACCGTGGGGGTGAAGGTGTCGTTCTGATCCACCGCAAGGGGGGCTGCGCACGGACTTTCTGGGGGGCTCGGCCAGAGTCCGCACAATGCGGGACGGCCACGCCCCCCACGCCCCCCTGTGGGGCCTTTCCCTCTGTTCTTTCACTTTGGCGGTTTTTCGTGAACTCTCCCGTTTTCCATGCGCTGGTCCCTGTGGTTGGGGTCGTCTCAGAAAACGGAAAATAAAGCACGCTAAGCCGGTGGCAGCGGTCGCAATGGCCTGAACTTCCCCGCACCGACCTTGGCACTGCTGCGCCATAGGTAATCGCCGGTCAGGTTGATATGC
>JAQUDN010000057.1 GCA_028685665.1 Burkholderiaceae bacterium | reverse complement strand
CGCCGCCCGACATCACGCCGGCCTCGGTGTGCTGGCGCTCCTTGAGGCGCGGAAACATCTCGTACATGTCGTCGAACGACCAGCGGCTGCCCTGCCCTTTGCCTTTCTGGCCCAGAAGCAGGTTCTGGTGCACGGTCAGCTTGGGAAACACATCACGGCTTTCGGGCACATAGCCGATGCCCAGATGGGCGATTTCATAGGCTTTCTTGCCGGCCAGCGACTGCCCTTTCCACCGCAGCTCACCCTGCCAGTCCACCAGGCCCATGATGGCCTTGGCGGTGGTGGAACGGCCCGCCCCGTTGCGCCCGAGCAGCGCCACGATCTCGCCGGGCTGGACATCGAAGTGGACGCCGTGCAGCACATGGCTCTTGCCGTAGTAGGCGTGAAGGTCTTGGATATGCAACATGTCAATGCCCTCCGGCCTGCGCATCGGCCACCACCGAACCGAGATACGCCTCCTGCACGCGCGCGTTCGCGCGCACGGCATCGGGGGTGTCGAAGGCGATCACCTCGCCATACACCACCACGGCAATCTTGTCGGCCAGGCCAAACACCACCCCCATGTCGTGCTCCACCGTCAACAGGGTCTTGCCCACCGTGACCTCACGGATCAGGTGAATGAAACGCGAAGTTTCGCTATTGCTCATGCCGGCCGTGGGTTCATCGAGCAGGATCACGCTGGCCCCGCCGGCAATCGTGATGCCGATTTCAAGGGCGCGCTGCTCGGCATAGGTCAGGTTGACCGCCAGCACGTCGCGCTTTTTGTCGAGGTGGATCATGTGCATGAGTTCCTTGGCGCGCTCATTGGCATCCTTGAGGCCCGACAGAAAGCGCAGGAAGGTGTAGCGGTAGCCCAGGCTCCACAACACCCCGCAGCGCAGGTTCTCGAACACGCTGAGCTTGGGGAAGATGTTGGTGATCTGGAAACTGCGCGACAGCCCGAGGCGGTTGATTTCGTAGGGTTTTTTGCCATCGATGCGCTGGCCGTGCAGCAGCACCTGCCCGCTGGTGGGTGCAAAGCGTCCACTGATCAAGTTGAACAGGGTGGACTTGCCCGCCCCATTGGGGCCGATGATGGCCACCCGATCCCCGGGTCGTACCGCCAGATTGGCGCCCCGGATGATTTCGGACTTGCCAAAATTCTTGCGCAAGTCCTGGAGTTCGAGGGCATAGCCCGATGTGTCTGCGGCACCCATATCAGGCAGTCTCCCGGTGTTTGATTTCTTTTTCGATGTCGGCCTGGATCTCGCCCCACTGCTGGCGGAACTGCCGCCGGGTCAGCTCGAACAATCCCAGCCCGGTCAGCGCCACCCAGGCGGCCCCAAACCAGCTGTCCACGTCGCGCACGTCCAAGGTGGCGCCCAGGTAGCGGAGTTCATCGCCCATGGCCCCGGCGAGCTGCAGGTGGTAGACCATCTCGATCATGGCCCCCGCGCCCAGCAGCACCACCAGGCCGGTCACGGCCAGGGCCAGGTAACTCACCCACAGCGTGCGCAGCTTGCCGAACAGGGCCACGCGCATATTCATCATGATCAGGCTGGCGATGCCCCCGGGCGCATACATGACCATGAACAGGAATACCAGCCCCAGGTAGAGCAGCCAGGCTTTGGTGAATTCGGACAAGAGCACGAAGGCCAGCACCATGAGCACGGCGCCGATGATGGGTCCAAAGAAGAAGGTGGCCCCGCCCAGGAAGGTGAACAGCAGGTAGCCCCCGGAGCGCGCAGCCCCCACCACCTCGGCGGTCACGATCTCGAAATTGAGCGCTGCCAGGCCGCCGGCAATCCCGGCAAAAAAGCCGGCAATGATGAAAGCCCGGTAGCGCACGCGCTGCGTGTTGTAGCCAATAAACTCCACGCGCTCGGGGTTGTCGCGCACCGCGTTCAGGATACGGCCCAGCGGGGTCTGGGTGAAGGCATACATCAGCACCACACAGACAAAGGTGTAGACGGCGATCAGGTAGTACACCTGCACCGGAGGGCCGTAGGTAATGCCCAGGAAGGCCTTGCCCACCACCCGGTTGCCCGAAACACCGGCCTCGCCCCCGAAAAACTCGGAGAACATCAGCGACATGGCAAACACCAGCTCGGCCATGCCCAGCGTGATCATGGCAAACGGGGTGCCGGACTTGCGCGTGGTCACATAGCCAAAGAGCACGGCAAAACCCATGCCGGCCAGCCCGCCCGCCAAGGGCACCAGGCTGACGGGCAAGGGCAGCGCGCCTTCGCTGACGCGGTTGAGCGCATGGATGGCGACGTAAGACCCCAGCCCGGTGTAGACCGCATGGCCAAAGCTGAGCATGCCGCCCTGGCCGAGCAGCATGTTGTAGGACAGGCAGGCAATGATGGCAATGCCCATCTGCGCCAGCATGGTGATCCACAGATCGCTGGTCAGCAGCCGGGGCACGATGCACAGCACGAGGGCGAATGCCGACCAGATCACCCAGCGCCCCAGGTTGTAGGGTTTGAAAGAATAAGAAGCAGTGGCCATGGCGTTCAGCCCTCCCGGGTGCCGAGCAGGCCCTTGGGCCGGAAAATCAGGATCAACACCAGGAACAGATAAGGCAGGATGGGTGCCACCTGGGACAGGGTGAGTTTGATGACCGAGTTGTTCTTCAGGCCCTCGCTCAGCTCCAGGCCCAGCTGCTGGGCCAGGTGGACCAGCGAGTAATCAAAGGCCACGGCAAAGGTCTGGATCACGCCGATCAGCACCGAAGCCAGAAACGCCCCCGAAAGCGAACCCAGCCCCCCCACCACCACCACCACGAAAATCACCGACCCCACGGTGGCCGCCATGGCGGGCTCGGTGACGAAGGTACTGCCCCCGATCACCCCGGCCAGACCGGCCAGCGCTGCGCCAGCGCCAAACACCAGCATGAAGACCCGGGGGACGTTGTGCCCCAGGGCTTCGACGGTGTCCGGATGCGTGAGGGCCGCCTGGATCACCAGGCCGACGCGGGTGCGTGTCAGCATCAGCCAGATCATCACCAGCATGAGCAAAGCCACCAGCATCATGAAACCCCGGGTGGCCGGGAACGGCGAGCACACCACGCGCACGGAGGCATCGGCGGCCGCGCACAGGGCCGCGGGTGCCGCGCCCCAGATCCAGCTCAGGCCGTCCACCGAATGGTGGACCAGGGTCAACATCGGTCCTTGCAGGATCGCAGGGGGCCGGAACTCCACCGCCGTGCGCCCCCAGATCAACTGCACCAGTTCCAGCAGGATGTAGGACAGGCCGAAGGTGATCAGCAGTTCCGGCACATGGCCGAACTTGTGCACCCGGCGCAATGCCAGGCGCTCGAAAGCCGCGCCCAGGGCGCCCACCACCAGAGGCGCCAGCACCAGGCCGGGCCAGAAGCCGACCAGCGACGCCACCGAGTAACCGACATAGGCCCCCACCATATAGAAGCTGGCGTGGGCAAAGTTCAGCACCCCCATCATGCTGAAGATGAGCGTGAGGCCCGAACTGAGCATGAACAGCAAGAGTCCATAACTCAGCCCATTGAGCATTGAAATAATGAAAAACTCCATGGCGCAAGGCTCTCCCAGGCTGGGGCCACCAGCCTTTGACATTCAGTCCTCAACAAAGAGGGGGGACGCGCGGCACAGGCCCTGCGCCGCTGTGTACGGGACCCCCTCCCGGCACCGGATCGGCAGCGCCGGGCCGGGATTGCAGGGGGTCGAACCCCGGTCAGCCCGGGCGCTTCATCTGGCAGCTGGTGGGCGTGCTGGACACGTAGGAAGGAAACTCCTTGACCGGTGCCAGGGTCATACCCGTGTTTTCGGGGCTGTAGGGATATTTCTTGTCGGCCTTTTGCCAGACGGTCAGGAACAGCGGTTGCTGCAGCTGGTGGTCGGTCTTGCGCATCTCGACCTCGCCACTGAAGCCGGTGAACTTCAGGCCTTCCAGCACGGGCGCCACTTTCACGGGATCGGTGGATTTCGCCTTGGCCATGGCTTCGGACAGCGCGGTATAGACCTGCGGAATCGAGCCGGTGAACATATCGTCCTTGTACTTGGTGCGGAACTCTTCCATCCACTTCTGCATCTGGCCGCCCATGTTGTAGTGCTGGTAGGCGATCTGGAAGACCCGGCCTTCGCCCCCCGTGCCCAGCGCGGTGGGTGTGCCGGTCACGCCGGTGTAGTAGGTGTAGAACTTGCCGTTGTAGCCGCCCTCATTGGCCGCCTTGATCAGCAGGGCCAGGTCCGAGCCCCAGTTGCCGGTGATGACGGTGTCCGCCCCCGAGGCCTTGATTTTGGCAATGTAGGGGGCGAAGTCGCGCACCTGGGCCAGGGGATGCAGGTCTTCCCCCACGATCTGCACATCGGGGCGTTTGCGCGCCAGGTTCTCCTTGGCAAAGCGGGCGACCTGCTGGCCGTGCGAGTAATTCTGGTTCAGCAGGAACACCTTCTTCACGTCCGCCTGGTCCTTCATGAAGGTGGTCAGGGCCTCGATCTTCATGGAGGTGTCGGCATCGAAGCGGAAATGCCAATAGCTGCACTTGCTGTTGGTGAAATCGGGATCGACTGCGGCGTAGTTGAGGAACATCACCTCTTTGCCGGGATTGCGCTCGTTGTGCTTGTTCACGGCTTCGATCAGGGCACCCGCCACCGACGAGCCATTGCCCTGGGTGATGTAGCGAACCCCTTGGTCCATGGCCGCCTTGAGGGCATTCAGGCTTTCGGCCGGGCTGAGCTTGTTGTCAAAGGCCACCAACTCGAACTTGACCCCTGCAGGATTGTTCTGGCTGAACTTGTCGGCGAAATACTGGAACGAGCGCAACTGGTTGGTGCCCAGGGGGCCCATCAGGCCGGTCTGCGGATCGATCAGGGCAATCTTGACGGTTTCACCCTTTTGGGCAAAAGCGCTGAAAGCGCACACCAGAGCTGCGCAAAATGCTACTGATTTGATAGCCAATTTCATGGTCTTGTCTCCTGTAAAAATAAGCAATGCCAGCGTATCGGCTTGCCACCCGACCCTGCTCAGGGATTGCCCTAGCGCCTATCGCCCAGGTGACTCGGCAGCTCCCCGAAGGAAGCGACCGAGCCGGGCCAGGGCCTGCTCAAAGACCGGGCAGGCGGTAGTCCTTGAGCTGCTCACGCAGCCGGGTCTTGAGCATCTTTCCCGTGGCGCCCAGTGGAATGGCCTCGACAAAGACCACATCGTCCGGAATCTGCCATTTGGCGGTTTTGCCTTCGTAGAAATGCAGCAATTCCTCGCGGCTGACCTCGGTGCCGGGGCGCTTGACGACGGCCACGATGGGCCGCTCATCCCACTTGGGGTGCGGCATGCCGATGCAGGCGGCCATGGCGATGGCCGGGTGGGCCATCGCGATGTTTTCGATGTCGATGGAGCTGATCCACTCACCGCCCGACTTGATCACGTCCTTGCTGCGGTCGGTGATCTGCATGAAACCATCGGCATCGATGGTGGCGACGTCCCCGGTGGGGAACCAGCCACGGCCCTGGGCATCTGGCACCAGGGGATTGCCGCCTTCGCCCTTGTAGTAGTTGGCCACGACCCAGGGGCCACGCACCAGCAGATCACCGTAGGTCTTGCCATCCCAGGGCAGCTCTTCGCCGTCGCCCCCGACGATCTTCATGTCCACGCCGTAGATGGCCCGTCCCTGCTTTTGCACAATCTTCATCTGCTCGTCCTTGGGCAGAGCGAGGTGCTTGTTCTTCAGGGTGCACAGCGTGCCCAGCGGGCTCAATTCGGTCATGCCCCAGGCGTGCAGCACGGTCACGCCATAGCCCTCCTGGAAGGCGGTGATCATGGCCGGCGGGCAAGCCGAGCCGCCAATCACGGTGCGCTTGAGGCTCGAAAAGTGCAGGCCGGCAGGCTTCATGTGGCCCAGCATCATCTGCCATACCGTGGGCACGCCGGCGGCGTAGGTCACCTGTTCGGCCTCGATCAGCTCATAGATCGATTTACCGTCCATGGCAGGCCCGGGGTAGACCAGTTTGCAGCCGGTGAGGGCGGCCGAGTACGGAATCCCCCAGGCGTTGACGTGGAACATCGGCACCACGGGCAGCACGGAATCACGGGCCGACAGGGACATCACATCGGGCAAGGCGGCCGCGTAGGCGTGCAGCGTGGTGGAGCGGTGGCTGTACAGCGCAGCCTTGGGATGGCCCGTGGTGCCGCTGGTGTAGCACATGCTGGAGGCGGTGTTCTCGTCGAACTCCGGCCAGTGGTAGGTGGGCGAAGCGGCACCGATCCAGGCCTCGTAACTGACCAGGCCGGGAATGCCGCTGTCGGCGGGCAGCTTGTCCGCATCGCACAGGGCGACCCACTGCTTCACGGTCGGGCACCGGGCGTGCACGGCCTGCACCAGGGGCAGGAAGGTCAGGTCAAAGCACAGCACCTGGTCTTCGGCGTGGTTGACGATCCATGCAATCTGGTCGGGGTGCAGGCGCGGGTTGACCGTGTGCAGCACACGGCCCGAGCCACTGACGCCGAAATACATCTCCATATGCCGGTAACCGTTCCAGGCCAGGGACGCGACACGGTCGCCGAAGTTCAAGGCCATCGCATCCAGCGCATTGGCCAGGCGGCGGGAACGCGCGGCAAGGTCGCGGTAGGTGTAGCGGTGGATATCGCCTTCGACGCGCCGCGAGACGATTTCAGCATCGCCATGGTGGCGCTCTGCAAACTCAATCAGCGACGAAATCAAGAGCGGTTGGCTCTGCATCAGGCCCAGCATGGTGGCTCCTTGGGTGTGGTGGTGAAACGGCCGTCATCCTAACGCGCAGGTCACAAGGTCCGGCCCCTCGTTGCGCCCGCACAAACCCTGGGTCACAGCGCCTGTGTCACAAAGCGGCACGGTGCAAGGATGAAGCGGCGAGTGTCTGTGCAGGAACCGCGCCGGCCAACACCTGTCGGCCGAGCGACAAAGCCCCCGGGAAAACCCCCTGCGGGCAGATCCGGGGCAGCGACAATGGCGCCCATGTTCCACGCCGCCGTGCCTGCCCACCGTTTCATCGCCACCCAGCCCTGGTTTGCCAGCCTTCCGGCGGCCCTGCAGGAACGCGTCCGACAGGAAATAAACACCCTGGACGGTGACAAAGGCGAGACCGTCCTGCCCGCCGGCTCGGCGGTGGACGGCTGGTATGCCGTGCTCTCGGGCCTGGTCGTGCTGCAAAGCCCCGCTGCCGGCAAACGGCATTCCGCCTTCATCGGCGTTCCGGATGGTGAATGGTTTGGCGAAGGCTCTGCCCTGAAATCCGAACCCCGCAGGTACAACGTGGTGGCGCTGCGCCCTACGCAACTGCTGTGCCTGCCGCTGCCCCTTTTCGTGACGCTGCGCAGCAGCAGCCTGGGTTTCAACCAGTTTCTGGTGCAGCACCTGAACATGCGCCTGGGCCAGGCCATGGCGATCATCGAAGCGGGGCGCACCCAATCCACCGAGCACCGCGTCGCCCTGTACCTGAGCCGCCTCTTCTGGCGCAGCACGCGCCGGCTGAACCTCACCCAGGAAGAACTGGGCCAGCTGGTGGGCCTGTCGCGCCAGACCGTGAACCAGGTCTTGAAAGCCCTGGAAGAGCTGGGCATCGTGTCCCTGGATTTTGGCCGGGTCGCCATCGTGGACGATGAGGCCCTGAGTGCCTACCTGGCCGCCACGCACGCCAAGCCCCCGGGCCCAGGTTGACAAGCCCCTCGGCAGCGATGACCCCGGCCCCTGCAGGCGATGGCCTTGAGCGCCATGGGGCCTCCGCACTGCGGGACAATGGAGCCCATGAACCTGATCGCCGCACGCGAGACGGCCGCCGACAGCGGCCTGACCTGGAACCCGGGCTTTGCTGCCCTGGGGCCTGACTTTTACAGCGCCTTGCGCCCCACGCCCCTGCCCAACCCGTACTGGATCGGCCGCTCCAGCGATGTGGCCGACCTGCTGGGCCTGGACCCCCACTGGCGGAGCAGCGATGAAGCCCTGCAGGCATTGAGCGGAAACACCGTGCTGCCCGGCACCAGTCCCCTGGCCAGTGTGTACAGCGGCCACCAATTCGGCATGTGGGCAGGCCAACTGGGCGACGGCCGCGCGATTTTGCTGGGCGAAACCACCGACGGGCTGGAAATCCAGCTCAAAGGCGCAGGGCCCACCCCCTATTCGCGCCGGGGCGATGGCCGCGCCGTGCTGCGGTCGAGCCTGCGCGAATTCCTGTGCAGCGAGGCCATGCACGGGCTGGGGATTCCCACCTCGCGCGCGCTGTGCGTGACCGGCTCCCCCGCCCCGGTCTACCGCGAAACCCAGGAAACCGCCGCCGTCGTCACCCGCGTGGCGCGCAGCTTCATCCGCTTCGGCCATTTCGAGCATTTTTCGGCGCGTGACGCCGCCCCGCAGTTGCAGGCGCTGGCCGACTACGTAATCGACCGCGACTACCCCGAGTGCCGCAGCCACAGCGCCTTTCCGGGCCAGCCCTATGCCGCCTTGCTCCAGGCCGTGAGCGAGCGCACCGCCACGCTCATGGCGCATTGGCAGGCCGTGGGCTTTTGCCATGGGGTGATGAACACCGACAACATGAGCATCCTGGGCCTGACCCTGGACTACGGCCCCTTCCAGTTTCTGGATGCCTTCGTGCCCGGCCATGTCTGCAACCACAGCGACACCCAGGGGCGCTACGCCTACCACCGCCAACCGAACATCGCTTACTGGAACCTCTTCTGCCTGGGCCAGGCCCTGCTGCCCCTGATCGGCGACCAAGACCTGGCGATGGCCGCCCTCGCACCGTACAAAACCCGCTTCCCAGCGGAATTCATGGCGCGCATGCGCGCCAAACTGGGCCTGAGCGATGCCCGGTCCAGCGATGGCGAACTGATCGACGGCCTGCTGGCCCTGCTGGCGCAAGACCGCGTCGACTACACCATCTTCTGGCGGCGCCTGTCCCACGCCGTGGCCAGGAACGACTTCAGCGCCGTGCGTGACCTGTTTCTGCACACCGCGGAATGGGAGCGTTGGCTGCTCACTTATTCAGAGCGCATAGCGCATACCCCTCATGCCTTGGCAGCCGATTTGATGCTCAAGACCAACCCCAAATTCGTCTTGCGCAACCATCTGAGCGAAATCGCCATCCAGGCGGCGAAACTTGGCGACTTCAGCGCACTCCAAACGCTGCAAGGGCTGCTGGAGCGCCCCTTCGACGAACATCCTGGGCACGAAGCCCAGGCCGACTTCCCGCCCGACTGGGCTTCTTCCATTGAAATCAGCTGTTCCTCATGAACTACCCCATCCAGAAAACCGATGCCGAATGGCAAGCCTTGTTGAAAGACAAAGGCGCCGAGCCCGTGGCGTTTCAGGTCACGCGCCATGCGGCGACCGAACGCCCCTTCACAGGCAAGTACGAAAGCCACTGGGCCGATGGCAGCTACCACTGCATCTGCTGCGGCGGCACCTTGTTTGATGCCCACACCAAATTCGATGCCGGCTGCGGCTGGCCCAGCTTCTCGCAAGCCCTGCCGGGTGCCATCGAGGAAATCGTGGACCGCAGCCACGGCATGGTCCGCACCGAAACCGTGTGTGCCCACTGCGGCGCCCACCTGGGCCATGTGTTCAACGATGGCCCCGCCCCCACGGGCTTGCGCTATTGCATGAACTCGGCCTCGCTGGAATTTGCCCCCGAGACCCCTTGATCCAGGCCCCCAGGCCACTGGCACCATGAAATTACTCCTCGACTTCTTTCCGATCATCTTGTTCTTTGCGGCGTTCAAGATCTCAGGCATCTACGCCGCCACAGCGGTGGCCATTGCCGCCACCGTGCTGCAAATCGCCTACCTGCGCTTCAAGCATGGCAAGGTCGAACCCATGCAGTGGCTCAGCCTGGGCGTGATCGTGCTGTTCGGCGGGGCCACGCTGTTCGCCCAAAACGACACCTTCATCAAGTGGAAACCCACCGTGCTCTACTGGCTCATGGCGGGAGCCCTGCTGGGCGGGCAGCTGTTTTTCCGCAAGAACCTGATCAAGTCCTTGATGGGCGCGCAAATGGAGCTGCCCGAACCCGTCTGGCGCACCATGTGCTGGAGCTGGACGGGCTTTTTTGCGGCCATGGGCTTGCTCAACCTCTGGGTGGCCTACCAGTTCGATACCGACACCTGGGTGAATTTCAAGCTGTTTGGCGGCATGGGGCTGATGTTTGTCTTCGCCATCGGCCAGGCCTTGTACCTCAGCCGCTACCTCAAAGACACGGCACAGGCCAAAGGCCCCCAGGCATGAACCCCTCCCCCATCACCACCGAAGCCCTCACCCAGCGACTGCAACAGGTGCTCCAGCCCACCCGGCTGGAAGTGCTCGACGAAAGTGCGGCCCATGCGGGCCATGCAGGGGCCAACGGCACCGGCGCGGGCACGCATTTCCGGGTGCGCATCGCCAGCGCGGGGTTTGCCGGCAGGTCGCGCGTAGCACAGCATCGCCTTGTGTATGATGCGCTGCAAGAATTTATCGACCAGGGTCTGCATGCCCTCGCGATTGAAGTTCTTTGAAACCAAGCACCCCCTCCCCTTTGTCAGACGCGGCCCACGGCCCGCATCCGTCCTTCACACTTTTGGATTTCGCATGAAGAAACAGCTCTTGTCCGGCCTCGTTGCCGCCGCCATGCTGGGCACTCTGGCCCTGCCCGTGTCCGCTCAAAACCTGGCCATCGTCAACGGCAAGGCCGTCCCCAAAGCCCGTGCCGAGGTGCTCAAGCAGCAGGTCGAACGCTCGGGCCGTCCCGTGACGCCCGAAGTCGAAAGCCAGATCAAGGAAGAAGTCATTGCCCGTGAAATCTTCATGCAGGAAGCGAAGAAGCGCGGCCTCGAAGCATCGGCCGACTACAAAGCCCAGATGGACCTGGCCCGCCAGACCATCCTGATCCGCGAATTGTTTGCCGATTTCCAGAAAAAGAACCCCGTCACAGACGCCGAAATCAAGGCCGAATACGACAAGTTCGCGGCAGCCAACAGCGGCAAGGAATACAAGGCCAGCCACATCCTGGTCGAAAAAGAAGACGAAGCCAAGGCCATCATCGAATCGATCAAGAAGGGCGCCAAGTTTGAAGACATCGCCCAGAAGCAGTCCAAGGACCCCGGATCGGGTGCCCGCGGTGGCGATCTGGATTGGGCCAACCCTGCCAGCTATGTGGCCGAGTTCACCGAAGCCCTGATCAAGCTCGAGAAGGGCAAGATGACCGACGCCCCCGTGAAGAGCCAGTTCGGCTGGCACGTGATCCGCCTCGACGATACCCGCCAGGCCCAATTGCCCAAGCTCGAAGACGTCAAGGCCCAAGTGTCCCAGCAATTGCAACAACAGAAACTGGCGAAGTTCCAGGAAGACTTGCGCGCCAAGGCCAAGATCGAGTAAGTCGAAGCATCCGCCCGTTTGGCGGAAGCGAAACCCCATACAACGCGGCCCCGGCCGCGTTTTTTCATGGGAAAGGGGAAATGCCCCCTGGCTTGGAACGCTCTTCCTCCAGCGCCATCGACTCCCGCCACGCAGTCGCGAACGGCATGGCGCCCCCTCCCCAGCACGCGCCCCTGGATCGGCGCCCCTCCCGGACTTCGAAGGAGTGCGGTGGCAGTCTCTTGACAAAGACGGGCTCAGAACGGGAAAAGAAAAAGGACTTACAACATATGTTGTAAGTCCTTTTAAATAATGGTCGGAGCGGCGGGATTCGAACTCGCGACCCTCTGCTCCCAAAGCAGATGCGCTACCAGGCTGCGCTACGCTCCGACGAATCGAATTATAACCTGCATCAGAAGCCTTTTTAAAAGATGCTTCACTTTTTCAAGAGCAGGTGGCCAAGACACGGTCCAAGCCAGAGGGGCCGGACCGCCCGCATCAACGGCTCGAGGGTCCAGGTCCGCGGCCCGCCAGGTGGCGGAAGGTGATACGGCCCTTGCTCAGATCGTAAGGCGACATTTCCAGGGAGACCTTGTCGCCCGCCAAAATGCGAATGTGGTGCTTGCGCATTTTTCCGCCGGTGTAGGCGATGAGCTGGTGCCCATTGTCCAGGGTGACGCGAAAACGCGAATCAGGCAGAACTTCCGTAACGGAGCCCTGCATTTCAATAAGTTCTTCTTTGGCCATGGTTGATCTCTAACAGCAATTCAGTGGAAGATGCGCAAACGCATCCAATTGGCATAACCACCAGAAACACCGGCCGAAAAATTTAGAAAGGTAAATATTGCGATCGGAATAGGCGCTCTTGAATTTCCTCGGTCGAGGCACCAGAGCTTCTGGATTGACGGGAAGACGCGCAGCCGCGTGGTTAGCCTCATATTATAGTCACCCACGCGTTTTCCAGACGTTCCCGCTCCGTGGCCCAAGGCCCGCAAAAGCCATTCCCCTCCTCGGAGGCACCGTTGCCCCTCCAGAGAACGCTCTCCGGGTGAACACTGAAAAACGGCGAATTTATTGTCAGTTCTGCGTCAAACTGAAGGACAATCGGGCCCCTTCCTGTCCCAAGGCTTGCTTGAGCAAGGGGTGTGCGGTCCCCGCGTCACCCTCGCACCAAGACCCCTGGGTCCTCGTTCGTTTCTCTCTCATCTCACCCAAGGAGACAAGCTGTGAAATTGCTCCTCAAACTGGCCCTGGGCATGGACTGGATCTCGGCCAAGCTCGGCAAATTGGCTGGCTGGGCCGTCCTCTTTGCTGCCCTGATCTCGGCGGGCAACGCCATGATCCGTTATGGCTTTGACCTCAGCTCCAACGCTTGGCTGGAAATCCAGTGGTACCTGTTCGCCGCCACCGTGATGCTCGGCTCCCCCATCGTGCTCAAGGTCAATGAGCATGTCCGCGTGGACCTGGTCTACGGCAAGCTCAAACGCAACGGCCCGGTCTATGTCGACCTGTTCGGCCTGGTGTTCTTTTTGCTCCCGGTGATGGGCTTGCTGCTGTGGCTGACATGGCCCTTCTTCTGGAACATGTACCGGACGGGTGAGATGTCCGGCAATATCGGGGGCCTGATCCGTTGGCCTGCCGGATTGCTGATGCCTATCGGTTTCGGAGCCATGTTCCTGCAAGGTCTGGCCGAAATCATCAAACGGGTGGCGTACCTGAGCGGACATTACGCCATGGATACCCATTACGAAAAGCCGCTGCAATAAGCGCCCTCTACCGAAGGATCTCCCATGCAGATGGAAAATTTTGCCCCGGTGATGTTCGCCGGGCTTGTCGTGATCATGCTGATCGGCTTTCCGGTCGCATTCTCACTGGCCGCGCTGGGCCTGTTTTCGGGCTTTTATGCGATTGAAATGGGCTGGTTTCCCGCCGGCTTCATGGCCAATCTCCCCCTGAATGTCTTTGGCATTCTCTCCAACGAGACCTTGCTGGCCATTCCCTTCTTTACCCTGATGGGGGCGGTGCTCGAGAAGTGCGGGCTCGCTGAAGACATGCTCGACTCCATGGGCCAGCTGTTCGGGCCTGTCAGAGGCGGGCTGGGCTATTCGGTGATCATCGTGGGCTTTATCCGGGCGCCATCACCGGCACCGTGGCCGGCCAGGTGATCGCTATGGCCATGATCTCGCTGCCCATCATGATGCGCTATGGCTACAACATGCGCTACTCCACGGGCGTTCTTGCCGCCTCGGGCACGATCACGCAATTGGTCCCTCCCTCGCTGGTGTTGATCGTGATGGCCGACCAGCTCGGCACCGACGTCGGCCAGATGTACAAGGGCGCCTGGGGGCCTTCGGTGTTGCAGGTGCTGATTTTTGCCGGCTACACCTTCCTCGTCAGTCGCATCAAACCCGAATATGTGCCCGGCATTCCCGCCAGTGCCCGCACCCTGCACGGCTGGGCGCTGTGGGGTAAATGCCTGCGCGGCATCATTCCCTCGGCCATCCTGATTTTTGCAGTGCTCGGCTCCATGGGCGGCCTGCCCTTCATGGACCACGCCATCGCCACCCCGACCGAAGCCGGCGCCATGGGTGCGGCCGGTGCTTTGGTTCTGGCGGCCATCCACCGCCGTCTGAATTGGGCTTTGCTGCGCGATGCGATGGAAGGAACCATGCGCCTGACCGCCATGGTGATCTTCATTCTGATTGGTTCCCGCGTGTTCTCGCTGGTGTTCCAGGGTGTAGATGGTGCCAAGTGGGTGGAGCACCTGCTGTCGGGTCTGCCTGGAGGTCAGTTGGGCTTTCTGATCACGGTGAACGTGTTTGTGTTCTTCCTGGCATTTTTCCTGGATTTTTTCGAAATCGCTTTCATCATCCTGCCCTTGCTCGGCCCCGTGGCCGCCAAGCTGGGCATTGACATGGTCTGGTTCGGTGTCCTGCTGTGCGTGAACATGCAAACCTCGTTCATGCACCCTCCCTTCGGCTTTGCCTTGTTTTACCTGCGCGGCATTGCCGACACCTTGTTCAAGAACGGCGCCCTGCCCCAAAAGGTGGATTCGAACGACATCTATCTTGGAGCCATTCCCTGGGTGGGCATGCAACTCCTGCTCGTGGCCATCGTGATCGTGTTCCCGCAAACCGTCACCGTGTTCCTGGACAAGGCGGTGGTGGTCGATGTGGAGAATGTGCAGCTCGAAATGCCGACGGACAACAACGCCCCCATGCCTGAGCCTGAGATGAACATGGAAAACCCGTTCGGCAACCAGGACAAACCTGCCAGCACTGACGCAGCCAAGCCCTGATGGGCTCGACGCCATCCATGCACCCAAACCCCATCGCTGCCGCCCACGGTGGCGGCACCGCGCCCTCGAACGCCCTGGAAAGTGCAGCCTATCCGCCCTTGCTGCGCACGTTGACCGTGGTACTGCTGGTGGATCTGGTGGGCCTGGGACTCTGGCAGCTTCCGGCCTTGCTCGCCGTCTCGTGGTCTTTGGGAAGTTTGCTGCTGTTTGGCATGGCCATCGTGGGCGTGGTCTGGAGCAGCTGGTGGATTGTCTACAGCCGCACCCGGCTGGAGGGCGACCAGCTCATCCAGACCTGGTTCTGGACCAAGCGTGCCCGGGCCAGTGAGGTGGCCCACCTCAAGCTAGTGCACTGGCGCTGGCTTGAGAGGATCATGGCCCCCCGCATGCTGGTGCGCCGGCGCAATGGCGGAATCACCTGGTTCCATGCGGCCGATGCCCGGCTGCTCACCGAGTTTTCGGCACGGGTCGCGCAACAAGCGATGCCTCCCCAGCCCCCCTCCTCGGCGTCTTGACGCCCACCCCAGAAAAAAGCCCTGCCAGGCATCCGCTGGCAGGGCTTTTTTCTGGGCGCCAGGCACCCCGCAAGACACGGGCTTCTGGCTTCTGGCGGCTGGTCTTTACAGCTTCTGCGCCTGCATGAAACGGTCGTAAGTGCCCTCGGCATAGCGGAACCAGGCGTTCTGATCCGCCAAAAATTTGGCGTAATCCGCGTAGATCTTCTTCCACTCCGGATTGGTGTTGTTCAGGTCGGCATACACCTGCTGGGCAGACTTGAAAGCCGCATTCATCACATCCTGCGGAAAGGCCTTGAGCTTGGTTCCCGCACCCACCAGCTGCTTGAGCGCCATAGGATTCTGGGCATCGTACTTGGCCAGCACCGAGACATGCGCATGCGAAGAAGCCACCTCCAGGGCCGCCTTGTACTCGGCAGGCAGCTTTTCCCACTCTTTGGTGTTGATGTAGAAATCCAGGTGCGGACCGCCCTCCCACCAGCCGGGGTAGTAATAAAAAGGGGCGACTTTGTTGAAGCCCAATTTCTGGTCATCGTAGGGACCCACCCACTCCAGAGCGTCGATCGTGCCTTTTTCCAGCGCAGGGTACAGATCGGCCGCAGGAATCGACTGCGGCACCACCCCGAATGGCTCGAGGACCCGGCCGGCAAAAGGATTGGTACGGAACTTCAGCCCCTTCAGGTCGGCCAGCGACTTGATTTCCTTGCGGAACCAGCCCCCCATCTGGGCGCCGGTGTTGCCTGCGGGCAGGTTGTAAATGTTGTACTTGGCATAGAACTCGCGCATCAGCTTCAAGCCATTGCCCGAGTACATCCAGGCCGTGATCTGGCGGGCGTTCATGCCAAAAGGAATCGAACACCCCAGGCTGAATGTCGGATCTTTGCCATAAAAATAATAGGCCGAGGTGTGCGCCATCTCGACCGAACCGCTCTGGACACCATCCACCACCCCCATGGCCGGCATCAACTCACCACCGGCATGGACAGAAATCTGGAATTTGCCGCCGGTCAGTTCTCCAACCTTTTTGGCAAAAATCTCACCGCCTCCGTACACCGTATCCAAAGACTTGGGGTAACTGGAGGCCATGCGCCAGCGAATGGCAGCCTGGGCATGCACAGCCGGCGCTGCACTGGCCGCCAGGATGCCGGCCAAACCTGCGTTCTTGATAACCGAGCGACGATCCATGATCAGCTTTCTGAAAAGTAAGCACTCAAAAAAAAGGGCTGGGCCGCTTTGCCCAGCCCTCGAAGGGAACGAAAGCGGCTGCCGATTACAGCTTTTGGGACTGCATGAAACGGTCGTAAGTCCCTTCCGTGAAGCGGAACCAGGCGTTCTGGTCCGCGAGGAACTTGGCGTAGTCGGTGTAAATCTTCTTCCACTCGGGATTGCTGTTGTTCAGATCGGCGTAGATCTGCTGGGCCGACTTGAAGGCCGCCGTCATCACGTCTTGGGTGAAAGGACGCAGCTTGGTGCCAGCCCCCACGAGTTGCTTCAGGGCGGTTGGGTTGCGCGCATCGTACTTGGCCATCATGGAGGTGTTGGCGAAAGCGGATGCGGACTGCACGATGGCCTTGTACTCGGCCGGCAGCTTGTCCCACTCCTTGTTGTTGATATAGAACTGCAACTGCGGGCCACCCTCCCACCAGCCGGGGTAGTAGTAGAACGGCGCGACCTTGTTGAAGCCGAGCTTCTGGTCATCGTAAGGACCCACCCACTCCACGGCATCGATCGTGCCCTTTTCCAGCGCGGGGTACAGATCGGAGCCGGGAATCGACTGGGGCACCACACCAAAGGGCTCCAGCACCTTGCCGGCAAACGGGTTGGTACGGAACTTCAGGCCCTTCAGGTCGGCCACCGACTTGATTTCCTTGCGGAACCAGCCGCCCATCTGCACACCGGTATTTCCGGCAGCAAAGTGGACGATGTTGTATTTGGCATAAAACTCGCGCAGCAGCTTGAAGCCGTTGCCTTCATTGGTCCATGCGTCCATCTGGCGGGAGTTCAGACCGAAAGGAATCGTGCAACCCAGGCAGAAAGTCGGGTCCTTGCCGTAGAAATAGTAAGGCGCCGTGTGCGCCATTTCGACCGAGCCGCTTTGCACGCCATCCACCACACCGAATGCCGGCATCAATTCGCCCCCGGCATGGACGGAGATCTGGAATTTGCCGCCGGTCATGTCACTGACCTGCTTGGCGAAAACTTCGGCGGTGCCGTAAATGGTGTCCAGGGACTTGGGAAAGCTCGAGGCCAGGCGCCAGCGAATGGCGGCCTGGGCATGCACGGCAGGAGCGGCACCGGCCGCAAGAATGCCGGCAATACCTGCTTGCTTGATGATGGAACGACGATCCATGAAGTTATCTCCGAAAGGTTGACGACAAATTAATTACACGGCCGATTGTAGAAACCTGGCCACAGGCTTACAGCTTTTGCGACTGCATAAAACGGTCGTAACTGCCTTCCGTAAAGCGGAACCAGGCGTTCTGGTCGGCCAGAAACTTGGAATAGTCCGCGAACATCTTCTTCCACTCGGGATTGGTGTTGTTCAGGTCTGCATAAATCTGCTGGGCGGATTTGAAGGCCGCATTCATCAGCTCCTGCGAGAACGGCCGCAGTTTGGCCCCGGAACCCACCAATTGCTTCAGCGCGGTCGGGTTGCGGGCGTCGTACTTGGCTAGCATGGAGGTGTTGGCCACGGCCGAAGCCGACTGGATGATGGCCTTGTACTCGGAGGGCAGTTTGTCCCATGCCTGCAGATTGATATAGAACTGCAACTGGGGACCACCGTCCCACCAACCCGGGTAGTAATAGTAAGGAGCGACCTTGTGAAAGCCGAGCTTCAGGTCATCGTAAGGCCCGACCCACTCCACGGCGTCGATGGTGCCTTTCTCCAGCGCCGGATACAGGTCGGCCGCAGGAATCGACTGGGGCACCACGCCAAACGGCTCCAGCACCTTGCCCGCAAACGGGTTGGTGCGAAACTTCAGGCCCTTCAAATCGGCCACGGTCTTGATTTCCTTGCGGAACCATCCGCCCATCTGCACGCCCGTGTTTCCAGCGTTGAAATGGAGGATGTTGTACTTGGCATAGAACTCGCGCAGCAGCTTGAAGCCGTTGCCCTCGTTGGTCCAGGCTTCCATCTGGCGTGGGTTCAGGCCAAAGGGAATGGACGACCCCATGCAAAAAGTAGGGTCCTTGCCATAAAAATAATTGGGGGCCGTGTGGCACATCTCGACCGATCCGCCCTGCACCCCGTCCAGGACACCAAAAGCCGGCATCAATTCGCCCCCGGCGTGCACCGAGATCTGGAACTTGCCATCGGTCATGTCACTGACCTGCCT
>JAQUDN010000223.1 GCA_028685665.1 Burkholderiaceae bacterium | reverse complement strand
CGCTTCCAGGTGGTCGGCCCAGGCCAGGGCCTGCAGGTGCGCCCAGTTCACCTGCCGGTTGGACAGTTGCAGGGCCTCGGCGGCCTGGGCAAAGGCGATTTCTTCGCCACTTTCGCAGGCCTTGGTGAGCTCCAGGAAGGGGGCAAAGACCCCCGTGCCGTGCAACAGGGCCTCGGTGACGGTTGGGGGCAGGGCCAGCATGGCCAGCGCTTTGTCCAGCGGAATGCCCAGCAGGCTGTCGAGCAGGGAAAACACGCCCACCACGAAGGCGTGGTCACATTCATCGCTGGGCAGCAGCTCGGCCGCCAGCAACTCCATCAGGCGGCCGCGCACCACGGCGGTGGTTCCCAGGGCGGGTGAGGTGCCCTCGGTGCGCGAGGTCGTCAGCAGCAGCGCCGCCCAGCGGAAGAGCTTTTTCAGGCCCAGGATCATCACGGCATGGCGGAACGAGGTGATCTCGCACGACAGGCCAAAGCCCGAGGTGTTGATGAAGCGCAGCAGGTTGAAAGACAGGGTGGGGTCTTTCTTGAGCAGCTCCTCGATCTCGTCCGTGCTGGCCTGCTGGCGCACCCGGTTGATCAACTGGAGGACCACCGCCTTGGAAGGGCGGACCGCGCTGGTCTGCACCTGCACGGGTTTGGCAAACCAATAGCCCTGGAACAGCGTGGCGCCCAAGAGGGCCATCTGTTCGAACTGCGCCTGCGTTTCCACCTTTTCCGCCACCAGGTCCGCCGTGCTGTGGGCCTGGGCGAAAGCTATCAGCCCGGGGGCCTGTTCTGGCGCGAAGGTCGACAGATCCAGTTTGATGAAGGCGGCCAGTGGCAGCCAGTCCCGGTAGGCCGGGCACAGGGCATCCTGGCTGAAGGCCAGGCGAAAACCGCGTTGCCGCAGGTCCTGCAGGGGGCGTAAGCGGTCTGCAATGGCTTCCGGAGCGCTGTCGGGGCCGAGGGTGGGCACTTCCAGCACCACCTTCTCCGGCTGGATCAGCTCCAGGTGGCCGCCCGCCAAGCTTTCGTGGGTGCAGTTGATGAACCAGGAGCGGCTGTCTCCCAGGGCTTCGGTGTCGGCGTGCGAGAGGGCATTGAACAGCAGGGCGGCATCGCTGGCGGCGGTGTGCGGGCCCCAGGCCAGTGAGCGGTTGAACAGCTCGTACCCGTAGATGGCCCGCTGCCCATCGACGATGGCCTGGCGCGCAATCACGGGCGGGGCGTCGTCCCCCTCGATGGGGGCGGTGGGCGGGGCGGCGCTGGGGTGCGCAAGGGCAAAGGGGCTCGGCATGGATGCGCCTTGGATGGGGGGAAGCTCGCCGCGCTGGGTCGGAGGCGTTGTGGCCGGGTTCAGTCCGCGATCTGGTCCGCCCAGGCCAGGGCTTGCAGATGCGCCAGGTTGATTTGCTGGCTGCTCAGGTTCAAGGCACTGGCGGCCTGCTCGAACAAGGCGTCATCGCTGGATTCGCAGGCCTCTGCCAAGGCCAGCAGCTGGCCCAGCCAGCCTTCCCGGCGCAGCAAGGCCGCCACGATGGTGTCGGGGAGGTTGAGCAGGTGCAGCGCCGACTCCATCGGCAAGGACAGCATGGCGTCGAGCAGCGAGAACACGCCCACCACAAAAGCCTGGTCGGCATCGGGGGCCGAGTGGGTTTCCAGGGCCAGCAGCTCCATCAGCCGGCCTCGCACCACGGCGGTCTGCCCGACCGAAGAGGGGGTGCCGGTGGCCCGCGAGGTCGTCATCAGCAGGGCCGCCCAGCGGAACAGTTTTTTCAGGCCCATCAGCATGACGGCCTGGCGTACCGAGGTGATTTCATGCCGGGCCCCAAAACCCGCCGAGTTGATCAGGCGCATCAGGTTGAAGGCCAGGCCGGCGTCTTTCTTGAGGACTTCCTCGATCTCGTCGGTGCTGGCCTGCTTGCGCAGCTTGTTCACCAGTTCAATGATGCTGTGCTGGCTGGGATGGACCAGCCGGGTTTCGATGAGGGCGGGGCGTGCGAACCAATAGCCCTGGAACAGCGGAAACCCCAGCTGCACCGCTTCCTGGAATTGGGCGGCGGTTTCGACTTTTTCGGCGATCAACTGGGCCTGGGAGCTGCTTTGCGCCTGGTGCACGAGGGCGCCCAGCTGCTCGTGGGACAGCTGGGACAGATCGAACTTGAGGTAGTCCGCCATGGGAAGGGCCGCTATGAACGGGGCCTCGAGCACGCGGTGGCTCAGTGCCAGGCGGAAGCCGCGCTGGCGCAGCTCGGCCATGATGGGGATGCGCAAGGCCACCTCTTCGGGCGTCTCGGTGGTCGGCGGCGGAATTTCCAGCACGAACTTCCGAGGGTCGAGCAGTTCCAGATGGCCCCCAGCCAGGCTGTCATAGGTGCAGTTGACAAAAATCGGCTTCTTTCCCACCAGGTCTTCGGTGCCGGCGTGCGACAGCGCATTGAAGATCAGCAGCACATCGGTGGCGGCGGTGTGCTCGGCGGCGGGGCGGGAGCGGTTGAACAGCTCGTGGGCTACCACCACCTGCTCGGTGTTCACAATGGCCTGGCGTGCGATCACGGCGCCCGTGTGTGGTCCGCTGGAGGAGGTGTCTGGTGAGGTTCCGGCTGCGGTATGGGGCATGGGGCTGTTGTTGGTTTTTGTGCGTCTCGGTGGAGCGCCGATTGTAGGGAGAGTCCTGGCGCCCGCCTGGCCGCTCAACCCTGTTGCAGCCAGTGCAATTCTGCGTCGGTGAAGCCTGCGCTGCGCCGGGCCGCTTCGTTGAACGGGGGCTTGAGCCGGGGCGCTTCGTACTGGCGGACCAGCTGGCCATAGAGGGTTTCGGGGTCCAGGCCGCGCTGGGTGCACAGCCAGCGGTACCAGTGGTTGCCAATCGCCACATGGCCGACCTCGTCTTCCAGGATGCGGTCGAGGATCGCCACGGCCGCCAGCGCATCGGGGCTGCCGACCTGGCGCAGCTTGCGCTGGATCTGGGGCGTGGCATCCAGCCCGCGGGCTTCCAGGGTGCGGGGCACCAGCGCCATGCGCGCCACGATGTCGTCCTGGGTCTTTGCACACATGGTCCACAGCCCCTGGTGCGCCGGAAAATCGCCATAGTCGTGGCCCTGGCTGCGCAGATGCTGGCGCAGCAGGGTGAAGTGCAGCGCTTCTTCGGAGGCCACGCGCAGCCAGTCGCGGTAGTAGGCCTGCGGCATGCCGTCAAACCGCCAGATCGCATCGAGCGCGAGGTTGATGGCGTTGAGTTCAATGTGCGCAATCGCGTGGACCAGCACCGCCCGGCCTTCGGGCGTGGCCGGCGAGCGGCGCGCCATTTCGGTGTGGCGCAGCAGGGGCGGGCGCGCCGGCCGGCCGGGCAGGGCGTCGGGATCGGCGGGGGGGATGGGCGCGTTTTGTGCTATCGAAAGAATAGCTTCTTGCGCTTTCAAGGCCTGCGTTTGCGCGGCTTTTTGTTCAGGGTCTGCAAGGCACAAGACCTGCAATGCACGTTGGCGAAGCTCCATCCTTACAATTCTAGATCCTGCGGCCGATGGCCTGGCTTTGATCCGCCCCGGTGCAGGCCCTACAAACCACAGCGATGGAGACTGGTGCATGGCAATTTATGAACTCGATGGGGTGGCGCCGCAGATTGCGGCGTCGGCCTGGGTGGCGGACAGCGCGCAAGTGATGGGCCAGGTGGTCCTGGGCGAAGACGCCAGCATCTGGTTTGGCACCGTGGTGCGCGGGGACACCGAAAGCATCACGGTGGGCGCAGGATCGAACATCCAGGATGCCAGCGTGCTGCATGCCGACCACGGCCAGCCGCTGGTGATTGGCGAGCGCGTCACCGTGGGCCACCAGGTCATGCTGCATGGCTGCACCATTGGCGACGAATCCTTGATCGGCATCGGCGCCATCGTGCTCAACGGCGCCAAAATCGGCAAGAACTGCCTGGTGGGCGCCGGCGCGCTGGTGACCGAAGGCAAGGAGTTTCCCGATGGCTCCATGATCCTGGGCAGCCCGGCCAAGGCCGTGCGCGCGCTGAGCCCCGAGCAGATCGAGGGCCTGCGCCGCAGCGCCCAGCACTACATCGACAACGCGCACCGCTTCAAGAGCGGTTTGCGCCTCCTGGGCTGATCCGGCCTTTTTTCTGGAATTCCTGCGTGTCTGAACTTCACAAGTTTCTTTTCGAAGGCCTGCCCGTGCGCGGCATGGTCGTGCGCCTGACCGAGGCCTGGACCGACATCCTGCGCCGCCGTGCCGACAACTCCAGCACCGGCCCCTACCCGGCACCGGTGCGTGCCCTGCTCGGCGAAATGGCCGCTGCCGGGGTGCTAATGCAGTCCAACATCAAATTCAACGGGGCGCTGGTGCTGCAGGTGTTTGGCGATGGCCCCGTCAAGCTCGCCGTCGTCGA
>JAQUDN010000222.1 GCA_028685665.1 Burkholderiaceae bacterium | reverse complement strand
GGGCCTTGCGGGGGCCCTTGAAGACCCGGGACGGGCAGCCGCTGGGCTTGCTGGCCTTGCGCTATGTCGCAGAGGACGCCCAGAGCGATGCGATCTTCCGGCATTTCGTCGAAAGGCTCTCGGGCGTGCTCTCGGTGGCCCTGGAGACCAGCCAGCTCATCGCCGGGCAAAAGGAATTGCTCGATGCCGTGATCCATCTGCTGGCCAATGTCATCGACGCCAAGAGCCCCTACACCGGGGGCCACTGCGAACGCGTGCCGCAACTGGCCGAAATGCTGATGCAGCGCCTTTGCGCGACCCAGGCCGAGCCCTATGCGGGCTTCTCCATGACCGAGAGCGAGCGCGAGGAATTCCGCCTGGGGGCCTGGCTGCACGACTGCGGCAAGGTCACCACCCCCGAGCAGGTGATCGACAAGGCCACCAAGCTGGAAACCCTCTACAACCGCATCCACGAGGTGCGCATGCGCTTTGAGGTGCTCTGGCGCGATGCCGAGCTCGATTACTGGCAGCAGCGCGCCGCGGGCCACGCTGCTGAGCCGCTGGCGGCCACCCTGCGCCAGCGCCAGGAGCGCCTGCAGGCCGACTTTGCCTTTGTGGCCCGCTGCAATATCGGGGGCGAGACCATGGCCGATGCCGACCGGTGGCGCCTGGCCGAGATCGGGCGCACCACCTGGCAGCGGCATTTCAACGACCGGCTGGGCCTGTCGGCGCAGGAGCACGAGCGCCTGGCAGGCGTGGCCGTACAGGCCTTGCCCTGCACCGAGCCGCTGCTGTCCGACCGGCCCGAGCAGGTGGTGCCCTGGGGGGACCGCCGCCCGCCGGTGGAGCGCGGCAACCCCGCCAACCGCTGGGGTTTCGACATGGATTTGCCCGCGCAGGCCGTGCACCTGGGGGAGCTGCACAACCTGGGGGTGGCGCGGGGCACGCTGACCGAGGAAGACCGTTTTCGGATCAACGAGCACATCGTGCAGACCATCGTCATGCTGTCGAGCCTGCCGTTTCCGCCCCACCTGGCGCGGGTGCCGGCGATTGCCGGCTCGCACCATGAAAAGCTCGATGGCACGGGCTACCCGCGCCGCCTCAAGGCCGCCGATCTCACGCTGGCCGACCGGGTCATGGCCTTGTCGGACATCTTCGAGGCGCTGACGGCCCGCGACCGCCCCTACAAACGGGCCAAGACCCTGTCAGAGTCCCTGGGCTTGATGGCCGTGATGGCCCGGGACCACCACATCGATGCCGAGCTGTTCCGGTTCTTCCTGCACAGCCAGGTCTGGCGCGAGTATGCCGACCGCTTCCTGCCGGCGGAGCAGCACGATGCGGTGGATGTGGCGGCCATCGCGCAGGTGTCTGGATCGCCGGAGTTTCTGCCCAGGTCGCTGCTTTAGCCGGGGCGTGATTCCCGGCGCAGGCCGGGGCGGGCAGCCCCCGGCGGCGGTTGTCAGGCCGTGCGGCGCGTGAACACCAGGTCCCACACGCCGTGGCCCAGCCGCAGGCCCCGGTTTTCGAACTTGGTCAGGGGGCGGTAGTCGGGCTGTGGGGCGTAGCCCTCGGCGGTGTTGGCCAGCAGCGGTTCGGCCGACAGCACTTCAAGCATTTGCTCGGCGTAGGGCTGCCAGTCGGTGGCGCAGTGCAGGTAGCCCCCGGGTTTCAGGCGTGCGGCCAGCTTGGCCACCAGCGGCGGCTGGATCAGCCGGCGCTTGTTGTGCTTGGTCTTGTGCCAGGGGTCGGGGAAGAAGATGTGCACGCCATCCAGGCTGCCCAGGGGCAGCATGTGGTCGATGACTTCCACTGCGTCGTGCTGCAGGATGCGGATATTTTCCAGCGCCTGCTCGCCGATGCGCTTGAGCAGGGCGCCCACGCCGGCTTCATGCACTTCGCAGCACAGAAAGTTGTCCTGGGGCCGCACGCGGGCGATGTGCGCCGTGGCTTCTCCCATGCCAAAGCCGATCTCCAGGATCAGCGGTGCGCTGCGGCCAAAGGCCGTGGGCGCGTCGAGCGGCTGGGGGCCATAGGGCAGCACAAAGCGCGGGCCCAGGTCTTCAAAGGCCTTGGCCTGGCCTAGGGTGGTCCGGCCTGCGCGGCGCACAAAGCTCTTGATGGTTTTGGGGTGGGTCACGCCGGCAGGGGCCTGGCCTGGGCCGGTGGGGCGGGCGGACGTTGCAAAGTCGGCGGGCAGGCCCGCGGGGGAGGAGGGGGAGGTCGTTTCAATCACAGGGCGGGATTGTAGATTCGCCGCCAGGCGGCCACCCAATGGGCCAGTGCGTCGCCCAGTCCCCGCCCGGCGGTTTCGGCCGGAGACGGCAGGCCGAGCACGGCGGCAGCCCGGGCCAGCGCCTGCACCGGATCGCCCAGGTCCAGGGGGGTGGCGCCATTCTGTTTGGAGAGTTTTTCGCCGTCGGCCCCGCAGACCAGGGGGGTGTGCAAAAAACGGGGGCGGGGCAGGCCCAGGGCCTGTTGCAGCAGGATCTGGCGCGGGGTGTTGTCTGCCAGGTCTTCGCCGCGCACCACATGGGTGATGCCCTGGGCGCCGTCATCGACCACCACGGCCAGTTGGTAGGCCCAGAGCCCATCGGCCCGGCGCAGCACGAAGTCGCCCACGGCCTGGGCGACATCCTGCTGCTGGGCGCCCAGGCGCCGGTCGGTCCAGTGGACAGGGCAGGATGCTCCTGAATCAGTAGCTGCTGGCGCAGGAAGGACGGACTCTGGCGCCGTATTTGTCTTCAGATGCGGCACCTTGAAGCGCCAGGAGCGCGCCGTGCGACCCTGCAGCCCGGTGCGGCAGGTGCCGGGGTAGGGCCGATCGGCATGGCGTTCGCGGCCCTGGCCCTGGGCCGCCTGGGCGGCGGCAATGTCCTTGCGCGAACAGGCACAGGGGTAGGCATCGCCCTGGGCGATCAGCCGGTCCAGCGCCTGGGCGTAGAACCCTCCCCGGGCCGACTGCCACAGCGGGGGCTCGTCGGGCCACAGGCCGCAGCGGGCCAGCTGCTGCAGGATCTGTTCGCCGGCACCGGGAAGGCAGCGCGGGGTGTCCACATCTTCGATGCGGACCAGCCAGCGCCCGCCCTGGCCGCCGTTCCAGGCCCGGGCGTCGAGCCAGCTGGCCAGCGCGGCCACCAGCGAGCCCGCGTGCAGCAGTCCGGTGGGCGAGGGGGCGAAGCGGCCCACATAGCGGGGCCCGCCCCCGCTCACCGCCGTGCTCATGCCACGGCGAGGGCCAGCTCCAGACCGGAGACAAAAGCATCTTCGAGCCGGTGCCCCAGGCACCAGTCGCCACAGGCCCCCAGGCCCTGGCTGGCGTCCCAGAGGTGGCTCTGGCCCAGGGCCTGCTGGGTCTGGGCATAGCGCCAGCGGCGGGTGTCGGCATAGCTGGGCTGGGCACGGATGCCGGTGACTTCGGCAAAGGCCTTGAGCAGTTTGTCCTGGACGCGCGCGGTGTCGTCTTCCAGGTGTTCGGCCGACCAGGCCGGGCTGGCCTGCACGGTCCAGCGTTCGATGATGCTGCGCCCGGGTTTGGACGATTCGCGGGCCAGCCAGGCGATGCGGTGGTGGGTGCTGCGCGCGGCATTCCACTGGGGCCCCAGGGTGGTCAGTCCGGGGCGCACGGCCTGCGGAAAGGCCAGCATCAGCGTCCAGCAGGGGGCGATGTGGACCTTGGCGAGTGCTTCGTTCAGGGGGCTGCTCAGGGCCGAGGTGTTCAGCAAGGCCAGGGCGGGCACGGCCGGCTGGGCCAGCAGCACGGCATCAAAACCGGCGAACACCTGGGGCGTATCGCCCTGGCCCTCGCAGCGCACTTGCCATCCGGTGGCGTTCAGGGGGTCGCGCTCGATCTGCGTCACGCGGGTGTGGGTGATGAGCTGGCCGGCCAGGCGCAGCGGCTCGGCCCAGGCGCGGACCAGGGCGTCCATGCCGGGGCTGGCGACCCAGTGGGCTTCGCGGGTGGACCGTCCGGCGGCGGCCACCTAGCCGGCCGCATCGAGCACGCGCACCGAGTTGGCGCTCCAGGGCTTGCACAGGCCGGGTACGGTGTCGAGCGCCTGGGCAAAACGGGGATCGCGCACGGTGAAGTACTGCGCGCCGGCATCAAAGCTGCCGAAGGCCGAATCCAGGGTGGTGGTGCGCCCGCCCGCCTGGGGGGCTTTTTCGAACACCGTGACCCGGTGGCCGGCCTGCACCAGGGTGCGGGCACATGCCACGCCCGCCATGCCGGCGCCGATGATGGCGAAATGCCGGGCGACCGGGGCGGCCGATTTTTTCTGGCGCGGGGCGCGGGAGGGGACAGTGCGGGCACCTCGCAGCTTGGTGGCGGAGCGGGGGAGTGGGGAGGTCATGAGGGGCCGTTCGAGAACATGCGCTGTGCAACAGGGAACGGGGAGG